>NZ_JBEPDC010000026.1:0-153002 GCF_040300065.1 Nonomuraea sp. NPDC000554 | reverse complement strand
TGTCTTTATTCTTTCAGCGACCGTATTTTCTGTCAAATTCGGCGCTTTCGGAATTTCAGACCCACCCCGTCTCCGGGGCAACCCCTCTAACTTACCAGCACATCCGGACAGATGCGAACCATCCGGGCGAACCAGAAGAAGTGGGATGTGCCGGGCATCTGCGAGGCTCTTGGAGCCTCCTGCCGCCCTGCTCGGGCAACTCTAGCAGTCACCGGGACCCACTTCGCGCCACACAGGTAATCACTAGGTCCTTCCCTCACCACGAACCTCCCAAACCTGTCGAGCTCCGACCGAACGCGGCAAGCACGTATCAAGTCATCCGCAATCCCCTCTAGATAGGTAGTACATACGAGCAGACTGCGCACTCGGAGGTGTCTGCAATGACCCGCTCGGAGTTCGACGACATCCGCGCCCACCTCGCCGACGGAACGACTCACGCTGGAGACCTGCTGCGAGTCGCCCGCACGCTGATCGACGACCTCGAACACGCGCGCATGCGAGAGGCCATCCTGCGGACGCACTACCTGCGCCTGCTCACCGCCGCCAGGGCCACGGTCGCCGCCGACATGGCCGGCGCCCCCGACCCGCTGGCCTTCATCAGGCACGAGCTGGCCGAGCGGGGCCAGCTCCCCCAGGACGACGAGGCGGTGACGCGCATTCTCTCGGACGCGCGGACCGCCGCGGCCCTCCTGGCCTGCCTGGAGCAGGCACCTCCGCCGCGCCCCAGGCGCGCTCGCATGCGGGGCTGCGTCGGCACGGGGCGCACCCTCCCCCGCTGATCCGCCGAACCGCGGACCACCCGACCTGCCGAACCCCTCACCCGCAGAACACCTGGCCTGCGAAACCCCGTAACCCGATGACGACCGTGCACATACCCGGATTTGGCGTGACGGCTGTAAGACTTCGCATATGTGGCGACAGGGGTTGAATTGGGTAGCAATCGTCCTAGTTGGGACATTCGGCCTGATGTGGCTGGGCATCGTGGTGTTCGCCGATCACACGTCCGATCCCTGGATGCGCGTCGCCCAGGCGGTCATCGGGCTCCTGCTGGCCGCTTGGGCCGTGCGGAAGGCCGCGTCGATGATCGGCAAGGCGTGAGTTCCATGAGCGAGCAACCGTACGACATCGGGCACGACATGGGCGACGACGTACAGCTCTCGTCCTGCGCCATGTACCGGGACAGGTTCCCCCGGGGGCACCGCATCGACGAGATCGACGACGAGGCGGGCCGGGGCATCTCGCAGTGGGTCCGCGAAGAGGATGAACGCGAGTCCGACGCGGTGGCCGACCCCCTGGAAGAGCCCACGTCCTCCCGCATCGAGTACGCCTGAGTCACGGCTGGAACCGGTACCCCATCCCCGGCTCGGTGAGCAGGTGCGCCGGGTGGGCTGGGTCCCGCTCCAGCTTCCGGCGGAGCTGGGCCATGTACTGCCGCAGGTAGTGCGTCTCCTTCAGGTAGGAGGCCCCCCACACCTCGGTGAGCAGCTGCCGCTGGCTGATCAGCTTGCCAGGGTTGCGTACTAGAAGTTCGAGAAAGTGCCACTCCGTGGGAGTGAGGCGTACGTCGCCGGAGATCGTCTTGTTCGCGAGGTCGATCACGTGATCACCCAGCTGCACCGACGACGGCTCGTCTGAGGCGTTCGTCCGGCGGGTGACGGCGCGGATGCGGGCTAGCAGCTCGTCGATGCCGAACGGCTTGGTCACGTAGTCGTCGGCGCCGGCGTCGAGCGCCTCCACCTTGTCGTCGCTGCCCGCACGTCCCGACAGGACGATGATCGGCACCTCGGTCCAGCCGCGCAGCCCGTGTATGACCTCCACGCCGTCGAGGTCCGGCAGGCCCAGGTCGAGGATCACCAGGTCGGGATGCCAGTCGGCGGCCTCGCGGAGTGCCGCGCTGCCGTCGGCGGCGACCGCGACCTCGTACTGCCTGGCCACCAGGTTGATCCGCAATGCGCGCAGGATCTGGGGCTCGTCGTCGACGACGAGCACCCGGGTCACGGGATTCTCCGCAGCGAGACGGTCATGGTCAGGCCTCCTCCCGGCGTCTCCGCAGGCGTGAGTGTGCCACCCATCGCCTCGGTGAGGCCACGCGAGAGCGCCAGCCCGAGGCCCACGCCGGTGTGGTTGTCGCGGTCGCCGAGCCGCTGGAAGGGCATGAACACCCTCTCATACGCCTCCGGCGGGATCCCGGGCCCCCGGTCTATCACGCGGATTTCGACGTGGTCGCCGTGCCAGCTCCCCGTGACCACGACGGGCTCCTCGCCGGGGCTGTAGCGGACGGCGTTCGCCATCAGGTTGACCAGCACCCGTTCCAGCAGCGCGGGATCGGCCAAGACCTCCGGCAGCGAGCCTCGGACGTCTCCCTGCACGCGGTCGCGCAGCGGGCCGAGGTCGTCGATCGCGCGGGGAACGATGTCCTCGACCGCGAGGGGCACCAGGGTGACGCCGAGCGCGCCTGCCTGCAGACGACTCATGTCGAGCAGGTTCGACACCAGCCGGTCCAGCTTGATGAGTGATTCGTCGGCGGTGGCGAGCAGTTCCTTGCGGTCGCCGGGCGTCCAGTCGATCTCGGTGTTGCGCAG
Organism: Nonomuraea sp. NPDC000554; assembly: GCF_040300065.1. NCBI lineage: Bacteria > Bacillati > Actinomycetota > Actinomycetes > Streptosporangiales > Streptosporangiaceae > Nonomuraea > Nonomuraea sp. NPDC000554. The sequence goes on along the minus strand of NZ_JBEPDC010000026.1, from coordinate 150,420 downwards.
GCTCTCGACCGCGGCCTTCGCCGACGCGAGGGGTGTGCGCAGGTCGTGGCTGACGGCGGCGAGCAGCGCGGTGCGCATCCTGTCGGCCTCGGCCAGCGGCTTGGCCTGCTCGGCCTCCTCCCGCAGGCGTTGCTGGCGCAGCGCCACCGCCGCCTCGGCGGCGAACGCCTCCAGCACCTGCCGGTCGGCGGCGGCCAGCAGCCGTCCGCGTACCGCCAGCACCAGGTCGTCGCCCACGGCCACGTCGGTGTCGGCGCCGCCGGGCGAGGTGGACGGCGGGCCGCCCGCGAGGGCCACCACCCGCCACGACTCCCCGTCGCGTTCGAGCAGCGTGACGGCGCTCAGCCCGTACACCTCCATGAGCCTGGCCATCAGCGACGTGAGCGCCGAATCGCCGCGCAGCACGTGGCCTGCCAGCGTGGACAGCACCTCGGCGTCGGCGCGCGACCTGGCGGCCTCCCTGCTGCGCCGGGCCGCCAGGTCGACGACCGTGCTCACCATGGCCGCCACCAGGACGAAGATGAGCAACGCGAGCAGGTTCTCCGGCGCGGAGATCGTCAGCGTGTGCAGGGGCGGCGTGAAGAACCAGTTGAGCAGCCCGAAGCCGAGGACGGCGGCGGTCAGGGCGGGCCACATCCCGCCCACCAGGGCCACGCCCACGACCAGCAGCAGGAACAGCAGGATCTCGCTCGGCAGCGTGAAACTGGAAGGCAGCAGGGCCGCCGTCAGCGCGGGCATCGCGACCAGTGCCATCACCCAGCCGCTGATCCGGCGGGTGCGGGTGAGCGCGGCCCGCGAGCGGTACGCGGCGCGTCCGGACGTGGCCTCGTGGGGCACCAGGTGGACGTCGATCGAGCCGGACCTGGCGGTCGTCGTCATGCCCACCCCGCGTGTCATGATCTGCGCGAGACGTCCTCTCCGGGACGCGCCGAGCACGAGCTGGGTGGCGTTCACGCCGCGGGCGAAGTCGAGCAGGGCGCGCGGGATGTCGTCGCCGACGACCTGGTGGTAGGTGCCGCCGAGGCTCTCGACCAGGGTCCGCTGGCGGGCCAGGCTGGCCGGGTCGCTGCCCGACGTCAGCCCGTCGGACCTCGTGACGTGGACGGCCAGCAGGTCCGCGCCCTTGGAGCGGGCGGCGATGCGGGCCGCCCTGCGCACCAGCGTGTCGCCTTCCGCGCCGCCGGCCAGGGCGACCACGACGCGCTCCCTGGCCTCCCAGGTGCCCGCGATGCCGTGGTCGGCACGGTAGCGGTCGAGCTGCTCGTCGACCTTGCCGGCGAGCCAGAGCAGGGCCAGCTCGCGCAGCGCGGTCAGGTTGCCGACGCGGAAGTAGTTGGCCATGGCCGCGTCGACCTGCTCGGGGGCGTAGACGTTGCCGTGCGCCATCCGCCTGAGCAGGGCCTCGGGCGACATGTCGACCAGCTCGATCTGGGCCGCGCGCCTGACCAGGTCGTCGGGGACGGTCTCACGCTGCGCGACTCCGGTGATCTGCTCGACCACGTCGTTCAGCGACTCCAGGTGCTGGATGTTGACGGTCGAGACGACGTCGATGCCCGCATCCAGGATCGCTTCGACGTCCTGCCAGCGCTTGGGGTTGCGGGAGCCTGGGACGTTGGTGTGCGCGTACTCGTCCACCAGGGCGATCCTGGGTTTGCGGGCGATCACGGCGTCGGTGTCGAGCTCGGTGAAGCTCGCTCCCCGGTAGTGGGTGGTCCTGCGCGGGATCACTTCCAGGCCGTCGAGCAGCTCGGCGGTGCGGAGGCGGTCGTGGGGCTCGACGAACCCCACGACCACGTCCCTGCCGCGTTCCCTGGCGCGGCGCGCCTCGCTCAGCATGGCGTACGTCTTTCCCACGCCTGGGGCCGCGCCCAGGTAGATCCGCAGGCGCCCACGCGGAGTCCTGTCGCGTCCCTGCATGTGTCCAGGTTACGGCTGGTATGGCGGGGCAACGCCCCATCCCCAGCGCGGCACGGGGGCCTTGGCCGGCGGTGTGGCGCCCGGCTTTGAGTTGTGCACCGCGAGCCGGGTGCCCCACTCGATGTAGCCGGCGAAGGCGGCCCGGAACTCGGGGTCGCCGGGCAGACCCACCTCGTCGGCCGCGTCCATGAGCAGGTTCACCCACCTGCGGCGCTGCGGCTCGGTGATGCCCTTGCCGAGATGCTGGGAGAGCATGTGCGGGTATCCGCCGCGTTCCTTGGTGTAGCGGTCGGGCCCGCCGAACACCTCGCTCAGCCACATCGCCACGTATCGCGGATGCGCCGGGTCCATGTGCGCGAACAGCGGCCCGATCAGGTCGTCCTTGACGACGTTCTGGTAGAACACTTCGGTCAGCTGCTCGAACGCCTGCGCGCCGCCTGCCCACTCGAACAGGGACGGCACTTTCTCATCAGTCACGTAATGATGTAATCAGGCGTTGGTGTCATGGTTCAAGACATACTGCGACCATGACCTTCGACCACAACGACCATTATCACAGGCTGCTGCTCAGGCAGGTGCCGCCTGGCGCCGGGCGTGCGCTCGACGTGGGCTGTGGCACGGGCCGGTTCGCGGGCAGGCTCGCCGCCCGCGGCCTGGAGGTCGACGCGGTGGACCCGGACGCGGCGGTGATCAAGGCCGCGCGGAGCGACAGGGTGCGGTTCGTCCGGGGCGACGTGACGGCGATGGAGCTGCCGTCCGGGCACTACGACTACATCTCGTGCCTGGCGAGCCTGCATCACGTCCCGTTCGGGACGGTGAGCCGGTTGCGCCGGTCGCTGGCCCCCGGCGGCGTGCTCGCGGTGCTGGGGTGCTACCGCGAGAGCATGCCCTCCGACTACCTGGTCAGCCTGGCCGCCATCCCCGTGAACGCCGCCGCCAGGCTGGCGCTGAGCCACCGCCCGGGGCCTCCCGTCACGGCGCCCGTGGCGAGGCCCGCGATGACACTGGACGAGGTCAGGCGCGAGGCGGCGGACCTGCTGCCCGGAGCGCGGATCAGGCGGCTGCTGTTCTGGCGGTACCTGCTGGTGTACGCCAAGGCGTGATCCTCGCCCAAAGGGGCACTTCGGCCGTTCGGCGCTTGCCTGGAGTGGTTCGCATCTCACTGATCACCGAGCTTCCCGATGACGAGATCGCGCGATACTACGAGTCTGCCGCGATCCAGGGCGTCGAGGGCGGCAAGCTCGCCGGCCGCGCCTACGTCAAGCCAGGCGGATCTTGGCGCGCAGGCTACAAGGACGTCGTCGTCGAGTTCTTCGATGGCCCCACGACCCCGGTTGGGATCCGCGGTGTCACTGACGGGTGCACCGTCATCGGCAGAAGCGGCAACTTGGCGTCAGCGCGGACAAACGAAAACGCCCTCCGAGAATTTCTCTCGGAGGGCGTTTCCTCTTGGTAGCGGGGGCAGGATTTGAACCTGCGACCTCTGGGTTATGAGCCCAGCGAGCTACCGAACTGCTCCACCCCGCGTCGGTGTGTGTCTAGAGACTATCGGCGACGCGGGGCTTACGCAAATCAACGATCTACGTGCCGCCCGATGGTGTCGGGCTGCTGGTGGCCGTGGACGTGTCCGCGGATGTAGCTGTGGACGTGGCCGTGGGAGTGGGCGTCGGCGTCGGCGAGGCCGACGGGGTGGCCGTGGGCGCCGGTCGGGCTCCCAGGTTCTGGAGGGACTTCAGGGCCTCCTCCAGGCGCTTCTGGGCCTTGCCGTACGCGTCCCAGTTCGGCGGGCTGGACTGCAGGGCCTTCTGGGCGTCCTTGTAGGCCTGTTCGGCCGCGGATATGGCCGACTGCAGGGCGGAGTTGGTGTTGGGCTGGGTCTGCGGCGGGGTCTCGGTGGTCTCCTGCCCGGTGCCGAAGACCTGCTTGAGGGCGCCGTCGAGGGTTCTGTCGACGCCGATCTTGCTGCCGAACGAGACCAGCACCCGCTGCAGGATCGGGTACGGCTCCTGGCCGCCTCCCTGCGCGACCTGGATGTAGACCGGTTCGATGTACACCAGCCCACCCGCGTACGGCAACGTCAGCAGGTTGCCGTACCGGACCGAGGAGGCGCCGACGCCCAGCAGGTTCAGCTCACCGGCGAAGCGGCTCTGGAAGGCGTTCTGCGCCTGACCGGGGCCGGGGGTGTTGGACGGCATCCGCAGGATGCGCAGCTTCCCGTAGTCGTCGCTCGCCGTCGAGTCGACCGCCATGAACGCCGCGAGGTTCGGACCGGCCTTCGGCACGAACGTGGTCGTCAGGGAGAACGTCGGCTTCGCGCCCTCCCCCGGCATGGTGGTCGTCAGGTAGTAGGGCGGCTGCTTGGTCGCGTTGCCCTGCGACGGGTCGTTGGGGACGTTCCAGAAGTCCTGGCCGCTGTAGAAGGCCGCGGCGTCCTCGATGTGGTAGCGCGCCAGCGTGTAGCGCTGCACCTTGAACAGGTCCTCCGGGTAGCGGACGTGGTTCTTCAGGTCCGCGCTCATCTCCGAGGCCGGCCTGACGATGCCGGGGAACACCTTGCTCCACGTCTTCAGCAGCGGGTCGTTGCCGTCCCAGCCGTACAGGGTGACGGTGCCGTCGTAGGCGTCGACGGTCGCCTTGACCGAGTTCCGGATGTAGTTGATCTTGTCCTGTGGCTGCTGGGCGACCGCGCGCAGGTTCGTCGCGGTGTCGCGGGTCATGTCGCCCAGGCTCTCGCTCTGGGAGTACGGGTAGTCGTTGGACGTGGTGTAACCGTCGAGGATCCAGGTGACGCGCCCGTCGACGACCGCCGGGTAGGGGTTGCCATCGAGGGTCAGGAAGGGGGCTACCTTCTCCACCCGCTCACGCGGGTTGCGTACATAGAGGATCTTGGAGTTGTCGTTGATGTCACCCGACAGCAGGATGTTCTTCTCGCCGTACTTGGCCGCGAAGACGAGCCGGTTGAGGAACGAGCCGACCGGGACGCCGCCCTTGCCGGTGTACGTGGTGTTCTTCTGCCCGGTGCCGCCCACCTCCGGATAGTCGAGCTCCTGCGGCTTGTTGGGATTTCCACCCGCGATGACGTAGTCGGTGGCCGCCGGGCTCTCGCCGAAGTAGATCCGCGACTCCTTCAGCGCGGTCGTGCTGGCCAGCGGGCCGGTAACCGGCATGTCCTTGGCGTCGTAGTCGGGCAGGCCGCCGGAGTTGACCTCGTTGCCCGGCGCGGCCACGAAACCGTAGCCGTGCGTGTAGACCAGGGCCTTGTTGATCCAGTTGTTCTGGCCCTCGGGCGGCCCCATGAGCTCGCGCACGCCGACGACGTGGTCGACCAGCTTGCCCGTGCTGTCGGGGTAGCGGTCGACGTCGAGCTGGGGCGCGAAGCCGTAGAAACCCCGGATGCGCTGCGTCTGCTCGTACGTGGCGGAGACCAGCGCGGGGTCGAGCAGCCGGACGCCGGAGACGGAGGCGTCGCCGTCGGAGCGGACCTTGCTGGGGTCGGCCTCGGCGCTGTAAGGCGTGATCTCCGTGTTGGCGACGTTGTACGCCTCGCGGGTGGCCTTGATGTTGCGATCGATGTACGCGGCTTCCTTGAGCTGCTGGTTCGGCTTGACCTGGAACTGTTCGACCAGCGCCGGGTAGACGCCACCGATCAGGATGGCCGACAGCACGAGCAGGCCGAAGGAGACGCCGGGCAGCATGCCGCCGGGCCGTACGACGCCGGCGAAGAACAGCACGGCGCAGATCAGCGCGATGATCGCGAGGATGGTCTTGGCCGGCAGGACGGCGTTGACGTCCGTGTAGGACGCGCCGTTGACGAACCCCCGGTCGGAGAAGACCAGCCCGAAGCGGTCGAACCAGTACGCCACCGCCTTCAGCAGGACGAAGACGCCCAGCAGGACGGACAGGTGCACCCGCGCCGCGCGGGAGGCGTGCAGCCCGGGCGACTGCAGGCGGAACCCGCCGTACAGGTAGTGCGTGATCGCCGCCAGGATGATCGAGATGATCACGGCGGTGAACAGGAAGTTCAGCACCATCCTGATGAACGGGTAGTCGAACATGAAGAAGGAGATGTCCATGCCGAACTGGGCGTCCTTCTTGCCGAAGGACTCGCCGTTCACGAACTGCAACCACGTCTTCCACTGGCCGGCGAGCGGGGAGCCCGCGAACAGCGCGAGCAGGCCCATGCCGACAATGAAGATCAGCTTGCGGTGGGGATCGAGCGCCATCCGGTAGCGGTCGGCGCCACTGCCGCCGCCGAACATGGCGGGACCGAACATCGGCCGCATCCGGAAGGCCAGCAGCATGTTGCCGCCCGCGATGCCGACCATCAGCACCGCTCCGATGAGGAACAGCACGATCTGGGTCAGCAGTACACCGGAGAAGACCGAGGTGTAGTCGACCGCGTCGAACCACAGGTAGTCGGTATAGATCCCCGAAAAGAGGAAGAACAACGCCACAACCGCCACAACGGCGATGGCGACGGGTAGAAGCAGTCGCGGTCGGCGGGGCAATCGCATCCCCTTGCCGGCTCCTGGGGTCCGGAAGCTCAAGGCCAACCCCTCGTCGTGTTGAACAAACGGTCCGTGGTTGGCAACCTACACCGCAGGGCCAGCCATACGGCTAACGCACGGCGATCCCCAGAAGTTTCAGCTGGCAGCGCACGACGGCACAGCGCCCTTGCCGGTGCGCAGCGCGTCGAGCGCCTGGACGGCCGAGTGCAACGACTCCGCCTTGACCAGCCGCAACCCCTCGGGAACGGCTTTCAGCGCCTCCGCGCAGTTCTCGGCGGGCGTCAGGAAGATCGTGGCACCGGCCTTGCGCGCGCCCACCATCTTCTGCGCGATGCCGCCGATCGCGCCGACCTCGCCCGAGGGCGTGATCGTGCCCGTGCCCGCGATGTCCTTGCCGCCGGTGAGCGGACCGGGTGTGAGCTTGTCGAGGATGCCGAGGGAGAACATCAGCCCGGCGCTCGGCCCGCCCACGTCGCCCACGTTGATGTCGACCTTGAACGGGAACTTGTACTTGGCCTGCATCACCACGCCGACGATCGTCTTGTTGCCGGTGCCCGCGACCGTGTTGACCGTGACGTCCTGCTTCTGCGTGCCCCTGGTGATGGTGAAGGCGACCGGGTCGCCGGGTTTGTGCGCCTTGACCGCTTCGCTGACGACGTCCACGTCGGTGACGGGCTTGCCGTCGACCGCGTTGATCTCGTCGCCCTTCTGCAGCTTGCCGTCGGCGGGTTTGCCCTTCTCCGTGGACATCACGCCCACCACCGTGCTGAACGGGATCTTGAGCTCGGTCAGTGCGGCGGCGGTGGCGTAGTCCTGGGAGTTGGTCATCTCGACCGTGTTCTCCTCCTCGACCTCCTTGGCGGAGCGGGCCGGAGGGAAGATCGTCTCCTCGGGGACCACCGCGACGGTCGGGTCGAGCCAGCCGCGCAGCGCGGTGAGCAGGTCGATCCGGCTGGTCGGGCCGCCCTGGTAGGCCACGGTGACCAGGTTCAGCTCGCCGCTGGTCGGGTAGGTCTGCCGCCCGTTGATCGTGATGACCGGCTTCTTCTCGACCTCGCCGATCGTGTTCTCGGTCGGCCCCGGACTGAGGACGACGTATGGAACGGGCAGGAAGGCCCCCACGACACCGAGCGCGAGCACGAGGAATCCCGCCACCAGCAGGGTCAGGGCGCGTCGTGACATGGGGATGAGCTTATTCGCAGGCACCGACCCACTCGGCCGACCCGTCGGCGAAGACCTGGTGTTTCCAGATCGGGACCTGCGACTTGACGTCGTCGATCAGCCTGCGCGACGCTCCGAACGCCTCTTCCCGGTGCGGGCAGGCGACCGCGACGATCACGGCCGTGTCGCCCAGCTCCAGGTCGCCGACCCGGTGGACGGCGGCCAGCGCCGTGACCGGGAAGTCGGTGGCCACCTTCTCCGCCACCTGCCGCAGCACCTCCTCCGCCGAGGGGTGCGCGGAGTACGACAACCGGCTGACGGGCTTGCCGTGGTCCTGCTCGCGTACGGTGCCCACGAAGATCGTGGTGCCTCCAGCGGCGTGGTCGCCCACGGCGGCCAGCACCTCGTCCACGGAGAGCGGGGTGTCACGAATGCCCAGCAATCGGATGGCGTCCACGGACCGAGCCTACGGCAGCCGCCTCTTCTTGCGTACCTGGCGGACGATCGCCGCGGTGCCGATGACCGCGACGGTGGCTCCGGCGGCGGTGAGGGTCGCCTCCTTGACCGGCAGCCGCCTGCCGACGACGGTCGTGCGGTTCTCCCTGAGCTCCAGGACCTGCTCCAGCGCGGCCTCGTTCGTCCAGGCCGGCTTCCAGCCGGCCTCGCGCAGCGCCGTGCAGTCGACGACCCACGGGTAGACGACGTAGTGCAGGTCGGTGGCGGGCGCCGGGGTGATGCCGAGCCTGTGCAGGCGCTGGGCCGTGCCGAACGTGAGACCCGCCGGCAGTTCGAAGCGGCGGATGCCCGACAGCTCCTCGACCTGCTCCTGCTCCAGCCAGCCGTCGGACCCGACGGCCGCGACGCCGGTGACGACCCCGCGTGCGGCCAGATCCAGCGCCGAGACCAGGTCGTCGACGTGGCAGAACTGCCAGCGCGGCGTGCAGCCCTTGACGGTGAGCAGCCTGGGCGACTCGAAGTGCCGGGTGATCACCGTGTCGATGCCGGGGCCGACGACCGCCGCCGGACGCAGCACGGTCACCTCCAGACCTGGATGGCTGCGCAGCGACCTGCGTACCAGCGCCTCGATCTCCAGGTAGTCGCCGACCACGCCGGTGTCGGGTTCGGCCGCGACCGGTGAGTCCTCCGGCAGGGGCACGTCGTTCTCGGGCGCGGCGCCGTACACCATCGCGCTCGTGACGAGCACGACACGCCGCACGCGTGCCGCGGCGCTCGCCGTGAGCACGGTCTGCGCAGCTCGCAGGTTGTACGCGCGCCGCTCGGCCGGGTCGGAGTCGACGGCGTAGTCGCCCGCGAGATGGACCAGGACGTCGATGTCCGAGATCCGGTTCGCCAAGAGCGGATCTCGGACGTCGATCACCCTCCACGTGGCTTCCTGTACGTCGCCGCGCTGCTCGTCGATGGCCACCACCCTGCGGAAATCCGCGGCGGTGACGAGCCTCGCGAGCAGCTCGCGGCCTATGCCGGAGGCGGCACCCGTGACGGCTACGACGGGTTGGCGCGGGCGTTTCGAGGTAGGCACCAGGTCCTCACTTTGCACTGATCCGCCGTAGGACGACTAACGTGGCGGATGTGGACTCCTCCATCCTGCACGAGGTAGAGCGGTGACTGACCTGCCAGGTCGCGAAAACGACCCCAACGAGAACCCGTTCGCCATGTTCGGCAACCCTGAGCAGATGGCTCAGGCGATGCGCCAGTTCGCCGACATGCTGTCGGCGCCGCAGGGTTCAGGCCCTGTCAACTGGGACATGGCCAAGAACATCGCCCGACACGCCGTGGTCGCCGAGGGCGATCCCAGCGTCATGGAGGGCGAACGCCGCCAGATCGTGGAAGCGCTGCGGCTCGCCGACCTGTGGCTGAACGAGGCCACCACGCTGCCGAGCGGCGTGTCGAACCCGCAGGCGTGGAGCCGGTCGGAGTGGATCGAGAACACGGTCCCGGTGTGGCGCAAACTTTGCGAACCCATCGCCGAACGCATGGTCGAGACCATGGGCGGCTCACTCGGCGGCGCCGGGCTGCCGCCCGAGGCCCAGCAGATGGCCGGGCCGCTGATGGGCATGCTGAAGCAGATGGGCGGCATGATGGTCGGCCAGCAGATCGGCCAGGCCCTCGGCTCGCTGGCCCGCGAGGTGATCGGCACCACCGACATCGGCCTGCCGCTGTCCGACACGGCGGCGCTGCTGCCCGGCGGCATCGCCTCCTTCAGCCAGGGCCTCGAGGTGCCGAACGACGAGATCAGGCTCTACCTGGCGCTGCGCGAGGCCGCCCACCACCGGCTGTTCCAGCACGTGCCGTGGTTGCGCTCCCATCTGCTCGGCGCCGTCGAGGAGTACGCCAGGGGCATCACGGTCGACACGTCCGCGCTGGAAGAGCAGATTCGCAGCATCGACATCAGCAACCCCGAGGCGATCCAGGAGGCGCTGAGCGGCGGCGCGCTGCTCAAGCCCGAGGAGACCGAGCGGCAGAAGGCTGCGCTGGCGCGGCTGGAGACGATGCTCGCGCTGGTCGAGGGCTGGGTCGCCACGGTGGTCGACCAGGCCGCCGAGGGCAAGCTGCCGTCCGCGGGCGCGCTGGCCGAGACGGTACGGCGGCGGCGCGCGACGGGCGGCCCCGCGGAGCTGACGTTCGGCACGCTCGTCGGGCTGGAGCTGCGCCCGCGGCGGCTGCGCGAGGCGGCGGCGCTGTGGCAGGCGGTGCAGGAGGCGCGCGGCGTCGACGGGCGCGACGCGCTGTGGGGGCACCCCGACCTCATGCCGACGTCCGACGATCTCGACGATCCGGAGGCGTTCGTGCGCGGCGAGGCGGCCTGGGACATCTCGCAGTTCGAGACCAAGCCCGGCGACGAGGACGGCGAGGGCGAGCAGCGTTGAGCCTGCACCGCGACGCGGTCGGCGTGCTGAGCGGCTGGGTGGCGCCGACGCCCGCGGAGGAGGCCCTTCGCGCGGAGTTCCTCGACCACCTGGCGGCGCACGACGACGCGATGCTGCGCGGCTGTGTCCCCGGGCATCTCACGGCGACGACCGCGGTGCTGTCGCACGACGGCGCTCGGGTTCTGCTGACCCTGCACCCGAAGGCCGGGATGTGGCTGCCGATGGGCGGCCACTGCGAGACCTCCGACCTGTCCCTCGCGGACGTCGCGCTGCGCGAGGCCACCGAGGAGTCCGGAATTCTCGGGCTTGAGCTGTTGTCCGGCCCGCTGGCGCTGGACAAGCACCGCGTCTGGTGCCATCCGCCGCACAGCTGGCATCTCGACGTCGAGTACGCCGCCGTGGCGCCCGCCGGCGCGGAGGCCGTGATCAGCGAGGAGTCGCTGGACCTGCGCTGGTTCCTCGTCGGGGAGATCCCCGAGCTGTCCGACGAGGCCACCCGCCGATTGGCCGCACGTGGACAGGCGGTTCTTACGTCAGGTTCACGCGTGGTCGGTTAGAGTCCGCTGCGTCGCACCGGTACAAGGGGGGCACATGGCGGACGTCTCGGCCGACCGTCCCGTTGGCGGGACCATCGTGACCCCCGCCAGGAAGCGCGGCACCATCGGCCGCACCATCGCCGGAACGCTGACCTGGCTCGCGGTCACCCCCCTCGCCGCCTGGGCCATCGCCCGGCTGACCGGGGTGGAGCGCGGTTCGCTGGCCAGCCAGCTCATGACCGCCACACCGTACGCGGCCGCGAGCTCGCTGGTGCCCCTGCTGATGGCGGCCGCCGGACGCAGGCGCGCCGCCACCGCTGTCGCGCTGCTCACGACGACCGCGTTCGGCTTCGCCGTGCTGCCCAGGGCGCTCGGCTCCGCCGAGGCCACGGTCGGCCGGCCGCTTCGCGTCCTCACCGTCAACATGCTGTTCGGACGCGCCGACGCGCAGGCCATCGTCGACCTGGCCCAGCGGTACGACGCCGACGTACTGAGCACCCAGGAGCTGACCCCCGGGGCGGTGGCGGATCTCGACGCCGCCGGGCTGAAGACGCTGATGCCGCACCGCGTGCTCCAGGACGAGTGGAGCGCGTCCGGCAGCGGCCTGTTCTCCAGGCATCCGCTCACGCCGCTGGACCACGAGATGCCGCAGGTGGGGCACCACATGCCCGCCGCGCTGATCGCGCTGCCCGGCGGCAAGCCGATCGAATTCCTGGACGTGCACACCTTCACGCCGCTGGGCCCCCAGGTGGCGAACTGGAACGCGGCATTCGACGCGTTCCCGCCGCCGTCCAAGGAGACGGTCCGGGTGCTGGCGGGCGACTTCAACGCCACGCTCGACCACGCGCCGATGCGGCGGCTGCTGGCTCGCGGCTACAAGGACGCGGCCGACACGGTGGGCGCCGGGCTCGTGCCGACCTGGCCGGCCAACAAGAGGGTCCCGCCGATCATCACGATCGACCACGTGCTGGTGGACGAGCGGGTCGGCGTGAAGGAGGTCTCCGTGCACACCGTGCCGCAGACCGACCATCGCGCCGTGTTCGCCGTCCTCAGCGTGCCCTGAGCAGGGCGCGGGTGTTCTCCCACCCTTCCAGGCCGGGGTCGAGACGGCCGAGGTCGTCGGGGGTGCGCAGACGGTGCCAGCCAGGGCCCGTCGCGACCATGCGACGGCCGGGGGCCTGGGCGCGCAGCGTGGCCACCGGATCGGGGTCGTCCAGGTCGGGGTCGGCCCAGTCGGGCATCGGCAGGCCACAGGCGAGCGCCACCGCGCCACCCCGCTCGGCGGGGCAGACCGTGATCTGGGCGCGTCCGAGCTCGCGGAAGAGCTTGCCGACCAGCAGCGGCGGCAGGTCGGGCGCGTCGGCGGCGATCACCACGACCTGGTCGCCGTCCAGACGTTTCACGATGCTCTTCAGCGGCTCGTCCTCGGCTATCGTGATCACCTCGGTGCCCGGCCAGACGATCTCTTCCAGGCCGGCGACACTCGTCACCAGGACGGGCGTCAGCAGCTCCAGGCCCGCCACCATCTCGTAGGTGTCTTCCGCCACCGCTTCCAGGAACTCGTCGGGGGCCACGCCCTCGGGGGCCGCCCTGGCCATGCTCTGCCGTACCAGGACCGCGGCCGTACGCGTCAACACTCCTCCGGTGCGGTGTGCGCGGCGGCGGAGAACCCCTCGAGGAAGCCGCGCGCCCGTTCTGCCTTGGGATACTGTTCTACCAGCGCCCAGAACCGCGGGCCATGGCTGGGCACCAGCAGATGCACCAGTTCGTGGATGATGACGTAGTTGATGACCCACTCGGGGAGCCCCTTGAGGCGGGTCGAGATCCTGATCGTGCCGGTCTCCGGGGTGCAGGAGCCCCAGCGGTGCTGCTGGTTGTCGACCCAGCGGACACTCACGGGGTCGGCCTCGCCGTCGAGGAACTTCGCCGACAGCTCTCGGGCACGCTCGAGCAGGCCCTCGTCCGTCGGCCTTCTCCGCCGCTCCTTGGCAGCAAGCCGATCCAGCATCCGGCTCACCCATTCATCGGCGTCGTCACCGCTCAGCCAGGCGGGCAGGAGCACGACCGTCTTGTCGCCGTCGCGGTAGGCGGAGACCGTACGCCGGCGACGAGAACTGCGACGGACCTCGACTGTCTCGGGGGGCACATATGCACGTTAGCCGAGACTGGCGAAATTCCACAGAGGGTGGACCTTGTTTCTGCTGGTCAGATGATTAAGAGCCGGTGAATTTGGGCAGGCGCCTTTCCCGATCGCGGCCAATCCCTCGATCATGTCAGCGGACGCCATGGTCACCGGCTGCGCCAGGGACTCCCATCGGAGCGCGGCTTCCAGGTCCTGATGATCCTGGTTGAGTGCGACTTTGGTAAGCCTCGTGGCAATGGGGGCGTTGCGTGCGACCGTCTCAGCGATCTTCTCAACTTCCCGCATAAGGTCATTTTTGGAGAAAGATTGATTTACCAGTCCTTTATCCGCTGCTTCTGCTCCGAGGAGCGTGCGTCCCGTGAGCAGCATCTCCCGCGCCAGCCCGGTTCCCGCCCTTCTCGGCAGCAGGTACGTGGCCGCCATGCCCGGATGCAGGCCCAGCGACGTGAACGGCGCCAGCAGCTTGGCGTCGTCGGCGGCGTACACGAGATCGCAGGCCAGCGCGACGCAGAGCCCTGCTCCGACGGCCGGACCGTTGACGGCCGCGATGGTGGGGACCTCCAGCGAGGAGATGGCCAGCCAGGTGCGGTAGAAGGTGAGCATCCGGTCCCGCAGCCGGGGGACGTCCTCGGCTCCGCGCTCGCCGATCCACGACAGGTCCCCGCCGGAGCAGAAGGCGCTGCCCGCACCGGTCACGACGACGCACCGGATGTCGCGGTCGCGGGCCAGCTCGTCCATCGTGAGACGCCACTGTTCGGTCATGCGGTCGGTCATGGCGTTGCGCCGGTCCGGACAGTTCAGGGTGAGCAGGACGATGCCGTTGTCTTTGCGGTCTACCAGGAGCTCGCTCATGCGGGAGAGCGTAGCCAGGCCCGCCCGGCCCTTCCCACCGGCCTCTCGCCCTTCTTGCGGTGTCTGTCCCTCCTGTCTCCCTTCCTCGCCCGCCCACGCTGCATCACTTCCTCGCCCACCACGCTGTGCCGCCTCCCCACCCGCGCTGTCACGCCTTGCCCCACCGTGCTGCGTTTGCTCCTCGCCCGCTGTCACGCCCTTGCCTCACCGCGCTGTGGTTCCTCCTCGCCCCCCACGCTGTGTCGTTTCTTCGCCCGCCCGTGGGCTGTCACTTCCTTGCCCGCCCTCCCTGTCCTTCTTCCTTGTCGCCCGCTCAGCACATACCTGGCGGGTCATCCGTCTTCCACAGGCTCGCGTCCTGCGGGATCCGTTATCCACAGCGCTTGAGAAACCCGCACCGGATCCTGAGTTCGCGTGGAAGCCTTTCGCGCCATGAGGCCACGAGTGAAACCCGCCCTGCGGCGGATCATCCGCGACGAGCACACCCTGCAACTCGGCGTACACCCCCGACGGGCCGTCATGCTGACCGACCTGACCCGTCCGATCCGTCAGTGGATCGGACGCCTCGACGGCACCCTCGACCTGGGCCAGGCGCTGCGCGAAGCGGCCGCGGCGGGGCTCGACGAGCCCGCGGCCCGTTCACTCCTCGACCAGCTCACCAGCCAGGGCATCGTTCACGACGCCGCCCTCCCCACCCCGCTCACCGATGTCCCGCTGAGCGAACGAGACCGCCTGCGTCCTGACCTCGACGCCCTCGACCTCGCTTCCACCACCCTCGACGGCGGCCACGCCGCCCTGGCCAGAAGAAGGCAGGCACGTGTACGGGTTTACGGCGCAGGTCGAGTCGGCGCCCAGATCGTCACTCTCCTCGCGGCATGCGGCGTGGGGCACATCCGGGTGATCGACGCCGCTCTCACCCGCCCCTCAGACGTCACGCCCGGTGGCCTCACCTGGTCCGAAGTCGGGCTGCCGCGTGAGGAGGCCGCGGTGGCGGTCGCCCGGAGACTCACGTCCGGCGCTCCCCACTCACCCGAGCACGCCAGCATGGATCCGAACGGCACTCCCCGATCCGCTTCCAGGTCAGCTCCGTCCATCCCCAGGGCGACCCCACCCGGCTCGAGGGCGACCGCACCCGGCTCGAGGGCGACTCCGCTCGGCTCGAAGGCGATTCCACACGGATCGAAGCTGTCCCCACCCAGTTCGTTGGCGGCTCCGTCCGGTTTGGATGCCTCCTCCCTGGGGCGGGGGGCCGTTGCTCGCCGTAGACGCCCGTCCGCCACTGAGGACGCCTCCTCACCTCGGCCTCCTGCGGAGGTCTCCGCGCCCGGGCCCGTCGGCGGCGCCGCGCCCTCGGTCGACGTGAGGGCCGGAGCTCCGTACCTGGGTGATGGCTCGCAACGTCCCGATCTCGTGATCCTCGCTCCTGTCACCCCGCTCGACGGCGTCCTTGTCAGCGAGTTGACCGATCTCGGCATCCCGCATCTTCTGGCGTCCGCGTACGAAGGTCACGGGTCCGTCGGCCCGCTGGTACTCCCGGGCGAGACGGCCTGCCTGCACTGCCTCGACCTGAGCAGGCGCGACCACGACCCTGGCTGGCCCATCGTCACCGCGCGGCTGGGCGGTTTCCCACCCGGCGAGATCGCCTGCGACTCCGCCCTGGCGACGGCCGTCGCAGCCGCCGCGACCGGCCACGCCCTTGCCCACCTGGAAGGACGAGAGTCCATTGTGACCAACGGCACAGTCGACGTAATGCCTGATTGGCGCTGGAAAACCCGCACATGGGCAAAGCACCAGCAATGTCGTTGTATGCGAAACAATCCATATTCGCTAAGAATGGTCATGTCAGCTTCCCAGTGACTGACCTGTTCCGGGGACGACCACGAAGGGGGGAAGCGGCGTCTCGAACGAGACACCGCGCATCAGTGTGAGCGATCTTCCGCGCCGCGCCGTCACGCGCTCCGCCAAGCTGGCGACCCTTCCACTCGGGTTCGCCGGCCGCGCTGCCCTGGGCATCGGGAAGCGAATCGGAGGCAAGTCCGCCGAGGTGGTCGCCCAGGAGATCCAGCAGCGCACCGCCGAGCAGATCTTCAAGGTCCTCGGCGAGCTCAAGGGCGGCGCGATGAAGCTCGGGCAGGCGCTGTCCATCTTCGAGGCCGCGTTGCCGCCGGAGATCGTCGGCCCTTACCGCGCCACCCTCACGAAGCTCCAGGACGCCGCCCCACCCCTGCCCGTCGCCACCGTCCACAAGGTGCTCACCGAGCAACTGGGCGACGACTGGCGCGAGAACTTCCAGTCCTTCGACGACCAGCCCACCGCGGCCGCCTCCATCGGCCAGGTACACAAGGCCGTGTGGCACGACGGCCGCGAGGTCGCTGTCAAGATCCAGTACCCCGGCGCCGGTAAGGCCCTGCTCGGCGACTTCGCCCAGCTGGCCCGCCTCGGGAAGCTCTTCGGCGTCCTGCTGCCCGGCCTGGACATCAAGGCGGTCCTGGCCGAGCTGCGCGAACGGATCGCCGAAGAGCTCGACTACCTGCGCGAGGCGGAGGCACAGCACGCCTTCGCCCTCGAGTTCGACGACGACCCCGACTTCCACGTCCCCGACGTGGTCGCCGCCAACGAGATGATCCTGGTCACGGAGTGGATGGACGGCACCCCGCTGTCGCGCATCATCTCCGACGGCACCAAGGAGGAGCGCGACCGGGCCGGCCTGCTGTTCGTCCGCTTCCTGTTCTGCTCACCGGCCAGGGTCGGCATGCTCCACGCCGACCCCCACCCGGGCAACTTCCGGATGCTGCCGAACGGCAAGCTCGGCGTCCTCGACTTCGGCGCGGTCAACCGCCTCCCCGACGGCTACCCCAGAGCCTTCGGCCAGCTGACCCGCATCTTCAACCAGGGCGACATGGACACCGTGGTGGCGGGCCTTCGCGCAGAAGGCTTCATCCGTCCGGAGATAGAGGTGGACGTCGACGCCCTCCGCGTCTTCCTCGCCCCCTACGTGGAACCGACGGCCGTGGAGGAATTCACCTTCAGCCGCGAGTGGCTCCAGGCACAGGCGGCCAGCGTCACCGATTTACGGCCGACCAACGTGGTCAGGCAGCTCAACCTGCCGGTCACGTACGTCCTGATCCACCGCGTCCACGCAGCGGGCGTCGGTGTCCTCTGCCAGCTCGGCACCACGGCCCGCTTCCGCGACGAGGTGATCCGCTGGGTCCCCGGTTTCAGCGACGACCCCAACGACGAACCCATCTCCGTCAGCTGACCATCCCCGACTCCCATCCCTTCCACCAACCGGCAGTGGCGCTTCAGGTGGCGGTGGTGCCGGATGGTGCTTCACATCCCCGTTGGTGCTTCAGGTGCCCGCGGCGCCAAATGCCCGTGGCACCAGATGACGCTTCAAATGCCGGTGGCGCTTGAATGCCCCTGATCCAGAAGTCTGCCGTGCGCGAGAGGGCCTATTTCGCTGTTTTGCGCAGTGACCATGAGCGTTCGCGGGTGTGGTCGGGGGTGCCAGTGACCGCATAAGGGGGCTCAACTCTTATGATCGTCACATGCCCCTGGGTCATATTGGAGTGAATGTCCGTGACCTCGCCCAAGCCAGGGCGTACTACGACCAGTTCATGCCCCTGGTCGGCTTCGAGAGCTTCTTTGCGGCCGACGACGAGTTCTCCTACCGCCCAGTGGGCGGCAAACCAGGCACGTACCTGTTCTTCTATCCGGCGCTGGAGGACGGCGCCTATTCACGCCATCGTCCCGGTCTCCAGCACCTGGCCTTCATGGTGAAAACCCGCCGGGAGGTGGATCGCCTGCACGAATGGGCGACCGCGTGGGGTGCGCATGTGCTTTATGAGCCTCAGGAGTTTCCCCAGTACGGCCCCGCCTACTACGCCACGTTCTGGGAAGGTCCCGACGGCGTCACTTTGGAAGTCGTCTGCCACCGGTGACCGCCTGACTCCTTTCCAGCGTGAGCATCGAACCGGTGGACGTTTACGGTCGCTGCACTGGTGTCATGCAAAATTCGTCGGCAGTTTAGCGCGGGATTCGAGGATCTCCTTCGCGGTCTTGGTCCAGACGAATGAATGGTTTCGGGTCGTTGTTCCACTGGTCCACCCGGGCGCGGATGTCGTTCTCCCGCGCCTGGACGAGGAAGAGGAAACGGCAGCGGGCCGGGCGCAGGAAGTGCGCTCGGCCCGCTGGTGCTCGTCGAAGATCTGGAAGCGGGTCCCAAGAAGGGGGATCCCGATCAGGGCGTGGAGGGGATGCCTGACGGGGAGATCCTGCGCCGGCGGCAGGATCTCCCGCGTCAGAGTTCCTGGCTCAGGACCCTGCGGAGACGGTCGTTGGCCCGCTGGACCTGGCGCCGCGCCCGCTGCACGCGCCGGATGCGCGCGGCGAGGCGTTGCTCCTCCGCCTCACGGTGGAGCGTTTGTATTCGGTCATTCACCAGGTCATGGTAAAGATGCGGCACTGCGAGGCTCCTCTGGGACATGGTGCTCATCTGTCTGTCTGCTTTCTGGTTGAAGGTGCGGTGTTCAGGCAGCGACCGGGTGCTTGCGCGGACGGCCGCGCGGACGCTTGCGAGGAACGATGGTTCCCCTGAGGATCAGTTCGCCGCCCCAGACGCCCCATGGCTCCTCGCGCTCGAGCGCGCGGGCCAGGCAGGCCTTCTGGATGGGGCAGCCGCTGCAGAGCGCCTTCGCGAACTCGACGTCCTCGGGCGACTCGGCGAACCACAGGTCAGGGTCGGTACGGCAGGGGATCTTGGCTTCGTCGATCAGGTCCATGATCGTCTTCGCCCCCATCTGCGTTCTCCTTTTGATCGAACTATTTGATCTTGGTCGGGCACCTCGTGGGTGGTCGGGGATCACGGACAAACAAAGAGGCCGCGGATCCTGTCTGCGGATCCGCGGCCTGGAGGCTTGTTGCCGGTCAGGTTATGACCGGTACATCCCTCCAGGGATGCGGACCGCGCAGTCCACCCTTGGGGCTCTGCTGGGTCGGCAGTTCGGCGCCTGCGATGAAGACAGGTGCGCTGAAGGCGCTGGCGCCGAAGTGGGCGTGCGCGTAGGCGGCGGCCTGGCTGCGGGCAGACTTCTCCTGCCGGAGCTTGGCCGGCCCATCGACGAGCCTGACCGAGTTACGGCATGCGGAAGCGAGCCACTGCGTGGCCGGCATCTTGATGCTTCTCACTTGGACTCACCTCCACTCTGGGATCGTCGGACAGTGCTGCCCGACTCGCTTGACCATGACCCTAAACCGGGAACCCTAGGACGGGCAACATATTTTCTACCTGCGATTTCGCTACTTCATCACACGAATCATCGCCTCCTGGACGACGGAGACGACGAGGTCACCCGACGCGGTGAACATCTCACCGCGAGCGAGTCCCCGCGCTCCCCCGGACCAGGGGGACTCCTGCGCGTAGAGCAGCCAGTCGTCGGCTCTGAACGGCCGGTGGAACCACATGGCATGGTCGAGGGAGGCGCCCATGATGTTCGAGGCGCCCCAGGCCATGCCGTGCGCCAGCAGTATCGTGTCGACCAGCGTGAAGTCGGAGGCGTAGGCGGCCAGCACGACGTGCAGCAGCGGGTCGTCGGGCAGCTCGGCGTCGTAGCGGAACCAGACGTTGGTCTGGGCGCTGCGCAGGGCCGGGTCGCGGTAGGCCTCCCAGGTCAGCGGCGAGGCGTAGCGGGCGTCGACCGGACGCGGGCGTGACAGCCAGTCGCGGTATTCGGGCGCGTCGCCGACCAGCTCGAACATGCGGTCCTGGAACGAGGACAGCGTCTCGGGGTCGGGGACGGTGGGCATCACCGACGCCTGGTGCGCCACGCCGTCCTCCAGGACGTGGAACGACGCCGACATCGTGAAGATCGCCTTGCCGTGCTGGACCGCCACGACCCGGCGCGTGGCGAACGAGCGTCCGTCGCGGACCCTCTCGACGTTGTAGACGATCGGGATCGAGGGGTCGCCCGGCCTGATGAAGTAGGCGTGCAGCGAGTGCACGTTCCTGTCGGACGAAACCGTGCGGCCTGCGGCGACGAGCGCCTGGGCGGCGACCTGACCACCGAAGACGCGCTGGATGCGCTCTTCGGGGCTGCGTCCGCGGAAGATGTCGAGCTCGATCTGCTCGAGGTCGAGCAGGTCGAGCAGCTCCTTCAGCGCCTCGTTCACAGGTCCCCCTTGCGATAACCGTATGCCGACAAGTTTGGCGTGCCGCCCTTCGACTACCAAACCCGACCTATCGGTCAGGTGGCGGTGCGGCAGAGGGCGAGGACGGCTTCGCCGTACTTGTCGAGCTTGGTCCTGCCGATTCCGGCTATCGCGAGCAGGGCTTGTTCGGTCGTGGGGACGCGTTCGGCGATGGCCTGGAGTGTCACGTCGGTGAAGACGACGTACGGGGGGACCTTGGCCTCCTTGGCGGTGGCGGTGCGCCACGCCTTGAGGCCTTCCAGGAGGGCCTCGTCGTAGTCGGCCGGGCAGGTGGAACAGCGGCCCAGTTTCTGCTCGGCCGCCACGACCAGGGTTCTGGCGCAGACGCGGCAGCTCACGGGGGCCGCCGGCTGCCGGCGTTCGCGGGCGGGCGCGGCCACGCGGGGCGAGGAGGCGGGACGGCCCGTGAGGCCGTCGAGGAAGCGGGACGGGCGGCGGCCCTTGCGCCCGCCCGGAGCCCGTGCCAGCGCCCACGACAGCGACAGGTGCTCGCGCGCCCTGGTGATGCCGACATAGAGGAGGCGGCGTTCCTCCTCTATCTGCTCGGGGGTCTCGGCGTAGATGATCGGCATCATGCCGTCGGTGAGACCGACGAGAAAGACGGAGTCCCACTCCAGGCCCTTGGCGGCGTGCAGGGACGCGAGCGTGACGCCCTCGACGGGCGGCGCGTGCTGCTCGGACGCGCGGCGCTCCAGCTCGGCGACGTAGTGCTGCAGGTCGGCACCCTCGGTGGCCATGTCCTCCGCCAGATCGGCCAGCGCCTTCAGCGACTCCCACTTCTCGCGGGCCTTGCCGCCGCCGGGCGCGTTGGGGGTCAGGCCGATGCCCGACAGGATGTGGTGGACCTCCGAGGCCAACGGCTCACCGGCCGCCGACCTGGCGGCCCCGCGCAGCAGCACCACGGCCTGGCGCACCTCCGGACGTTCGAAGAAGCGCTCCGCGCCGCGCAGGACGTACGGGATGCCGGCCTTGGACAGGGCCTCCTCGTACGCCTCCGACTGGGAGTTGATGCGGAACAGGATCGCGATCTCCCGCGAGGGCACGCCCTGGTCGAGCAGCTTCCTGATCGCGCGAGCGGCCCCGGCGGCCTCGGCCGGCTCGTCGTCGTGCTCCTGGAAGACCGGTTTGGGACCGTCGGGACGCTGGGCGACGAGATCCAGCCGGTGCGGCGAGCGGGCCTTGGCGATGACCAGGTTGGCGAGGTCGACGACCTGCGGGGTGGAGCGGTAGTCGCGGACCAGCTTGATCACCGCGGCGTCGGGGTGCTCGACGGTGAACCCGGTCAGGTAGCGGGGGCTGGCGCCGGTGAAGGAGTAGATGGTCTGGTTGGGGTCGCCGACCACGCACAGGTCGTCGCGCCCGCCCAGCCAGGTGTCGAGCAGGAGCTTCTGCAGCGGGTTGACGTCCTGGTACTCGTCGACGACGAAGTAGCGGTACTGCTGGCGGATCTGCGCCGCCACCTCCTGGTGCTCGGTCATCACCGCGGCGGTCAGCTCCAGGATGGTCTCGAAGTCGACCAGGTGGCGCTCGCGTCTGATCCGCTCGTACGCCTCGTAGAGGCGGGCCACCTCCTCGGCGGCCACGGGAGGGGTCCGGCCGAACTTGGCCGCCGCCGCGACGTAGTCTTCCGGGCCGATCTGGCTGACCTTGGCCCACTCGACCTCCGCCGCGATGTCCCGCAGCTCGGACCGATCCGGATTTTTCCGGATGTGGCGGCAGGCTTCGACCAGCACCGGCAGCTTGGACTCGATCACCGAGGGCGCCTCGCCCCCGATCACCCTGGGCCAGAAGTAGGTGAGCTGCCGCAGCGCCGCCGCGTGGAACGTGCGCGCCTGCACGCCGGGAGCGCCGAGCGCGCGCAGCCGCTGCCTGAGCTCACCCGCCGCGCGAGTGGTGAACGTCACCGCCAGCACGCTCCGCGCCTCGACGGCGCCGCTGAGCACAGCGTGGGCGATGCGGTGGGTGATCGCCCTGGTCTTGCCCGTCCCCGCGCCCGCGAGCACGCAGACGGGCCCGCGCACGGCCTCGGCGACCGCGCGCTGCTCGGGGTCGAGGCCGGCCAGGACGTCGTCCACGCTGTTCACCTGTACATCCTCCCAGCAGGTGGCGGTGAAGGGCTCCATTCTGGCAACATGCCGCCCGTTGTATGTTCATCGTCACCGAGATGCAAAGATCTGGTCTCCTCCCCCACAATGGGGCCGACCATCTGCATGGGGGGAAGGGAAGGCCGTGCGCACTGCGGTTTCCTTGAGCGTTCTCGCGCTCGCTGCCGTCGCGTTCACACCGGTGACCGCGCACGCGTCCAAGGACCCGTCACCCGGGCCGACGGCGACCACCCCGACCGACCCCAACGGGCTCGGCGGCCTGGCCGTCGAGACGGTCGTGTACGGCACGCACCGCCGCCAGAACATGGACGTCTGGTGGACCCCCGACGGCACGCGGCGTCCCGGCGTCTTCCTCATCCACGGCGGCTGGTGGTCCAGCGGCGACAAGAAGAGCATGTCGTCGATCACCCGTAGCTACGCCGACCTCGGGTACACGGTCTTCAACCTGAACTACCGGCTCTCGGGCGACGCCGCCTGGCCCGCGCAGCGCACCGACGCGCTGGCCGCCATCGCCACGGCCCGCAAGCACGCCGACCGCTGGTCCTTCGACCCCGGCAACTACGTCGTGGTGGGCTTCTCGGCGGGCGGGCACATCGCGGCCGCGGTCGGCACGTACGGGAACGGGATGAACGGGCTCAAGGGCGTCGTCGGCCTCTCGCCGATCATCTCGCCGCTGCGGGCGTACACCGACGGCCTGGCCACCACCGACCCGTACAAGCGCAAGCTCAGGGCGTCGGCGATCCGGCTCGCCGGGGGGTGCGAGCCCAAGGGCAAGTGCTCGCGGGTGTGGGCCAGCATGGAGGTGGCCTGGCACTCCAGCCGCAAGGACGCCCCGATGCTGACCGTCCACTCGCAGGACGAGTTCGTGCCGCCGCAGCAGAGCCAGCTGCTCAAGCAGACGCTGGGCCAGGTCGGCGTGCCCGTCACCATCTTCACGGCGCCCGGTGTCGCGCACAGCTCCCTGCTGTATCGCGAGCCCGGCGTGGCCGAGCGCGTGCAGCAGTGGATCGCCGAGCGGATCGGTTAGGAATTACCGGGGGCTTCGGCATGTTGGAACGAGCGCCCGTTCTCTGACCTTGGAGGGAATCCCCGACATGGCGCTCACCGTCTACAGCACCACCTGGTGCGGCCCCTGCAAGCGGCTCAAGGCTCAGCTCACGCGCGAGGGCATCAGCTTCGCGGAGGTCGACATCGAGCGGAACCCGGATGCGGCCGATTTCGTGATGAGCGTCAACAACGGCAACCAGACGGTGCCGACCGTCGTCATCGAGACCCCCAACGGGCGCGTCGTGCGCACCAACCCGTCGGTGCTCGAGGTCAAGGCCCTCCTGGAGAACGCCGCCTGACGGGCTGTGAAGGTTGCGCCCCCTCGGACATCACCAGGGGGCGCGGCTCCTCGAGCCGCCTCCTTGATCTCGGCCACGGCGGCGGCGATGGCGTCGGTCAACGCCTTGATGACACGTCGTTCGTAGCCTCGGAAGATGTCATCCATCCGCACTTCGTGAGCGGCGTACTGGATGGCGAGTTTCCGGCTCTCCCGCTCCACGATTTCATCGAGACGCGATTCATCCATGGCCGCGACCCTACTTCGCCATCACCTGACGCATCGCTGTCTTTACTTACGGTGACAGGATTCACCAGTCTCCGGCGAGAGGGGCGCCGTACCAGGTTTCGATGAGGCGGCGGGCTATCGAGACCGGCGGTGGGAGGCGCACCTCGCCTGATCGCAGCGCCTCCGCCAGCTCCGCCCTGCTGAACCAGCGGGCTTCGGCGATCTCCTCGGCGTCGGGGGTCAGCGTGGTGGTGACGGCCCGGGCGAAGAAGCCGAGCATGAGGCTGCGCGGGAACGGCCAGGGCTGGCTGCCGAGGTAGCGCGGGTTGACCACCTCGACGCCGACCTCCTCCGCCACCTCGCGCACCACCGCGTGCTCCAGCGACTCCCCCGGCTCGACGAATCCGGCGAGGATCGACAGGCGCCCCTGCGGCCACTGGGGGCCACGGGCGAGCAGGCAGCGGTCGTCGTCGTCGCGGACCAGCATGATCACGGCGGGGTCGACGCGCGGGAAGTGCTGGCTGCCGTCGCGGGGGCAGACCCGGATGTGCCCGCCCGCCTCGACGTCCGTGCGGGCGCCGCAGCGCGGGCAGTACTCGTGGGTGGTGTGCCACGCCTCCAGCGCCACCGCGTAGACCAGCAGGCCGGCGTCGCGGTCGCCGAGCAGGCCGCCCACCTGGCGCAGCCCCGCCGCGACGACCTCGCCCTCCGGCGTGTCACCCAGGCTCATCGGGATCGTCACGCGGCCGTGGACGTCGCCCGCCGGCACCCCCGGCAGGGACGCGGCCACCGCGAAGTAGGCGACGCCGTCGTCGACGCCCAGCAGGTAGCGCTCTCCGGGCGGCGCCTCGGCCGTGGTGAGCAGCACCGCCCCGACCTCGTCGCCGACCTTTCTGACCAGCGTGCGGCCGTCGTCGATGACCAGAACCCTGGTGGCGGGGTCGTTCCAGGCACGTTCCAGCCAGCCGTTGTCGGCGCGCAGCGCCGACGACCTGTCGATGGTGCCGCGCGCCAGGAGCAGCGGGCCGATGAGTTGTTCTTCCGTGCTCGTCTCCACGGGCCCCACCCTTTCCAGATCCCCCGACATCCTATGACCTGCGAGTGAGCCGCCCATTACAGAGCATGGGCGGCGTGGTGATCGTCGAGCGGCTAGGATCAGCGGCTTAGGTTAGCCTTACCTACTCGGGGGTGTCTCGCCGTTGCGGCTCTACCTCACCGCGCTCAAGCCGACGGACTCGGTGACCGACGGCTTCCTGCCCGCCGCCCGCGCTCTGGGCGCCGACGTGACGATCCTCACCGACCGGCCCGAGCAGCATCCGGACGCGGTCAGGTGCGATGTCCGCGACCCGAGGGCGTTGATCGACGCCATCGCCCACCTGGGACGTCCCGCCGCGATCTTCTCCAACTCCGACCACCTGCAGGCCGAGACCGCGCTGGCCGCGGCCTACTTCGGGCTGCCGGGCAAGGACTGGCGGGCCTGTCTGGCGGCCAAGAACAAGTTCCTGATGCGGCGCGCGCTCGCCGACGCCGGGGTGGAGCACGTCCGGTCGGTACGGCTCGCGCCGGAGGACCCGGTGCCGCAGGACCTGCCCTATCCCCTGGTGGTCAAGCCCCGCGAGGGGGTGGCCAGCGAGGACGTGCTGCTGGTCGAGCGGGACCTGGCCGGGGCCGTCGCGGAGGTCAGGAGGCGGCGGCCGGGCGAGGCGCTGGTCGTGGAGGAGTACCTGGAGGGCCCGCTGCGGACGCTGGAGACCCTCGGCGACGCGTCCGGGATCCGGGTGCTCGGCGGGTTCCGCACCACGCTCGGGCCGCTGCCGCACTTCGTCGAGGAACGGCTCGACTGGGCTACGGACGGCCCGCACGAGCACGTCCTGGCCGCCCTGGAGGCGCTCGGGGCGGGGTTCGGAGCCTGCCACACCGAGTACGTCGTCACGCCCGGCGGGCCGCGTCTCGTCGAGGTGAACTACCGGGTGATCGGCGACCACTGCGACTTCCTGCTCGCGGACGTGCTCGGGGTGCCGCTGTTCGAGTGGATCCTGCGGGTGCACCTGGGCGAGCCCGCGCCCGTCGTGCCGGACGTGACGCGGCACGGCAGCGCGGTCAGCCTCGTCGCCGACCGGTCGGGGACGATCACGTCCGCGCCGGGGCCGGAGAAGCTGGTCTCGGGCGGCGTCACGCTCTGGCACCGGCCGCTGCGGGCGGCGGGCGATCCGGTCCGCAAGACGCACACGAACCGCGACTACCTGGGCGTGATCCGGGCCGTCGGCCCCGACAGGGCTCTGGTGGACGCCGCCATCGACTCCTACCGCGCCGCCCGGCCGTGGGTCGTCGAATGACGCGGGAGGCGTACCTGGCCGCCAGGGTGCTCGACGCGTTGCTGCGGGAGGACTACGGGCGGCTGTCGTCGCGGGTGACCAGGAGCAAGGACGGCGTGGCGCTGGTCCTGGCCGGTGGGAGGAGGGTGCGGCTGGCGCCCGGGACGCTGTTCCAGGACTTCGTGGTCGCGCCGGAGGAGCGGCTGGACCTGGGCGCGGTGCTCGGCACGCTGGCCGAGGTCGCGGACCCGGCCGACGCGGAAGGGGTGGCGGCGTTCTCCGAGGAGTGCGCCGCCGCGCTGACCGCCCTGGAGCTGCACGACGCGCACCTGCCGGAGGTGCTGGCCAGGCGGCCGTCCTACGAGTCGCGGGCGGCGTTCGTGGATCATCCGGTCTATCCGACGTCCCGGGCGCGGCCGGGCCTGTCGGCGGGCGAGCTGCTGGCGTACGCGCCGGAGTTCGCGCCCTCGTTCGAGCTGAGATGGGCCGTCGTCCCCCAGGGCATGCTGGTGCCGGGGTCGGCCTGCGCGGCCTTCTGGGGGGACCTGGGGGCCGGGGAGGCGCTGTTTCCCGTTCACCCGCTGGCCGTGGGCGAGGTGCGGAAGGTCGCGCGGGTCCTCGACGGCGAGCGGCTGCGGGTGCGTCCGACGCTCTCCATGCGGACGGTGGAGATCGACTCCCGCACGCACCTCAAGCTGCCCCTGCCCACCAGCACGCTCGGCGCGCGCAACCGCCGCACGATCAAGCCGGGCACGCTGCACGACGGCGCGCGGGCCGAGCTGCTGCTGCGTGAGCTGGCCGACCCGGACGTGCTGGTCGCCGACGAGCAGACGTTCGCGCACGCCGGGCACGAGTTCCTCGCCTGGATGGTCAGAAGGCTCCCCGAGGGGAGGATCGTGCCGGTCGCCGCGCTCAACGCGCCGGGGGTGCTGACAGAGCTGGGGGACGTGCTGCCCGCCTACCTGCGGATCCTGCTGCGCTGGAACGTCCGGCTGTTCGTGTGGTACGGCGTGGCGCTGGAGGCGCACCAGCAGAACCTGTCGCTGGTCTTCGCGGACGGCGGCATGAAGCTGCTCGTCAAGGACAACGACGGTCTCCTGGCCTCCCCCGCGCGGCTGGCCGCGGCGGGCGTCACGGTGCCGGACTTCGCCGACGAGCGGATGCTGACCGACGACCCGCACGCGCTGGCCGACGTGTTCGTGACCATCACGCTGCACCTGGCCGCCGCCGCGGTCGTGTTCGGGGCGCTGCCGCACGCCGAGGCCGCCGCGCTGCTGCGCGACACGCTGTCGGACGCGCTGGCCGAGCACGGCGACGACCCGATGGCCCGGCTCCTGCGCGCCAGGACGCTGGACGCCGCCAGGCTCACCGGCAAATCCATGATCACCGCCGGGACCCTGATGACCAAGGAGCGCTCCGGCGCGCGTGACGTCAACAAGTTCTACGGCACCAGCGGGCCCAACTACCTGAGGAGAGCTTGAATGCACGGACTGGTCCTCGACTCGCCTGCCGCGCTGGCCGAGGAGGCGACGCTGGCGGCCCTGCTGCGCTGCTGCGTGCGGGAGGTGGCGGGGCCGCGCGGCCTGGTGTGGCCCGCGCCTCCCTACCTGCTGCTGCGGGTCGCGGGCACGCTGCTGCGGGTCCGGACGAGCGGCGGCGCCGCGCTGCGCTTCGACGGTCCGCCGGAGCGGCTGGAGCGGGGCGCCTGGCAGCCGCTGACGTCCGGCGAGCTGGTGGAGCTGGCGGAGGCCGCCCTGTCCGACCGGCCGTCGCCGCCCGGCGCGGAGCTCGCCGTGCCGGCGCCGTCCAGCGCGGAGCTCGATGTGCCCGCGCCGGCCAATCCGGAGTTCGCCGGGCAGGTGGCGGCGTCCAGGGACGCGGTGGCCGCGATCCTGCGGGCCAGGGCGGACGCGACGCCGCCCGCCGACCCGTGGCTGGCGTCGGAGCAGGCGCTGGTCTACGGGCACGCGTTCCACCCGAGCCCCAAGGCGCGCGGCGGGGACGGCTGGCTGCGCTACGCGCCTGAGGCGCACGCCGAGTTCCCCGTGCGGCTGCTCGGCGTCCGGGAGGACGTGCTCGCCGAGGAGGGGGACGCGTCGGCGCTCGACAAGCTCGGCGAGGCGCCGACGGGGTACCGGCTGCTGCCCGCACACCCGTGGCAGCTCGGCCTGCTGCGCCCGGCCTTCGGGGTGGAGCTGGTCGACCTGGGGCCGGGGCCCGTCGTGGCGCCGACCTCGTCCGTCAGGACCGTGTACGCCCCCGACGCCGAGTCCTGCCTGAAGTTCAGCCTGGACGTCCGGATCACGAACTGCGTGCGGAAGAACGCCTGGTACGAGCTGGCGGGCGCGGTGGAGCTCACCTCGCGGCTGACCCCGGTCTTCGAGGAGCTGTCCGGCAGGTTCCCCGGCGCGCGCTGGCTGCCCGAGCCCGGGTACCGGTCGGCCGCGCTCGGCTCCCGCCTGCTCGAAGGGCTCAGCGTGATCGTCCGCGCGAGCCCGTGGACGGTCTGCTCCCCCGGCGTCACGCCCGTCCTGGCCGGGGCGCTGGCCCTCGGCACGCCGCCCTGGGACCCGCTGGCCTGGTGGTCGGCGTACGTCTCGGCGGTGGCGCCACCCGTCCTCGAGCTGTTCTTCAGGCACGGCGTGGTCCTGGAGCCGCACCTGCAGAACGTCCTGGTGGGGCTGGACCCCTCCGGGCTGCCCGTCGAGGCGGTCTTCCGCGACCTGGAGGGCGCCAAGCTGGTCGCCGGCCGCCACGACCTCGCCGGCCTGCACCCGAGGGTGGCCGAATCCCTCACCTACGACGCGGAGCGCGGCTGGGCCAGGGTCGTCTACTGCCTGCTCGTCAACCACCTGACGGAGATCGCCGCCACCGTGGCGGGCGACGACGACGCGCTGCTGCGCGAGCTGTGGCTGGTCGCCAGGGACGTCCTGGCCGCGCGGGCCGACGCGCTCGGCCGGCCGCTGCCGCTCTCCGACCTGCTCGCGGGCGCTCCGCTCCCGGCCAAGGCGAACCTGGGCGTGCGCTGGTCGAGGGCCGCCGATCGGGCCGCCGGTTACGTCCCGATCGCGAACCCGCTCGCATGATCGCGCCCCGGGTCCTCGAAGCCGCCGTGCGCCTGCCGGACGTCCCCGCGTACGTCTACGACCTGCCCGCGCTGGACGAGCACGCCGCGCACGTCCGGCGGGCGCTGGCCGGCACCGAGCTGTACTACGCCGTCAAGGCCAACCCGGACGCCGAGCTGCTGCGCGTGCTCGCCAGGCATGTGGACGGCTTCGAGGTGTCGTCGGGCGGCGAGCACGCGCACGTCAGCGCCCTGTTCCCGGACCGGCCGCTGGCCCTCGGCGGCCCCGGCAAGACCGACGACGAGCTGCGCCTGCCGCACCACCGCATCCACGTGGAGTCGCCGAACGAGCTGCGCCGCCTCCTCGCGACCGGCGGGGACGCGGACGTGCTCCTCCGGATGAACCCGGATCTGCCGGTCGAGGGGGCGGCGCTCACCATGAGCGGCCCGTTCGGCATGGACGACGCGGGAGTCCAGGAGTGCCTGCCGCTGTTCACCGACCGCGTGCGGCTGCGCGGTCTGCACGTCCATCTGGCCAGCGGCCTGGACGCCCCCCAGCTCCTGCGGCTGGCGGCGACCCTGCTGGACATCGGCCACGACGAGGTCAACCTGGGCGGCGGGATGGCGGTCTCCTACGCCGACCCCGGCGCCCGGTTCGACTGGTCCGGGTACGGCGGCGGGCTGGCCGCGCTGCGCCGCGCGGGCCAGCGGGTGCGCATCGAGCCCGGCAGGGCGCTGACCGCGTACTGCGGCTCGTACGTGACCAGGGTCGTGGACGTGAAGCGGGTGCACGGCGAGGCGTACGCGATCCTCCTGGGCGGCACCCATCACCTGCGTACGCCGGTGACGAAGGGCCACGACCAGCCGTTCACGGTGCTGCCCACGGGTGGCGGGCCGGGGGTGACGGACGAGCCGGTCACCCTGGTCGGCCAGCTCTGCACCCCGAAGGACGTCTTCGCCCGAAATATCAGGACTTCTGTTCGGGTGGGGGACACGGTGGTGTTCGGGATGGCGGGGGCGTACGCCTGGAACATCTCCCACCACGACTTCCTGATGCATCCCAAACCGCGCTTCCACTACCTGTACCGATGATCAGGAGGAGGCCGGCACCGCGTGCGGCACTCGGGAGGGTGCGTGAGCGCCGCGCGTTCAGGAGGCGGCGGGGACCGCTTCGACGAGGGCCACCAGGCCGTCCGCGTCGAGCAGGTTCACCGGGCGGACGGTCCGGTTCGCGCGCACGTAGTGGAAGGCCGCGCCGACCCGCTCCAGCGGCACCCCCGCCAGGTGCGCCCAGGCCAGCCGGTAGGCCGCCAGCTGCACGGACGCGGCCCTGGCCGCCTTCCCCCTGGGCGGCTCGCCCGTCTTCCAGTCGACGACCTCGTAGCGCCCGTCGGGCAGCTCGAAGACGGCGTCCATCCGGCCGCGCACCAGCCGGTCGGCGATCATGGTCTCGAACGGCACCTCCAGGTCGAGCGGCCGGCGCTCGGCCCACTCGCTCTCCTCGAACCGCTCCTGCAGCTCCGTCAGCCGGACGTCCGCCTCCTCCAGCTCGTCCTCGAACAGGTCGAAGTCGTCGATCAGCCGCTGCTGGTCCCAGCGCGTCTCCAGCCACTTGTGGAAGGACGTGCCGCGCCGCGCCAGCGGGGCCGGCTTGCCCGGCACCGGGCGGCGGATCCTGCGCGCCAGTTCGCGGGCGTCGGCGGCCAGCGTGACCAGCGACGAGACGGTCAGCTTGGACGGCAGCTCGACCGTCGTCGAGCCGCGCCGCCTGTTCAGCTCGCGCTCGCGCAGCAGCAGGTCCGTGTCGCGCTCCCAGGCCCGGACGCGTTCCTCCTCGAACGAGCGCAGCGGCTCGTCCTCGGCCTCGGGCAGCGTGCCCGCCAGCGCGGCCTCCACCAGGCGGGCGCCGTCGAGCACCGACTCGTACCGCAGCCCGTCGGGCGTGACCGGCCAGGTGGCCTCGGCGGGCTCGGCCAGCAGCGGGTTCGCGGCCCCCTCCACCAGCTCGGGCGCCCAGAACGCGACCCGGTCGGCGGTGTCGCGGATCTCCAGCAGGAAGTCGGACGGCTCCAGCGGCTTGGTCGCGCTCCCCCAGCGGTAGCCGGAGGCGATCAGGTGGTAGTGGGCGCGGGTGACGGCGACATAGGCCAGCCTCCGCTCCTCCATCAGGTCGCGGTCGCGGCAGCTCTCGTCGAACGCGGCCAGCTGCTCCTTGCTCAGCCCGCCCAGCCGCGGCAGGTCGGCGGCGTCGCCGCGCAGCGGGTAGGGGAGCTTGCGCGGGTTCTCCGTCCAGCGGCTGTTGGTGACGGGCGTGGCGGGGAACATGCTGCCGGTGGCGATCGTCCCCTTGGAGGTGACGAGCTGCGACAGGCCGGGCACCACCACGACCGGCCACTCCAGGCCCTTGGAGGCGTGCACGGTCATCAGCTTGACGCTGTTGCTCTCGCCGACCCGGCCCGCCTCCAGCCCGAACTCCTCGCTCTCGGCCGCCTCGAGGTAGGCGAGGAACGCGCCGAGCGTGGGATCCTCGGCGTCGCCCGCGAACCTGGACGCCGCGTCGAGGAAGGCGTCGAGGTCGGCCCTGGCCGCGAACGCGCCCGACGCGCCGCCCCTGGCCGCCACCTCGATGTCCAGGCCGAGCCGGCGTTCCACCTCGGTGATCAGGTCGGGCAGCGGCTGGGCGGTGTGCATCCGGAGCTGGCGCAGCTCCTGGGCCAGCGCGACCAGCCTGGTCCTGGCCAGCGGCGAGAAGGACTCCAGCCACGCCTCGCGGTCGGGCAGCTCGTCGAGCGCGTCGACGAGGCTGCCGCGCTCCTCGGCCAGGTCGGCGACCACCTGGTCGAGCGGGTCCTGCTCGCGCCCGCCGGTACGGGTCTCGCGGGTCAGCTCGCGGGCGTACTCGCCGAGCACCCGCAGGTCGGCGGGGCCGATGCGCCAGCGCGGCCCGGCCAGCAGCCTGGCCAGCGCGTCTCCCGCCGTCGGGTCGTAGAGCACCCTGAGCGTGGCCACGATGTCGCTGACCTCG
This sequence comes from Nonomuraea sp. NPDC000554, assembly GCF_040300065.1. Lineage (NCBI taxonomy): Bacteria > Bacillati > Actinomycetota > Actinomycetes > Streptosporangiales > Streptosporangiaceae > Nonomuraea > Nonomuraea sp. NPDC000554. Next base: position 118,147 of record NZ_JBEPDC010000026.1, on the reverse strand, counting down.
GGCACGGTCAGCAGCCCGCCCAGGCCGACCACCTCGACCGGGATGTCACGCTCTTCGAGCGCCCTGCGCAGCGCGGGGAACTGCGACCGCTTGCGCGCCAGGATCGCGACGTCCTGCGGCTGGAGGGCGAGCGTCTTCTTGCGCTCCTTCTCGCCCCAGGGGAGGCCGTCGGGGGCGACCTCCTGGCCGAGGATCCTGGCGACGCCCTCGGCGACCCATCGGGCCTCGTCCTCGGCGGTCTCGTGGAAGGCGCAGGTGACGCGGCCCCTGTCGACCCGGTTCGGCCCGGGCACGAGGACCGGGACCTCGCGCGCCTCCATGCGGAGCGGCAGCTGGACGCGGGCGGCGACGTCGAGGACGCGGTCGCCGTTGCGGAAGCTGACGCTGAGCTGCCTGACCGGGGCGAGGTCGCCGGTATTCGTGCGGAAATCCTGGGAGAACCGGCGGAGGTTGCCCGCGGACGCACCGCGCCAGCCGTAGATCGACTGGCAGGGGTCGCCCACCGCCGTGACCGGGTGGCCGTTGCCGTACAGGCTTCTCAGCAGGACGAGCTGGGCGTGGCTGGTGTCCTGGTACTCGTCGAGCAGCACCACGGAGAAGCGGGACCGCTCGCTCTCGCCGACCTCCTTGTGGTTGGCGGCGATCCTGGCGGCGAGCGACATCTGGTCGCCGTAGTCGATCACCTCGCGCCCGCGCTTGAGCCGCTCGTACGCCTCCACCAGCGGCAGCAGCTGCTCCCTGGCCCCCTGGACGGTGACGGGCCTGCGCTGGGCGATCGTCGTCCTGCCGGGCAGCCCGTCGAGCATCCCTGTCAGCCACTCGCCCACCCGCCGCACGTCGGACGCCGTGCGCAGGTGCTCCGACAGCTCGCCCGCGAGCTCCAGGACGGCCGCCGTGACCGACGGCGGACCCAGCTCGATCCGGTCCATCGGCCCGTCGTACATCGCCACCACCCGCGACGCGAGCTGCCAGGAGACCGCGGGCGTGACCAGGCGCATGGTCGGCTCCAGCGCCTCGCGCAGCGCGTGGTCGGTGACCAGGCGGGCGGCGTACGCGTGATACGTGGAGACGGTCGGCTCGTTGTCGAGCAGCTCGGGCTCGACCAGGCCGGCCTCCGCCAGGCCGTTCAGCCGCTCCCTGACGCGGGTGGCCAGCTCGGCGGCGGCCTTGCGGGTGAACGTCAGCCCCAGCACGTTCTCCGGCCTGACCAGGCCGTTGGCCACCAGCCAGACGACCCGCCCGGCCATCGTCTCGCTCTTGCCCGAGCCGGCGCCCGCCATGACGACCATCGGTTCCAGCGGCGCCTCGATCACGGCGGCCTGCTCGCGCGTGGGCGGCAGGATGCCGAGCTTGCCCGCGAGCTCCTCGGGGCTCAGCACACCTGCCCCCCGCCGTCGTTGACCGGGCAGCTCGCCTTGGCCGCGCAGGTGCGGCAGCCGTCGTTGACCTTGGCCTGGAAGAACGGGCCCGACATGCCGATCGCCACGGTGTCGACGAGGTCTCTGGCCCAGCCGGGGTCCTTGTCGTCGGCGAGGGCGCCCTGCTTCTGCTCCAGCGCCTCGTTCTTGCCCGCGGCCTTGCCGAGCTGGACCAGCGCGGCGCCGCCCGGCTCGGTCATGCCGTGCCTGGCGAACGCGCCGAGCAGCGCGGCGAGCTGGTAGACGCCGAGCTGCGGGTGCCGGCCGAGGTCGCCCGGCCTGGGCTTGGAGCCGCCGGTCTTGAGGTCGATGATCACCGCGCGGTTCTCCGAGTCGCGCTCGACGCGGTCGACGCGGCCCTTGATCTCGACGTTCTCCGAGACCCTGGCCGTGAACGCCTCCTCCAGGGCCACCAGCTCGCGCGGGTTCTCCTGGTGCCAGCGCAGGAACTTGCCGATCATCTGCTCGGCCACCTGGCGTTGCTTGCGGTTGAACCAGACGCCGCCGAAGTCCAGCTCGTTCCAGATCTCGTCCAGGCGCTTGCCGAGGAGGTCCTCGCTGGGCAGGTCGGTGGCGGCCAGCACGGCGAGCGCGTGGATGACCGTGCCCAGGCCCTGGGCGGAGCTCGTGCCGGCCGCGCCCACGGCCGTCTCCAGCAGCCAGCGCAGGCCGCACTTGGTGAAGTTCTCCACAGCGGACGGGGAGATCCTCACGATGTCGTCAGGCCAGCTCAGCGGGCGGTCGTCGGAGATCGGGGTGAGCGCGTACCAGTCGTTCGGGTGGGCGCCCTGGACGCCGGCGGCGGCGAGCCTGGCGAGCTGCCTGGCGGCCTTCTGCCGGACCATGGCCGGTTTGGTGGGGTCGGTCACCGCGCTGCGCAGGTCGGCCACCAGTGCCGACATGCTCAGCCAGCGCGCCCGGTCGTCGCCGGTGGCCGCCTCGACCGCGCCCGGCATCAGCTCGGTCAGGAACCTGGAGGGGCGTTCGTCGGTGTCCTCGCCGCCGACGGCGGTCACGACCAGCCTGCGGCGGGCCCGCGTGGCCGCCACGTAGAACAGCCTGCGCTCCTCGGCCAGCAGCTTGGACGCCAGCGACGCCGCGTTCGGCTCCGCCCCCTCGAGCAGCTCGACGAGGTCCTCCACGCCCAGCATCGACCCGCGCAGCCGCAGGTCGGGCCAGACGCCCTCCTGCACGCCGGCGACCACGACCACGTCCCACTCCAGCCCTTTGGAGCGGTGGGCGGTCAGCACCCGCACGGCGTCGCCGTCGGGCGCCCGGTCGGCCAGCGTGTCGCCGGGGATCTCCTGCGACGCCAGATGGTCGAGGAACACCTCGGCGCCCGCTCCGGGTGTGCGGTCCACGAACCGGGCCGCGTGGTCGAAGAGCGCGACCACGGCGTCGAGATCCCGGTCGGCCTGCGCGCCCCGCGCGCCGCCGGCCAGGCTCAGCTCGGTCCAGCGCTCGGCGAGCCCGCTGCCCTGCCACACGGCCCACAGCGCGTCCTCGGCGGTGCCCTGCGCCCGCAACGCCTCCCTGGCGGTGCCCAGCAGCCTGGCGACCCGTTCGGCGGGCAGCGCCACGTGCGGCTCGACGCGGGTCAGCTCGCGGGCGTCCTTCACGGCCGCCACCAGCAGCTCTCCGGACGAGCGCGCCGCGAAGCCCAGCGTCTCCTGCTCCTCCCCGGGGTCCAGTGCCTCGTTCTCGGCGATCTTCAGGGCTCGCCGCAGGCGGCGGACGCCGATCATGTCGGTGCCTCCGAGAGGGCCGGTGAGCAGTTCCTCGGCCACCCCCTCGTCCAGCTCGCGGGGGTCGAGCGCGACCCTGAGCATCGTCAGCAGGGGACGCACCCCCGGCTCCTGGGCGATGGGCACCTCGTCACCCGCCACCATGGTCGGCACCCCGGCGCTGACCAGCGCCCGCCGCAGCAGCGGCACCTGCCTGGAGGCGGACCGCACCAGCACCGCCATCCGGTGCCACGGCACCCCGTCGATCAGGTGGGCCCGGCGCAGCGTGTCGGCGACGATGGCGGCCTCCTGGCTGGTGCTGTCGGCCAGCAGCACGCGCACCTCGCCCGCCTCGACCCCGTCGCCGGGCAGCAGCTCCCTGTGCCCGTGGACCCTCGCGCGCTCTCCCACGGGGTCGGGCAGGGGCGCGGCAGGCAGGCGGGCGGCGACGCGGCGGGACGCCTCCAGCAGGTCGGGACCGCTGCGGCGGCACACGCGCAGCGCCATCACCGGGGCGTCCCTGCCGTCGCGGGTGCGGAAGCGTTCCGGGAATTTCAGGATTCCGCGGACGTCCGCGCCTCGGAAGCCGTAGATCGACTGGTCAGGGTCGCCGACGGCCACCAGGTCACGGCCGTCGCCGGCGAGTTGCTGCAGCAGGAACTCCTGTGACGGGTCGGTGTCCTGGTACTCGTCCACGAACACCACGTCGTGCGCGGCCCGCTCCCGCCTGCGTACCTCGGGATCGGCGAGCACCCCGGCCGCGGCCCTGATCAGCTCGGCGTAGTCGAGCGACGGCTCCGGGTCCAGGTCGAAGCGGACCTGGTAGCGCTCGGAGAAGTGGCCGGCCGCCACCCAGTCGGCCCTGCCGTGCCGCCTGCCGAGCGCGACCAGGCGCTCGCCGTCGAGGCCGCGCTCCTCCGCGCGGGCCAGGAAGTCGCGGAGTTCCTCGGCGAAACCGCGGGTCTTCAGCGGCTCGCGCAGCGAGACAGGCCAGGCGCGGGCGCCGTCCTCCAGCTCGCCGTGCAGCAGCCGCCGGATCTCCAGCAGCTGCTCGGGGCCGGTCAGCAAGCGCGGCGGGACCTCGCCCGCCAGCACCGCCTCGCGGCGCAGCAGCGCGTAGGCGTAGCTGTGGAAGGTCAGCGCGAGCGGGGTGCGGGTCGTGCGCCGCAGCCGCGCGGTGACGCGCTCTCGCAGCTCGCCGGCGGCCTTGCGGCTGAAGGTGAGGATGAGCACCCGCTCGGGATCGACGCCGCGCCGCTCGATCCGGTCGACCACGGACTCCACGATCGTGGTGGTCTTCCCCGTGCCGGGCCCCGCGAGGACGAGCAGCGGCCCGCTCCCGTGCTCGACCACCGCGCGCTGGTGCTCGTCGAGCACAGGGGCCGCAACAGGCCCGCCGCCCCCACGTCGCACCAACCGCCAGGTCTGACCACTCACAGCACTAGATTCCACCAGACCACAGGGGTAGATCGTGCCGACTTGACCGGTCACCCCGGCGATCCGCCCAAAAGTACCGGGGCAAATCCCCAGAATCCCGCCGACACGCCGGGGCGCTGTCCCTGGAGAGACGTGAGCGATCAGGCTGCTCGACGGCGTTGCGGGCGGCCGTGGCGAAGACGGCTCAGTGGCGCTGTGCCGGGAATCCGTGGGCCCGGGCGGCGAGCACCACCGCGAGGACCGGCGCGAGGAGGACGAGCGTGCTCCAGGCGAACGAGGTCGAGCCGAACAGGTCGAGAAGGACGCCGCCGACGATCCCGCCACCGGCCATGGCCGCGTTCCACAGGGTGACGAGCAGGGCCTGCGCCGCGTCCGCCGCGTCGCCGCCCGCGTCACCGGCGGCGGTCTGCAGCAGGGTCGGGGCGCCGCCCCAGCCGAGCCCCCACAGCGTCACCGCGACGTAGACGAGGGCGGTGCTGTCGGCCCACAGCGCCAGGACGGCGGCGGCCACGGCGACCAGCAGCACGCTGGCGACGGTCAGCGCGCGGAGGCGGCGGTGGATGTGCGCCCCCACGACTCCGATGCTGAGCAGCGAGGCGACGCCGAAGACCAGCAGGATCAGGTCCGTGGACGCGCCCATGCCGAGCCCGTCGAGGAACGTGGCGATGTAGGTGTAGAGGATCGTGTGGGCCAGGACGAAGACGAGGGTCACGAACAGGACGGGCGCCACGCCGGGAACACGGAGGACGCGCGGCCTCGCCGCCTGCCCGTCCCGGCGCCGGCCGGGGAAGTCCGGGACGACCGCGGTGATCCAGCCGAACAGGACGACGGTCAGACCGGTCATGATCAGGAACGCGACCTGCCAGCCGAGCGCCGCGCCGAGGAACGTCCCCGCCGGGACACCCAGCGACAGCGCGACCGGGATGCCGGCCATCGCGATGGCGATCGCCCTGCCCTGCAGGTGGGCGGGCGACATCCGGCGCGCGTACCCGGCGAGCAGCGACCAGGCGAGCCCGGCCGCCACCCCGGCGGCGAACCTGGCCGTCATGGTCAGAAGGTAGGACGTCGACAGCGCCGTGACGGTGTTGGCGACGGCGAACGCCGCGACGGTCGTCAGCAGCAGGCGCTTGCGCCGCCACGCCCCGGTGGCGGCGGTCAGCGGGACGGCGGTCAGCGCGGTCCCGATCGCGTAGATCGTGACGGCCTGCCCCGTCGCGGACTCGCTGACACGCAGGCCGGCGCTCATCGCGGGCAGCAGGCCCGCGGGCAGCGTCTCGGTCAGGCTGGTGATGAAGACGGCCGTGGCCAGCGCCAGCAGCGCCGACAGGGGCAGTCTTCGGTCGGTCTGGCCTGGGGAGGCGGGGTTCAGCGCCGCGTTGCGCATGATGGTCGGTCCTTGCTTGTTGCCGTACGTGAAGGTCGCTCCGGTTCGCGCCCGCTGACAGGGACGACTGTGCCGTGGGGCGCTTCGGGAGTGCTGACGGTCCGCTGACGGTCCGCCGCGGCACCGTGTGTACGGTGCTGGCATGCGGTTTGGCGTGCTCGGTCCGCTGATGGTGTGGGACGGCGCGGGAGATCCCGTCAGGATTCCCGAGGCGAAGGCCCGGGCGCTGCTGGCCGATCTGCTGGTGCACGAGGGACGGCCGGTCTCCGCCGACCGGCTCATCGACGACCTGTGGGGCGAGCAGCCGCCGGGCAAGCCCGCCAACGCCCTCCAGGCCAAGGTCTCCCTGCTGCGCCGGGCCCTCGGCCGGGACCGCGTGGTGCGCCAGACGCCCGGATATCGGCTCAGTCTCGGCGGCCCCGGCGACGAGGTGGACGCCCACCGGTTCCACTCGCTGGTGGCGCAGGCCCGCGCGATCGACGATCCGCGGGCGCGGGCCGCGCTGCTCACCGAGGCGCTGGAGCTGTGGCGGGGGCCCGCGTTCGCCGACTTCGCGGACGAGGAGTTCGCCCGGGCGGCGGCCGAACGCCTGACCGACCAGCGCCTGACCGTGCTGGAGGAGCAGGCCGAGGCCCGTCTGGAAGCAGGGGACCACGGCCTGCTCGTCGGGGAGCTCGCGGACCTGGTGGCGCGTCATCCGCTGCGGGAGCACCTGCGTGCCGTCCAGATGCGGGCGCTGTACCTGGCGGGCCGCCAGAGCGAGGCGCTCTCGTCGTACGCCGAGCTGCGGCGACTGCTGGCCGACGAGCTGGGCCTCGATCCGAGCCCGGAGCTCGCCGCACTGCACGAGGCGATCCTGCGTCAGGACGCCTCACTCCTCCCGGCACCGAGACCGGATGCTACCGCCGTGCCTGCCGGAACCACCGAGACGATCGGGACCGCCTCGGCTGCCGGGCCGCCGCGGTCGAATCTGCCGGTCCCGCTCACCGCTCTGGTCGGCCGCGACCGGTGCGTGGACGAGGTCGTCCACCTCGTCAGGTCTGCGCGCCTGGTGACGCTCTCGGGGCCAGGCGGGGTCGGCAAGACGCGGCTCGCCACGGAGGCCGCCACCCGCCTCGCCAACGCTCTTGCCGGTGCTGACGGGAGCTTCCCGGACGGGGTGTGGCTCGTTGAGTTCGCCGGGCAGCGCGGAGGGCTGGCGGAGCTGGCTCAGGAGATCTCCGCCGTGCTCGGTATCCGCGACGCAGTGCCAGCCGGGGTGCCAGCCGGGGTGCCAGCCGGGGTGTCCGGAGTCGACGCGTTCGCCGGGCCCGCCGACCGGCTCGCGGCGGTGCTGCGCGACCGGCGGCTGCTTCTCGTCCTCGACAACTGCGAGCAGGTGGTCGAACCGGCCGCCGCGCTCACGGAGCTCTTGCTGCGCACCGCCGCCGGGCTGCGGGTCCTGACCACCGGCCGGGAGCCGCTGGGGCTCACGGGCGAGACGGTGTACCTGGTCGAGCCGCTTCAGGAAGCCGACGCGGTACAGCTGTTCGCGGCCCGCGCCGCAGCCGCCGCCCCCGGGTTCTCGCTGGCCGGAAGCCGCGAGGCCGTCGCGGAGATCTGCCGTCGTCTCGACGGCATTCCGCTCGCCCTCGAACTGGCCGCGACCCGCGTCCGGGCACTCGGAGTGGAGGAGCTGGCGGCGCGGCTCACCGACCGGTTCCGGGTGCTCACCACCGGCCGGCGGGGCGCGCCCGCGCGCCAGCAGACCCTGCGGGCGATGATCGACTGGAGCTGGGAACTGCTCAGCGCGCCCGAACGCGTCGTGCTGCGCAGGCTCGCCGTGCACGTGGACGGCTGCTCCCTGGACGCGGCCGAGGCGGTCTGCGCGGGTGACGGTGTGCGCCGGGCGGAGGTCCTCGACCTGGTCACCCGGTTGGTCGACCGGTCCCTCGTGGTGATGGTGGAGGGGGCGGCGGGGCCGCGCTACCGCCTGCTGGAGTCCGTCGCCGCGTACGCCAGGGAACGCCTGCACGAGACGGAGGACCCCGCCGACACCCGTGACCGGCATCTACGCCACTACCTCCAGCTCGCCGAACGCGCCGTGCCGCACCTTCGCGACGGCGAGCAGCAGACCTGGCTCGACCGTCTCGACGCTGACTCCGCCAACCTGCGCGCGGCCCTCGACGAGGCGATAGGACGATCGGCCACAGAGGAGGCGGCCCCACGATCAGCCGTGAACGAGGCAGTACGGCGATCGGGCGCCGACGACGCGGTCCCGCGACCAGCCGCAGAGGAGGCGGCGCGGCTCGCCGGAGCCCTGTGCTGGTGGTGGCTGCTGCGCGGCCGCCTGCACGAGGCTCGACGCACCCTGTCAGCGGTGCTCGACGTCGCCCCGCAGGACGTCGGGCTCCGCGTGCTGCGGGCCGCGTTCGCGCTGCTGACGGGTGACCGGTCCGGGGCGGGCGAGGACGTCGAAGGCATCCCGGTGGGGCATGGCCGGGCCGTGTGGCTGTACGCGTACGGACTGTTCCACGCCGGTGACCCCGCCGCGAGCGAGCAGGCCAACGCCCGCGCGCTGGACCTGTTCACCGGAGCCGGCGACCGCTGGGGCACCGCCGCCGCCCTCGGGCTGCGGGCGATGCTCGCGCTGGTCCAGGGGGACCTCACCGCCATCGGGCAGGCCGGTACCCGCGCCGCGGCCCTGTTCCACGAGCTCGGCGACCGTTGGGGAGAGCTGCAGACCGTGTCGCCGCTCGCCACGCTCGCCGAGATCAGGGGTGACTACAAGGAGGCCGAGCGCCGCCAGAGCGACGGTCTGCGCATCGCCAGGGAGCTGGGCCTGCAGACGGAGGTCTCCGCGCGCCTGTCGGGCCTCGGCAGGCTGGCGCTGCTCGCGCGGCACTGGGACTGGGCGCGTGACCTGCACGAGCGGGCACGGCGGCTGGCCGTCGAACAGGGCTACCGGTACGGCGAGATGCACGCGCTGATGGGGCTCGCCCTCGGCGCGCGCCGTTCCGGCGACCTCGACGCCGCCCAGTCGTACCTGCTCCGCATTCGCGACGAGTACGAGTCGTCGGAGATCGGTGAGCACCTGCTGCACGCGGAACTCGGCTTCACCGCCGAGCTGCGCGGAGACGAGGCCCGGGCCGCCGGGCACCACCTGCGCGGCCTGGAGATCGCGCTCTCCCTCCAGGAGCCGCGCGCGTTGGCGCTCTCCCTGGAAGGTCTGGCGGGCGCGCTGGCCCTGTCCGGCGACGCGGACCGTGCCGCCCTCCTGCTCGGCGCGGCGGACGCGGCCCGCCGAAGCGTGGACGCCCCGCTCCCGCCCGCCGAACGCGGCGACGTGGACCGGATCGCCTCCGCCGCCACGGCCGCCCTGGGCGAGAGGGCCTTCGCGGCGGCGTTCCGCCGCGGCACCGAAACCGGCCCAGCGGTCGCAGCCGACGTGGGGCGCCGCTTCGGAGCGAACCGGGCCGCCTCGCGGTGACCGCTCGCGCCGGCCGCCGCGAGACACGCGCTCGGGGCGAACCGGGCTACGCGTTCAACACGCCGCGGCTGATCACGTGGTGCTCCTTCCGCCCTGGTGAGAGCGCTGTACGGTGGTGCCGTCGAAACGGCAGCCTGCCCCAGGAGTCCCCCCATGCTCTGGAAGGTCCACTCGGAGAAGCCGCTCTACACCGACCCGTGGCTGGACGTCCGCCTCGCGGACGTCGAACTCTTCGACGGCAGGCGCCTGCAACACCGCGTCATCCGCACCGCGCCGAAAGCCGGGGCGGTCGTGACGGACATCCGCGACCGGGTGCTGCTGATCTGGCGACACCGGTTCATCACCGACTCGTGGGGCTGGGAGATCCCGCTGTGCGCCATCGACGAGGGCGAGGACTTCGCGGCCGCCGCAGGGCGCGGATTCGAGAGCGCGTCAGGCTGGCGGCCCGGCCCGCTGCGCCCGCTGCTCTGCGTGCAGCCGTCCAACGGCACCTCTGACAGTGTCCACCACGTCTACCGCGCCGACACCGCCAGCTACGTCAGCGCGGCGCCGCGGCCCGCCGACGCCGAGCGGGTCGACTGGATCCCGGTGCAGAGCCTCCCGGGCCTGATCGACCTGGGAGACGTCGTCGACGGCACCACCCTGGCGTCACTGCTCTACCTGCTGGCCGAGCAGCCGCTGCCCGAGCGGCGCGGCCGCCTCGCCGTGCGGCCGCCCTGGATGTGACGGTCAGGAGAAGACGTGGTCGACCACGCGGGCGGTGGCCTTGCCGTCGTCTCTGGGGGCGAAGGTGGCGCGGAAGGCGTCGTAGCGGTCGGCGTGGGCCGCCGCGACCTGGTCGATCGACCGCAGCGCGTCGACGACCTCCGCTGACGTCGACAGCACCGGGCCGGGGGCCTGTTCCGGCAGGTCCACGTACAGCCCGCGCCTGGCGGTGTACTTGGCCAGGTCATAGGCGTAGAAGACCATCGGGCGGCCCGTGGCGGCGAAGTCGAACATGACCGACGAGTAGTCGGTCACCAGCACGTCCGTGACCAGGAGCAGATCCGCCATCTCGGGGTAGGTCGTGACGTCGTGGGCGATGTCGGGGACGGCGGGGAACGCCTGCATCGGGTGGCCGCGTACGAGGAGTTCGTGGTCGGCCCCCAGCGCCTCCCTGGCCTTGGCGAGGTCCAGCTTCACCATCGCGTTCTTGCGGTCGTAGTCGCGCCAGGTCGGCGCGTACAGCACCACCCGCTTGCCCTCGGCCAGCCCCAGCCGCTCGCGGATGCGCGCCGCCAACTGGTCCCTGTCGGGCGAGGTGAGGACGTCGTTGCGCGGCAGCCCGCTCTCCAGGATCTCGCCCTGGTAGCCGAAGGCCCGCCGCAGCACCGGGGTCGCCCACGGCGACTGCGACACCAGGACGTCCCAGCCGCGCACCTCGGCCGCCTGCCGGTGGTACACCGGCGGCCTGGGGTCGCGTGACATGTGCGGCAGGTCGTTGCCGACGCGCTTGGCGGGCGTGCCGTGCCACGTCTGCACCACGACCTGCTCCTCGCGCGAGCGGAACCAGGCGGGCAGGAACGCGTTCGTCACGATGTACCGGGACCTGGCCAGCGCCGCGTGGTGCTCGCGGCTGTTGGCCCGCACCACGGTGGCGCCCTCGGGCGGGGTGAACGCGCCGTCCTTGACGATCCAGATGTGCTCGCGGTCGTCGCCGCGCCGCAGCCGCTCCTCGTAGATGGAGCGGACGCTGTCGGCGTACAGGCGGCCGTCGTTGACCACGTAGACAGTGGCGTCGTTCAGCGGCTCGGTGCGCTGCGCCGGGTAGAAGACGCGGCGCAGCACGTGCGTGCCCGCCACGCCCTTCTCGTCGGCGGGCCGGTCCTCCTCGGCCACGAGCACCGGGACGTCGAAGCGGGTGGACAGCATCCGGTAGGAGCGTCCGTCGAAGGCGCGCGGTTCCTCGTCGAGGCCCGGCAGCGCGGCGTGGTCCATGCGGACCGGGACGATCTCTCCCGACGGGTGGCGGACCGACATGTTCCAGGTGCCGGACGCCAGCGGCACCGGCTCGCCGAAGCGGTCCATGGACGCGGGCGCGAGCCGCACGGTGAAGTCGTCGCCGTCGCGATCGATCGGCACGGTGTAGGACAGGCCGGAGCGATGCCGCAGCGAGAGCAGGCGCGGGCCCGCCGCGTCGGGGTAGCGGCCGCGCAGCACCAGCGTCGCCCCCTCCCAGACGGCTGAGGTGATCACGGGTCTGATGCGGTGCGCCGAGACGAGCACGCGGTCGCGCCGGTCGCCCAGCACGGTGATCTCGCGGTCGCCGACCTGCGCCCTGGTCTCGACCAGGTCGCCGAGCATGACGGACGCGGCGGGGTCGCCCTTGGGCTCCACCCAGAGCCGCCGGCCGTCCTTCTCGTGCAACAGGGCGGAGACGGCCTGGCCGATCGACACCTCGGTGCCTCCGGCGACGGCCGCGAAGTCGGCGGCCATGCGGTGGCCGCCCAGCCTGGCGTGCCCCTTGGTGAGGGTGCGGCCGGGCAGGAAGATCTTCAGTTCCAGCCGGTCGCCGTCGACCGAGACGCCGGTCAGTTCGGCCCTGTTCGGCTGGAGCACGACCTGAAGGGCCCGGTCGGACGTCCAGACCGGCCTGGCCCACCAGCCGGGACGCAGCTTGAGCCCGGCGGGCCGCTCGGTGCGGCCCGGTGAGGCGCCGCGCAGCAGGCCGGTCGCCCGCGCGCCACGGCTCCAGAACACGATCTCGGCCCGCCACGTGGTGGTGTCGCGGACGGCGGGACGGTGACGCAGCCGCCGCCGCACGCCGGAGACGATCGCGCGGACCGCCCCGCGCCAGCGCAGCGCGAACGGGTTCAGCTCGGCGGTGAAGCCCGACCAGTCGTAGTTGCAGCCGGGCTCGCGGGCACCGTGGGTCGCCTCGGGCGCGAACACCCGGCGGGTGCGCAGCCGCACGGGCGGCAGCCAGCGCGGCCCGCGCAGCACCACCGTGGCCCGGTTGAAGCGGCGGCTGCGGACCGACAGGCCCGCCAGGTAGGCGAAGCCGGTGACGCGCAGCCTGCCGTCGACCCAGACGATGTCGTCGATGTGGGTGACCGGCACCAGGTCGGCGCGGCGCAGCCGGAACAGGTCAGGCGACAGCTCGTCACGGTAAGGCAGGTCGGCGTACCAGCGCAGGCCCTTGCGGATGCGCTTGGACGGCTCGGCCGCCGCGGCCACCACCGTGGTGAGGGTCTCGCCGTCGACCAGTTCCTCGTCGGGACGGTGCTCGATCAGATGGCAGATCAGCCTGCGCGCCACGGGCAGGTCGCGCTTGACCCCGGCGTCGACCGCGGCCAGGTAGGGACGCACCAGGGCGACCAGCTCGCGCCGCCGGGCCGCGCCGCGCTTGACGGCGAGATCCATGCGCCCGCCCAGCGGGCCGCTGAGAACCTCGGAGTCGAACGCGGAGTCTCGGCCACCCGGGCCGACCGCCTTCATGACGGCTTCGAGCGGTTCACCCCGATCGCAGAGGTCCTGGACAGCCTTCAGGCGGTCGGCGAGCAGATCGCCGCTCGGCACCTGGGCTGTGACGCCGGTTGCCATCGGGGAGGCACCGCCTTTCGGACCGCCATCACTGTTCAGGCCATGGTAATGGGAGTCACAGGCTGCGTATTCGCCCCGAACCGGAAACCGCAGCTCAAGGCGGTTACTTAAAATCCGCTGAACGCCCGTCCCAGCGGGCCCGCCGCATGTCGGCCCGCTCGCCGCGCAACGGCGTGCCCTCCTCGCGCCAGTGCGCCAGGCAGCGTTGCTGATGGTCGGGGGCCGCGCCGGTGCCGTCGGCGTGCACGACCCGCCACCAGGGCACGCCGCCACCCCAGGTGGACATCACGCGTCCCACCTGGCGCGGGCCGCCCTCGCCGAGGTACTCGGCGATGTCGCCGTACGACATGACCTTGCCGGGCGGGATCCGCTCGACGACCTCGAGGACACGTTCCGCGTACGGGTTCAGGGGGTCCACACGGCCGGCCCCGCCTCGATGATCTCCTCGAACTTGCCGATCTCGCCCACCATGCCGTCGGCGGCCACCTCGACGACGCCGTCGCGGAGCGCGTAGACCTCGCCGTCCTCACCGACGAGGCTGCCGCCGAGCACGGACGAGAGCCGGACGAGCTGGGCCACGTGCCAGTCGGAACCGGGTTCGCCGACGACCTGGCCCTGCCAGCGTCCGACAGCGTGCGTGCCGCCGCCGTGCCTGGCGACGATCTCAGATTCGCGCAGCCCGAAACCGGCAGGCGCGATCGCCTTCGCGAGCTCCGCGAACGCCAGCGGCGACTCGCGGACCACCCGCAGCTCGTATCCCATGACGCGGGACCATAGCGGATCTTTACCCCTTCCGCTGATTGAGCACGATGATCCCGCCGCAGAAGGTCACAAGTGCCAGCAGAACGCCCCCGCCGTACAGCCACAGCCGCCACGGATCAGGCCCTGGACGCGACGGCACCGGCGAGTTCTCCCCCGCCCCGAAGTGCTGGTCGTCGGGGACCGCGACGCCGCGCCGCTCGCCCGCGAGCCGGGCCGCGGCGTTGAGCGCCGCGCCGGCGTCGACCACGCCGAACCCGGTCTTGTCGTCGTACCCGATGGCCGGGCGGCCTCTGGCGCTGGCGGCCAGCGCCTGCGCGACCTGCTCGGGCCCCAGCCGGGGGTGGCGCGCCTTGATCAGCGCGGCCACGCCCGCGACGAGCGCGGCCGCCGAGCTGGTGCCCGCGGACAGCTCGTAGCCGCCCGCCCGCTTCGCCAGCGGCACGCCCACGCCCGGCGCTGAGACGAGCACCGACAGGTTGTCGCTGCTGAAGGCCGCGCCCTTGCCCTGTTTGTCCACGGCCGCCACCCCGATCACCCCCGGATACCCGGCGGGGAAGCTCCAGTAGGAGGTGCTGTTGTCCTTGGCGTACTTGGTCTGGCCGTCGTTGCCGACGGCGGCGACCAGCACGACGCCCTTGCCGAGCGCGTACGAGACCGCCTCGCGCTCCGACCTGAGCGGCCCGTAGGAGCCGATCGACATGCTGACGACCTGCACGCCGTGGTTGGCCGCGTATCGCAGCGCGCGTGCCAGCGGGCTGTCCTGCGCGGACTGCTGGTCCTCCTGGGGGGCGACCGAGTTGAGCGGGTCGTCCTCCTCCACCGACAGCGGCAGCGACAGGATGCGGGACTCGGGCGCGACCCCGACCAGCCCCTTGTCGGTGCCGGACCCGGCGATCAGCGCGGCCATGGCGGTGCCGTGCTCGCCGGGGGTCACCTGCTTCTCCAGGCTGGGCGAGGTCATGTCGGGCCCGAGGGTGACGCGGCCGCGCAGTTCCTTGAGCCCGGCGTCCACGCGGGTGTCGGCGACGGCGACGGTGACGCCCTTGCCCTTGGTGAGCGTCCAGGCCTGCTGGACGTTGAGCGCGTCGAGCACCCACTGCTGCTGCTCCCTGACGGGCGCCGCCGCGGGGCCCTGGATCGCGAGCAGCACGGCGGTCAGCGTGCGGACGGCGCTCAGCACACGTTCCCCTGGGTGCAGGGCGGGACCTTGGGCGGATCCGCCAGGAAGTAGGCGATCTGGCCGCCGATGGACTTGGCCGCCGGCCAGAGCTCACTGTGCAGGATCTCCTCCGGCGGGATGGCGGCCCTGGTGCGCCCGTCGGCGTAGCCCGCGGTGGAGAAGACGATGTACGGGCCCGCGCCCACCCAGCCGGTGCGCTGCCGCTGCTCGACGCCGAACCGCTCGGTCACCGTGCCGGGGAAGGAGACGGGTAGCACGCCGACCCGGTCGTCCTGGCCGAGCTGCTCGGTCGCGGAGACCCTGGACTGCTCGTCCTTCAGGACGGCGACGCCGACGGTGATGACGAACGTGGACGTCTGGTCGACGTAGGTCGCGCGCAGGACGGTGACGCACCCGTGCTCGGCGAGCACCCCGGCCACCGCGGAGTCCACGGCCTTGCCGCACTCGGTCTCGGGGGCGATGCCGACGCGCCTGGCGTACTGCTGGGCCCGGTCGAGGCCGACGTACTTGACCTCGTCCGGGAAGACGCCCGAGGCGGGCCACGCCTGCCAGCGCCTGGCGATCTCCTCCTGCTTGTAGCGGTTCTGCTCGTCCGGGGTGAGCGGGCGCGCCCTGGTCTCCTGGAACAGCCCGACGGTGCCGAGCAGCACCACCACGGCCGACACCGCGACGATGGCGCCCACCAGCATGACGAACCAGCGGCGGTAGCGGACGCCTTGGCGCAGCGCGGCCTGTTCGGCGCGTTCCTTGGCGGCGGCCGTGACACGGGTGCCCGCCGCGGGCCAGGAGCGCACGCGTGACCTGCGGCCGGTGGTGGCGCCGAGCGGGTTCCTCCGTCCCGGTGTGGCTCCTCCCCCGCCGCGTGGCAGCCCTGAGGTCGACCTACGTCCCTTCACCACCGCCTCGATCCTCGGTTCGCTCGTTGTCTCTTTCGTCCCCCTTGGGGGGGCGGATCATGCGTCTTGCCCATCCTGAGCCCGGCGTAGCCGCCTGACCAGCGCGAAGATGAACCCCAGCGACGCCAGCGCGCCCATGGCCGCCACGAGGGCGACCACGCCGTAGGTCGTGACGCGGCCGTGGTCCCTCGTGATGACCTTGACGGGGCCGGCGGAACCGCCGCCGACGCGCTGGGCGGGGTCCTGCGCCTGCGCGCCCTCGGCTGTCTGGGTGTGCGTGGCCAGCTTGCCCGCCTCGGCCAGCGCCTTGGCGGCGTTGACCACGCCGAACCCGGTTCCGGTGTCGTAGCCGCCGGGCGGGCGGTCGGTCGCACTGGCGGTCAGGGCCTGCACGACCAGCGGCGGCGACATATCCGGATATTTCGCTTTTATCAGGGCGGCCACTCCGGACACCAGCGCGGTCGCCTGCGAGGTGCCCCGGCCCACCCAGTACTCGTCGCCCGGCCCCGCGCCCATGATGTCCACGCCCGGCGCGGCCAGCACCACCGACGAGTTCCAGTTCGAGAACGTCGCCCGTCGCAGCCTCCGGTCGGTCGCCCCCACCGAGACCACCCCCGGGAAGGCCGCCGGATAGGAGTAGGGGGCGAACCCGCTCGCGTCGGGCTTGCCGTCGCCGTCGTTGCCCGCGGCGGCCACCAGCACCACGTTCCTGGAGATCGCGTAGCGGATCGCCGCCCGCTCCTCCCTGGTCGCCAGCTCCTTGGAGATCGACATGTTGATCACCTCGGCGCCCTGGTCGACCGCGTACCGGATGCCCCTGGCCACCACGTCCTCGAACTGCTCGGCCGAGTTGAACTCGCGGAACCCCGGCTCCTCGTCCTCCAGGATGACCCGGACCGACAGCAGCTTGGCCTCGGGGGCGACGCCGATGACACCCCGCTCTCCACCGGGCCCGTGGCCGTGGCCGGCGATCAGCGAGGCCATGTAGGTGCCGTGCAGGCGGCGCGGCTGCACCCCCGGCGGGTTGGCGCCCTCGGTGAAGTCCTTGCCCACCGTCACGGAGCCGGCCAGGTCGCGGTGGCGCGGATCGACGCCGGAGTCGAGGACGGCCACGGTGACGCCCGTGCCCTTGCTCTCCCGCCACGCCTTCGGGAGGTCGAGCGTGCTGATCACGGGCTGCTGCCCGCCGCGCACGTCGTCGGCCAGCGCGGGCGTCGCCGCGCCGAGCAGCGCCGCCGCGGCCACGGCGAGCACCCCGACACGCCTCAGCACTGCCACTCCGGTGAGGCGCAGTCGGGCATCCGCGGCGTGCTCAGGTCGGCCAGGACGTGCTCGGAGATCTCCGCGGCGAACGCGAAGATGGTCGGACGCTGCTCGCCCACGGCCTTCGCGGGCCGGCCGTCCACCTGCCCGGCCGTGGTCAGCACCAGGTAGGGGCCGGCCTGCCGGACGGAGCCCACCTGCCGCACCGGCGGGGTGAACCGGTCGGCGATCGTGCCCTCGAAGGCCAGCGGCCGCAGGCCCGGCACCGGCTTGCCCGTCTCGGGGAAGGCCGACTTGGCGCGGGCGGCGTCCACCTCGTCGGGCAGCGCGACCACGCCGACCGTGACCATCACTCCCTGTAGCGCGTCGATGTAGGTGGCGCGCAGCACCGCGCGGCAGCCCGTCGCGCGCAGCGTCCTGGCCGCCTTGGCGTCGACCGAGCCGGCGCACGCGGTGCGCGGGGAGATGCCGACGCGGCTGGCCCGCTCCTCGCCGCCCTGCTCCGCGGAGTACGGGAGCGTGGCGGGGAAGATCCGGCCCGCCTGCCAGGTGCGCCACCGCTCGGCCACCTCCCGTTTCGCCGCCGCGTGCAGCTCGGACGTGCTGGGCCCCCGGGTGAGCTCGGAGCCCGCCGCGCTGCCCGCGACTCCGGTGGCCACCGCGCAGACCAGGGTCAGCGCGGAGGCGGCCACGAGGGCGGGCCAGGGGCGGGCGTTGTTCACGCCAACGACCTTAATGCGGAGGACCGGATGTCATCCGCATTAAGGGCGGTATGGGTCTCAGTACGTCGGCAGGCTCGGGTCGACGGTCTTGACCCAGCTCAGCACGCCGCCGCCCACGTGGACGGCGTCGGAGAACCCGGCGTTCTTCACCACGGCGAGCGCCTCGGCCGAGCGCGCGCCCGACTTGCAGTGCAGCACGATGCGCTTGTCCTGCGGCAGCTTCTCCAGGGCGTTGCCGTTGAGGAACTCACCCTTGGGGATCAGCGTGGCGCCGGGGATGGAGACGATCTCGTACTCGTTCGGCTCGCGGACGTCGACGAGGAAGATGTTCTCGCCGTTGTCCTGCATCGCCTTGAGCTCCCGGGCGGTGATCGTGGAGCCGCTGGCGGCCTCGGCCGCCTCGTCGGAGATCGTGCCGCAGAACGCCTCGTAGTCGTCGAGCAGCTGCGTGACCGTGGGGTTCTTGCCGCAGAGCACGCACTCGGGGTCCTTGCGGACCTTGACGTCGCGGTACTTCATCTCCAGGGCGTCATAGATCATCAGCCGGCCGACGAGCGGGTCGCCGACGCCGGTGAGCAGCTTGATGGCCTCGTTGACCTGGATGGAGCCGATCGACGCGCACAGCACGCCGAGCACGCCGCCCTCGGCGCACGACGGGACCATGCCGGGAGGTGGGGGCTCGGGGTAGAGGCAGCGGTAGCAGGGGCCGTGCTCGGCCCAGAAGACGCTGGCCTGGCCGTCGAAGCGGTAGATCGAGCCCCAGACGTACGGCTTGCCGAGCAGCACCGCGGCGTCGTTCACCATGTAGCGGGTGGCGAAGTTGTCGGTGCCGTCGACGATGAGGTCGTAGCCGGAGAAGATCTCCATCACGTTCTCGGTGGTCAGCGCCGTGTTGTGGATGACGACGTCGACCAGCGGGTTGATCTCCCGGACCGAGGCGGCGGCGCTCTCGGCCTTCAGCCTGCCCACGTCGGACTGGCCGTGGATGATCTGGCGCTGCAGGTTGGACTCGTCGACGACGTCGAAGTCGATGATGCCGAGCGTGCCGACGCCCGCCGCCGCGAGGTACATGAGCGCGGGCGAGCCGAGCCCCCCGGCGCCCACACACAGCACCTTGGCGTTCTTCAGCCGCTTCTGCCCGGCCATCCCCACGTCGGGGATGATCAGGTGGCGCGAGTAGCGGCGCACTTCGTCGACGGTCAGCTCGGCGGCCGGCTCGACCAGCGGTGGCAACGACACTTTCTACGCTCCCGTTTCCAGGGGGTCCTGTCCCTCACTGAAACCTACTTGGCGAGTGGGGCATTCCCCAATCGCGTCTCACCGATCAGACGGCGCGCTTCGGCGGCCACGACCTGCGGCATCTCCATCATCGCCACGTGCCCGGCGCGCGGCAGCAGCACCAGCCTGACCTGGCGGAAGGTCCTGCCCGCCTTGGCGGCCATCGCCGGCCGGACCAGGCGGTCGCGCCTGCCGTGGACGATCAGGGTCGGCGCCTGGATCCTCCCGGCCTGGCGCCACAGGTTCTCCTCGCCCCGGCGGAAGTACTCCGCCACGATGCCCCGGGCCGAGCCGATCATGGCCGCGCCCGCGTGCGGCAGGCCGTCGCGCCTGCGCAGCTCGTCGACGGCCTCGCGCAGCCGCTCCGGGTGCACGGACTCCGCGTCGGCCCAGACCATCGCGAAGCTCGCGCTGATCCGCTGCTCTGCCGGGATCATCCTCATCTTGGCCGCCACCCACTCCCCCAGCCTGGGAGTCGCCGCGGCGGCGATGCGGGCGGGCCCGTACCTGGGCATCAGGTCGGGCAGCGCGGGCGAGATGAGCGTGAGCGAGCGCACCAGGTCCGGACGGGTGGCGGCGACCCGGACGGCGACCGCGCCGCCGAGCGAGTTGCCGAACAGGTGGGAGGGGCCCGTCTCCTCCAGCAGCCCGGCCACGGCGCGGGCGTGACCGGCGACGGTGTAGTCGCCGTCAGCTGGGGCGGGGGAGAACCCGGCGCCCGGCAGGTCGATGGCGTGGCCCGTGACCACGTCCTTCAGCTCGTCCATCAAGTCTGTCCAGTTGGTGGCGGAACCGGCCAGCCCGTGCACGAACACGGCCTGCTCCGGAGCGCCGTCCGGGGTGGATCTGACGTGTACCGAGCCGATCGTCCGTCCTGGCCAGTGCGGGATCGGCGCTGTTGGCATGCGACCTCCTTCTCGCTCAGTCCACGATAACCGGCCCCGGCCCGCCATAATTCCCATTTCACACAAATACGGATTTACTGGTACTTATTCGGACATTCTACGCATTGGACCTTGCCTCAACCGTTCGCCACGGAGTGCGTCGCCACCGCCTCGGGCGAACCACGAGACGGCGGCATCCGCAACCCCCTCCCTGTCAATCGGAGTGGTTGCGCAGGCATCCGAGAGACAGGGGCGAAAACGGACAAATCCTGTCATTTCATTTCATAAATACTTAATGCAAGCAATGAGATTGTTAGTGTATAGCAAAAGAGGACGACTGCCGTTTGCGTGGCCTGCGCGCCGGAAATGAAATCGCATGGATGACGCATTAGTCGTCATCCGAGATATTTTTCGATCAGTCCGGAAAATATCTAGAACGGGGCAACCGATCCTTTAGGGGGGAATTCAATGCCCAAGTTCAAGAGTGTCCTCGCGGGCCTTGCGGTCAGCACCGCCATGACCGGTGGAATCGTCAGCCTGGGCGGGCTGGCCACTGCGAGCGCCGCCAACGCCACGACTGCCTCCGCCAGCACCGGCACGTCCGTCCTCACCTGGGGCTGCGGCCGCCGCTGCGGCGGCTGGGGCGGCGGCGGTGGCTGGGGCGGTCGTCAGGGCCGTCAGCGGGTGAAGGTCAGGGTCCGCATCCACAACAACAACACCAACAACGTCCGCGGCTTCTCGGACGCTGACGCCCGCCAGCGCCAGGACAACGAGGCGGAGGCGCGTCAGCGTCAGCAGGAGCGTCAGTTCCAGTTCAACCGGAACGACGACGAGAACGAGCAGGAAGAGGACTAGTCACCGCGCGGTGGCGCCCCACGTGGGCGTCCCCCGCAGAGGCCAGTCGAGGACGTAGCCATGTGACCGGCTCCCGGTCGAGGTGAGTTCCGGACGCGCGGCTGAGTGCCTGTGTTCTCCAGGATCATCGTTTCGCCACGGCAGGCGATGACCCCGTACAGAACACAGGCACTCTAAAAAGGCCGCCGGCCCGGAATTCGCCCGGAGAATTCGTTCTCCCATGGCGTTCCGGCGGAATGGATAGTGGATTCGTCCCATCTCTCCCTCGGAAACTCTTCAAAGGCGCCTTCGGCAATGTCGCCGAAGGCGCCTTTTTCTTGTCTTATCCCGGCGGTCTTCTCCCTGCGCGGCCGCGAAGCCTGAAGGGAGACCCGCGAGCGCGACGACCCGGTCAGGCCGACTTGCCAGTTAGGCCGACTTGCGGGGCTTGCGCTTCGGGGCCTTCTCCTCGGCGTCCTTGGCGGTCTCCTTCGACGCCTTGGCCGACTTGCCTGGCTTGGCCGGCTCGCCGGTCCGCTCCCGCTTGGCCGCCTCGACGCTCGCCCGCAGCGCGGCCATGAGGTCCACGGCGGGGCCGGCCTCCTCCTCGGCCTCCGGCGGCGCGATGACCTCCTTGCCCGCCACCTTCGCCTCGATCACTTCCTGCAGGGCCTCGCGGTAGGCGTCGCGGTACTCGGTCGGGTCGAAGTCCGCCTCCATCGTGCTGATCAGCGACTCGGCCATCTGCAGTTCCTGCGGCCGTACCTCGACGTCCTCGTCCAGGAAGGCGAAGTCGGGCTTGCGGATCTCGTCCGGCCAGAACATGGTCTCCAGCACGAACACGCCGTCGCGCACCCGCAGCGTGGCCAGCGACTCGCGCTGGCGCAGCGCCACCTTGACCACCGCGACCTGCCCCGAGCTCTCCAGCGCGTTCCTGAGGAGCGTGTACGGCTTCGCCCCCTGGCCGTCGGGCTCCAGGTAGTACGACTTGGCGAAGTAGATCGGGTCGATCTGGTCGGCGGGGGTGAACTGGAGGACGTCGATCCTGCGCGAGGTGCTGAGCGGGAGGTCCTCGAAGTCCTCGTCGGTGAGCACCACGATCTCGCCCGTGGCCAGCTCGTAGCCCTTGGCGATGTCGGAGTACGAGACCTCCTCACCGTCTAGCGTGCACACGCGCTTGTAGCGGATCCTGCCGCCGTCCTCGCGGTGAACCTGGTGGAAGGTGACGTCCTTCTGCTCCGTCGCGGAGTAGACCTTGATCGGGATGGTGACCAGCCCAAAGGAGATCGCACCTTTCCAGATGCTGCGCATGGGGCAACTCCTCAGCTGTAGCGCGGATCCAGATGGGCACATACCCGTCATGGGGCGACCAATGCCAACCCAGATCGAACCAATGCTGGCCGTACCTGGGGAACTTCCCCTGGATCGCGAGCGGTACGGCCTGGAGGTCAAGTGGGACGGCATCCGGGCGCTCGTCCACCTGAACGGCGGGCTGAGGGTGACGGGACGGCACGGAGCCGACTACACCCGCCGGTACCCCGAAATTTCGGGGTTCGGGGTGAAGAGTGCGGTGATCGACGGCGAGGTCGTGGCGCTGGACCCGCGCGGCAGGCCCAGCTTCGTCCGCCTGCAGCACCGCATGCACCTGACCGACCCGGAACCCCGGATGCTGGAGCTGTACCCCGTCGCGTACCTGCCCTTCGACCTGCTCTACCTGGACGGCCTGCCCCTGTTCGACCTGTCCTACCGCGACCGGCGCAGCCTGCTCGACGAGCTGGACATCGGCGCCCCGCCCTACTTCCCCGGCGACTCCGACCTGCTGGCCGCCACCCGAGAGCAGGGGCTGGAAGGCGTGGTCGCCAAGCGGCTCGACTCGCCGTACCGGCCGGGCGTGCGCTCCCCGTGGTGGGTGAAGGTCAAGCACCTGAGCACCACGGAGGTCGTGATCGGCGGCTGGAAACCCGGCAAGGGCCGCCGCGCGGGCGGGATCGGCTCGCTGCTCATGGGCGTGTTCACCGGCGACGGGCTGACCTACGTCGGGCACGTCGGCACCGGCTTCACCGACGCCGCGCTGGACCGGCTGCACACGCTCCTGCGACCGTTGGAGGTGCCGAAGAACCCCTTCCGCAACGAGCCGCCCTGGCGCAACCGCTGGGTTAGACCCGAACTGGTCGGGGAGGTGGGCTACACGATGTGGACCGACGAGCTGAGGCTGCGCCATCCGGTGTGGCGCGGGCTGCGTCCCGACAGGATCCCCGCGGAGGTGACACGGTGAAGGTGCCGGTCAGGGTGGACGGCCGGGAGCTGGTACTGACCAACCTGGACAAGGTGCTCTACCCGGAGATCGGCTTCACCAAGGCCGAGGTCATCGACTACTACAGCCGCGTGGCCCCGGCCATCCTCCCCCACCTCCGGGGCCGTCCGCTGACCGCCAAGCGCTACCCCAACGGCGTCGACGCGGCGTTCTTCTTCGAGAAGAACGCCCCGGAACACACCCCCAGGTGGATCAGGAAGGTCAGGCTGCCCGTGCCGGGCAGCACCAAGAACCGCGAGACCATCGACTTCGCGATCGTGAACGACCTGCCGACGCTCGCCTTCTACGCCAACCTGGCCGCCCTGGAACTGCACGTGCCGCAGTGGCGGGTCTCGGACGACGGCGAGGCGCTGCCGCCCGACACGCTCGTCTTCGACCTCGACCCCGGCCCGCCCGCGACCGTCGTCGAGTGCTGCCAGGTGGCGCTCATGCTCAGGGAGGTCCTCCAGGCGGAGGGCCTCGCCGCCAGGCCGAAGACCAGCGGCAACAAGGGCATGCAGCTCTACGCCGACTGGGACTGCCGCGAGGAGCCGTCCGTGTACGCCAGGCGGATCGCCAGGTTCCTGGAGAAGGAGCGGCCGAAGCAGGTGGTCAGCGTGATGACCAAGAAGCTCAGGCCGGGCAAGGTGTTCATCGACTGGAGCCAGAACAACCCGGCCAAGACCACCGTCGCGCCGTACTCGCTGCGCGCCGTGCGGCGTCCGGCCGTCTCGACGCCGCTGCTGTGGAAGGAGGTCGAAAGCTGCGAGCACCCCGACGACCTGGTGTTCACCGCACCGGACGTGCTCGCCAGAGTGGAGGAACACGGCGACCTTTTCGCTCAGGCGTAGTCTGGACCCGTCCACACCTAGAGGGGGACCTGATGTCGGAGATGGACACCCGCGGGAACGACAGCACCATCCTCGAGGGCGAGCGGGAACGGCCGATCGAGGCTCCGGAGGTCGACGCGGCCGAGCAGTACAGCCAGATGCGCGAAGAGGCCGGCAGGCTGAGCGAGGAGCTTCCGCTCGAGGTCAACCCGGCCGACGCCGCCGAACAGGATCGCCTGGTCGGCCAGGACGATGATGACGACTATCGATGAGCGGCCGGTGCCTCGCCCGTAGGATGTCCCAACCAACCCCATGAGAACCCACTGGAGACCCGCGTGACCGCCACCCCGGATGCCAAACCCCGGGGCACACGGCTGCCCCGGCTAGCCCGCCGCCGTCAGCTCCTCAGCGCCGCGCAGGAAGTGTTCGTGGAAAACGGCTATCACGCCGCCGCCATGGACGAGATCGCCGACCGGGCAGGGGTCAGCAAGCCCGTCCTGTACCAGCACTTCCCCGGCAAGCTCGAACTGTATCTGGCCCTGCTCGACCTCCACGTCGACGACATGATCAACCGTTGTCGCGAGGCGCTGGCCTCCACCCACGAGAACAAGCTCCGCGTCCAGGCCACGTTCAGCGCGTTCTTCGACTTCGTCTCCACCCAGGGCGAGGCGTTCCGCCTCGTCTTCGAGTCCGACCTGCGCAACGTGGCGCCCGTGCGGCAGCGCGTGGAGCGCTCGCTGCGCGAGTGCGCGGAGATGGTGAGCGCGGTGATCCAGGAGGACACCGGCTGCACCAGCGACGAGGCCCACCTGCTCGGCATCGGGCTGGTCGGCATGGCCGAGGTGAGCGCCCGCTACTGGGTCACCACGCACGGCTCCATCCCCAAGGACGCGGCCGAGCAGCTGATGGCCCGGCTGGCCTGGCGCGGCATCAGCGGTTTTCCGCGTACGGCTTAACTCGTTCGCTCGGCGCGGATCTTCTGCGCTTTCGCGCTGGCCACGCGCGACGATGGGGTGAGCTGGTGCCCGTCGAAAGGGAACACGATGGAAGTGAAGATCGGCGTACGATCCGTACACCGTGAGCTCGTTGTCGAGACCGAGCTTTCGTCCGAGCAGGTCGAAGAGGAAATCAGGAGCGCGCTCGCCGTCGAACGCGGGTTGTTCGCGCTGACCGACGTGAAGGGCAGGCGCGTGATCATCCCGGTCGCCTCGATCGGGTTCATCGAGATCGGCGAGGACGAAGCCAGGCCCGTCGGCTTCGGCGGCACCCTGTAGCCGCCCGGCCCCCACTCCCGGGTCCGCATGACCAAGGCTGTCGTCGGCCCCACCGGCAGAGTTCCGTTCCACGCCTGCCAGGCGAGCGTGCGGCTGTCCCCTGCCTGTCGTGAGAGCCGCACGCCGAGGGTGTGACGGAATTTGTCGTCGGGGTGCGGCTCGCGGGCCGTACCCCTGCCCGGCTACTCGACCAGCCCGGTTCGCCACGCCCATGCGGCCATCTCGACGCGGTTGCGCGCACCCAGCTTGCGTTGCAGGCTCTGCACGTGCGTCTTCACCGTGCTCGGCGCGATGAACAGCTCCTGTGCGATCTCGCCGTTGGCGTGGCCGCGTGCCAGCAGGCGCAGCACGTCCTCCTCCCGTTCCGTCAAGGGGACGTCCCGGGCCGACGGCTTCCCCACCACCCGCTTGAGCAGCTTGACGGTGATCGACGGGCTCACCAGCGCGTCACCCGCCACGGCGGCCCGCACGGCTTCGAGGAGCAGCGCCGGGCCCGAGTGCTTGAGCACGTACCCGCAGGCTCCGTTGCGCAGCGCCGCGTGGACGTACTCGTCGTGGTCGAACGCCGTCAGCACCACCACGCGCAGCCCCTCGGCCGCCAGCACCCTGGTGACCTCGGTGCCGTCGAGCTTGGGCATCTCGATGTCGCACAGCACCACGTCCGGCCGGAGCCTCCTGGCCGCCTCGACGGCCGCCGCGCCGTCGCCGCACTCCGCGACGACGCTCACGCCGGGCCTGCTCTCCAGGATCAGCCGCAACCCCGCCCTGACGATCTCCTGATCGTCGGCCAGCAGGACGCGGACGGGCGGTTCGGCCGCCGTCGGACCGGGCGTGTCAGTCATCGCCGCGCACTCTACCGAGCCCCGCCCCGCCGAGATCCGCCGCACTGACGTCCGGCGCCGCACCTGCGAGGTCCGGGGCCACGCCGTCGAGCGGTAGCGCTGCGGTCACCGTCCAGCCGCCGGGCTCGCTGGGGCCCGCCCTGAGGACGCCCCCGAGCGACCGCACCCGCTCTGCCAGCCCCGCCAGCCCCAGCCCGCTCCCCTTCCCCGCCCCGGACCGCGCCGCCGGCTCCCCGACGGCGGCGTCCGGGAGGAGGCCATCGGCGGTCGCGGCAGCCGGGGGTGGGGTGTTGGTCACGGTGACGGTGAGGGTGGTGGACGTCGGCGTCACCGTCACGGCCACGTGCGGCGACCGTGGCGCGTGCCGTCGCACGTTGGTCAGGGCCTCCACGACGATCCTGGCCGCCGTCCTGCTGACCCGGCGCGAGACGGGCG
Source organism: Nonomuraea sp. NPDC000554 (assembly GCF_040300065.1). NCBI lineage: Bacteria > Bacillati > Actinomycetota > Actinomycetes > Streptosporangiales > Streptosporangiaceae > Nonomuraea > Nonomuraea sp. NPDC000554. Next base: position 91,640 of record NZ_JBEPDC010000026.1, on the reverse strand, counting down.
CCCGGGCGAGGGCGAGCGTGGCGACGCAGGTACCGGCGGCGGAGAAGTCCTCGACCAGGCGGGGCAGGTCCTCCAGCGTCGGGGTCTGCTCCGCCGTCCCCTCCTCGCGCCCCTCGTCGTGCAGCGCCCGGACGGTCGCCCCGAGCGACGCCAGCGCCCGCTGCCCGGTGGACTCGATGCGGCGCAGCATGTCCTGCTCGCTCCCCGCCCGCACCTGCCCCACCTGTGCCTGGATGACGAGTTCGGTCAGGTCGTGGGCGACGAAGTCGTGCAGGTCCCTGGCCAGTTCCAGGAGCTGCGCGCGCCGCGCGGCCGCCACGGAACGTCCCCGCTCGGCGTCGAGCCAGCGCAGGTGCGCGCCGATCGCCGCCGCCCCCACGCCTCCGAGCCCCCAGAACGCGCAGAGCGCCGCGCCTTCCAGCAGCGACCCCGGGGCGACGATGCGGAGCGCGAGCAGCGACTCGGCCATCCCTCCCGCCACTCCCGCGGCGACCGCCTGGCGGACGGGCGCCGTCCTGACCACGGTGGCCAGCAGCAGGAGAAAGGCGAGCGTCTCCGGGTAGAGCCACGCGCCTCCGCGCCCGGCTCCGGCGAGCGTCGCGCTCACCGACAGCAGCGCGACCGCGAGCAGGACCGGCGCGGCCCGGCGACGCGTCCGGGGCCACCACACCGCCACCGCCGCCGTGGCGGAGCAGGCCGCCAGGGAGGACGCCACCGCCCAGGGGGACGCGGCAGGAACCGTCAGCAGCCCGACGACCACCACCACGGCCAGGACGAGCACCGCCGCCGAGAGCTTGCCGTACACGGCCACGAGCCTACGGAATCTCCTCCCCCTGGCCGACCCCGCTCCCCTCGGGAGGGGATCCGCCGGTGGGCGGCCGGAGCCGACGATGGCGGCATGAGAGGGATCTGGAGCCGGTGGCCGTTCTGGACGGCGTACGCGGCGCTGCTGTGGTCGATGGTCTACACCGTCCTGGGGACGTACTGGGCGCTGGGAGGCGCGGGCTTCCCGTTCGGCGCGGCGGACGTCAACGCCGCGAGCAACGGGGACCTGCTGGCGGGCGTGACGGCGCCGGTGACCGGCTGGGTCGTCGCGGGCCTCGGCCTCGGCGGGACGGTCGTGGCCGCGGCGATGGCCGGGCGTCGAAGGGCGCTTCGTCCGGCGCTGCTCTGCTACGGGTACGCGATGGCGGCGTTGCTGGCCGTCGTGCTGCCGGAGATCCGGGCGGTCAAGTACATGCCGCCGCTCGGGCTCCTGGCCTTCTTCCTGCCGAACCTGCGTCCCGACTGGCCGACGGGGAACTTCGTCGTGCTGATGGTCGGCGGGCTCGTGTGGGCGGCGGCGACGCTCGGCTACCAGCGGGCCGTGGCGGGCTGCTGCGCCAACTGCGGGCGCGGCGGCTCCGGCCGGGTGGCGGCGTGGCTGGCCCGGTGGGGGCGGGTGGTGACCTACGTCGCCGTCGGCGCGCCGTGGGCCTACGCGTCGATGCGCGTCCTGTGGGCGCTGGACGTCCCCATCGGCACGGAGCAGGCGCTCCTCGACCTGATCAACTCGGGGAACGGCGGCGGCAACGGCACCAGGATCATGGAGCTCTCGCTGGCCGGCATGTGCGCGTGCGGCTCGCTGCTGACGGTCGGGCTGATCCGGCGCTGGGGCGAGGTGTGGCCCCGATGGGTCCCGGGGCTCGCGGGCGGGAGGGTGCCTCCCGCGTTCCCGATCGCGTTCGCGGGCGTGACCGCCTTCAGCCTGACGGCCACCGGGCTGTCGTGGTCGCGGGGCTTCTACCGGGTCGTCGCCGACGGGTTCGTCTCCGACCTCGACGGCTACCGCATCGACGCGGTCTACTATCTGCCCGGCCCCGCGTTCCTGGTGTGGGGCGTCGCGCTGGGCGTGGCGGCCTTCGCCTACTACCACCGGCGCAGGGGGCAGTGCGCGCACTGCCGTCCGGAAGATGGGCGGGCCGCCGCCGGAGCGTTGAGCACCAGGCCCCGGCCCGCCGCGTAGGGGTCAGCCTTCGGCGGTCGAACACCAGGCCCGGCCCGCCGCGTAGGCGTCAGCCTTCGGCGCAGGCGCGCGGCGCGCCGATCCGGCATCCGCGAGGTCGCCGGCGCCGGGGGACGTCGTCGTGGCTCGGCTCGATGGTCGGGCAGGCCGCGCTCCCCCTCCACAACACGGCGCGCGAGGTCCAGCGATTCGGCCCACATCTGGTCAGGGAACTGCCGTAGCGGCGCGAGGCCCTCATGTTCGCACGGTACAACCGTTCGCGCTCTCGCGCCGCTCGATACGCGGACCGGCCGCCTCAGAGGCCGAGCGCGGCCATCCGCCTGTTGTGCGCCTCGGTCAGTCTGGCGAACAGCCGGGAGATCTCGGCCTGGTCGTCGGGCGCCGCCTCGACGAGCAGCCGCGCCAGCTCCGGACGGGCCGCGGCGACCTGCTGGCTCTGGCTGAGCGCCTCGCCCACCAGGCGGCGCGCCCACAGCGCCAGCCGTCCGGCCGCCGTCGGATCCGCCCGCAGCCCGGCCCTGACCCGTTCCACCGCGAACTCCGAGCGGCCCTCGTCGGCCAGGACCTCGTCGACCAGCTTGCCGATCGACGGGTCCAGGTGGCTGGCGGCCTCGCGGTAGAAGTCGAGCGCGATGCCGACTCCCACGTACGCCTTGACCAGCGCCTGTAGCCAGTCGCCCGGCTTGGTCTGGGTGTGCCAGGCGTCCAGCGCCGGGGCGAACGGCGACATCGCCTGCTCGGGGTCGGCGCCCAGTTCGGACAGCCGGTCGCGGAGCAGGCGGAAGTGCGCGTACTCGGCCACGGCCAGCTCGCTCAGCGCGGCCTGGTCGGCCAGCGAGGGGGCCAGGACCGCGGCGTCCTCGGTCATCCGGGCGAACGCGCTGAGCTCCGCGTAGGCCAGCACACCGAGCAGGTCGACGACACCAGGGGACTCGTTCATGGAACGCAGCGTACTTCGGGAACAACGGGAAACTCGGCCTGCGTTGTGGTATCGAGTACACTGCTCTGTGAAAGTGCGACCGCACTGTGTTAATTCGGGGCGATCTGCCCCGATAGCCCCCGTTCCCCGGGTCAGCGGTCGCTGATGACATGAGAGGGCTGGCTCTACCGCGAGGACCCAAGTACGGCGAATTCCACCGCCCGTCGGTCCCGGCAGGCCCGCCTTCATTTGAGACTGAGGCAGGCCAAGCTGACGACTTTCCGAGACCTGGGAGTCACACCAGAAATCGCCGATGCCCTCGAGACCGAGGGCATCACCACGCCATTCCCGATCCAGGAAATGGCCCTTCCCCTCGCCCTGAGCGGCCAGGACCTTATCGGCCAGGCACGCACCGGCACCGGCAAGACCTACGCGTTCGGCATCGCCATGCTCCAGAGCATCGGCAAGCCGCGCAAGAACCGCAAGAAGCCGCGCGGGCTCGTCATCGTCCCGACCCGCGAACTGGCGGTGCAGGTCAGTGAAGACCTCGTCACCGCCGCGGGCAAGCTCGGCTCCCGCGTCCTGACCGTGTACGGCGGACGCGCGTACGAGCCGCAGATCGAGGCGCTCAAGGCCGGCGTCGACGTGATCGTCGGCACCCCGGGCCGTCTGCTCGACCTGGTCAAGCAGAAGCACCTCGACCTGGGCCAGATCACCTCGCTCGTGCTCGACGAGGCCGACCGCATGCTCGACCTGGGCTTCCTGCCCGACATCGAGCGCATCTTCAAGCTGATCCCCGCGCAGCGGCAGACCATGCTCTTCTCGGCGACGATGCCGGGCGAGATCGTCTCGCTGTCGCGCAAGTACCTCAACCGTCCCACGCACGTCCGCGCAGAGCACGACAGCGGCGAGGGTGAGACCACTCCGCAGGTCCGCCAGCTCGTCTGGCGCGCCCACCGGATGGACAAGATCGAGATCGTCTCGCGGCTGCTCCAGGCCGAGGGGCGCGGGCTCACCATGGTCTTCTGCGAGACCAAGCGGGCCTGCGACATGGTCGCGGAGCAGCTCGACACGCGTGGTTTCGCGGTCGCGGCCGTCCACGGCGACCTCGGGCAGGGCCAGCGCGAGCAGGCGCTGCGCGCCTTCCGCAACGGCAAGATCGACGTGCTGGTCGCCACCGACGTGGCCGCGCGCGGCATCGACATCGACGACGTCACCCACGTGGTCAACTACGACTGCCCCACCGACGACAAGACCTACGTGCACCGCATCGGCCGCACCGGCCGGGCCGGGCGCACGGGCATCTCGGTCACGTTCGTCGAGTGGGAGGAGCTGACCCGCTGGAAGATGATCAACCAGATGCTCGGCCTCGAGTTCGCCGAGCCCGAGGAGACCTACTCCACCTCACCGCACGTCTACAGCGAGCTGGGCATCCCCGAGGGCACCAAGGGCGTCCTGCCGCACGCCAACCGCTCGCGGGCGGGGCTGTCGGCGGAACGCATCGAGGACCTCGGCGAGACCGGTCGCGCCCGCGCCCGTGGCGGCAAGCGCCGCGACGAGCGCGAGGAGCGTCCGCCCCGCACGCCACGCCAGCGCCGCCGCACGCGCGGCGGCCAACCCACGGAAGAGGTCACAGCCGTCGATATGCCGGAGGTCGAGCTGATGGACAGTCGCCGCCGTCCCCGCAGGTCCGAGGAGACGCCTGCGATCATCTCCGCGGACGAGATCGAGGCCGCCGCCGAGCCGCGCCGTACCCGGACTCGCACCCGGGTCGCCGACCAGGCGCCGGTCACGGAGCCCGCCGTCGAGCAGGCCCCCGTCCGGGAGCAGGTTCAGGCGGTCGCCGAGCCCGAGCCGAGCTTCCTCACCACGCCGCCTGCTCCGGTGCGTTCGGAGCCGGAGCGCATCGTCCCGGCCAGCCCGTTCACGGTGATCTTCCAGTCGCCTGACCTGGCGTCCGACGACGACGACATCGCCCCGTCGGCGGCGAGCGAGCGGCAGCAGCAGCGTCGCTCCCGTCCGCGCGGCAACAACAACAACAACCGCCGCCGCGCGGGCTGACCTCAACCGAGGCACCCGCACGGCACGCCTGAGGCGCGCGTCGCATACCACGACGCGCGCTTCTCGGTTCTTCGGACGCCCCGTCGCGAGGCGCCATCGCCGTCCAGATCGGCGGAACCGCCGTCCAGGCATGCCGGTTCGCTCATACGCGACAAGTCACCAGAATCCGGACCAGTGTGCACAGTTCGCCGGTGTCGAGGCGCTGACCTCGGGGTATTGTTGCCCCACGTGAGTACGCCGCGATTCCTCAATCTGCCTCCTGGCGTCGCGCCCCGGAAGCTCGAGACGCCCCAGGGCACGTTCGCGGCTCTTGAGGCGCTTCCTGTCAGCGGTGTGGTGGAACGCTGGCCCGCGCTCCTCGTGCCCGGCCTGACGGGCAGCAAGGAAGACTTCATCGCGGTCCTGCAGACGCTGGCCCAGTCCGGGCGCCGGGTGGTCGCCGTCGACCTGCGCGGCCAGTACGAGACGGCCGGCCCCGACGACCCCGGGGCGTACACCTGCGCGGCGCTCGGCGCCGACGTCGACCTGGTGGCCCAGGCGATCGCGGGCGGCGAGCCGGTGCACCTGGTGGGCCACTCCTTCGGCGGGCTGGTCGCGCGTGAGGCCGTCATCGACGGACGGGTCAAGTTCGCCTCGTTCACGCTGATGAGCTCGGGCCCGGCGGCCATCGTGGGGCCGCGCGCCCAGCACGGCAGGAAGATCATGGAGGAGGTCCCCGCGAGGGGGCTCGAGCACGTGTGGGCCACCGGGTTCGAGCCCGAGGCGCTGGCCAACGGGGTCCCCGACGACATCCTGGAGTTCCTGCACAAGCGGCTGCTCGCCAACTCCCCCGTCGGCCTGGCGACGATGGCCGAGCAGGTGCTCACCATGCACGACCGCACCGACGAGCTGCGCCAGATCGAGGTGCCCACGCTGGTGCTGTTCGGCGAGCACGACGACGGCTGGCCGACGGAGCTGCAGTCGGAGATGGCGGCGAGGCTGGGCGCGGAGTTCATGGTGCTGCCCGGCGCGGCCCACTCTCCCGCCGTGGAGGCGCCGGAGACGACGGCGGCGGCGCTGGTCGGGTTCTGGAACACCGCAGAAACCCACTACTTGGACACTCGGTCCAATGTCATGTAATGATGCACTTACTATGGCGATCAGCGAAGAACTCGCCGCCCAACCGCCACAGAGCGCGACCTGGCAGGTCCACCTCGACCGCTCGATGTGGGTCGGCGGCGTCCGAGGGCTCATGCTCCAGGCGCTGCACCCGGTGGCGATGCGCGGCGTCTGGCAGAACTCCAACTTCCAGGAGGACCCGTTCGGGCGGCTCCGCCGTACCGCCGACTTCGTCGGGAGGGTGACGTTCGGCAGCCCGGAGGAGGCCGACGAGATCGGCATGCGGGTGCGCGGCATCCACAAGCGGCTGCGCGTCAACGACCCCGACACCGGCCGGACCTACCGGGTCGACGACCCCGAGCTGCTGCTCTGGGTGCACTGCGCGGAGGTCTCGTCCTACCTGGAGGTGGCCAGGCGCGGCGGGCTCGCGCTGACCGAGCGCGAGGCCGACCGCTACCTGAACGAGCAGCGAAAGAGCGCCTCGTACGTCGGCCTGCACCCCGACGACGTGCCGGGCTCGTGCGCCGAGATGGACGCCTTCCTCAAGCAGGCCCGCCCCGGCCTGCGGGTCACCGAGGAGGCGGCCTCCACGGTCCGGTTCCTGCTCTGGCCCAGGCTGCCGGCGGAGCTGCGGATGCTGTCGCCGGGCAAGCCCGCCTACTTCCCGTTCGGCGCGCTGTGTTACTACACGCTGCCGGAGTGGGCGAGGCGGATGTACGGCGTGCTGCCGGAGGTCCCGCCGGCCACGGTGACGGCGGCGCTGAAGGCGTTCAGGCTGGGCATGAACGCGCTGCCCGAGAGCGTGCACGACCACGCGTTCACGCCGTCCACCAGGGACATGCTGCGCCGCTCGCGCGAGCGCTGCGCCGCCGCGGGGTACGACGTCAGCAGGGGCCTCAGGGGCCTGACCGACCCTCGGCGCTGGCCGAAGGCGCAGGCGGCCTGACCGGTTCGTCCGTGGGTGCGCGGCCGGGCGCGGGGCTCCGGTACGTCCAGGGGCCGCCGGCTGCCAGGTCGGTGATGAGGTGGTGGTCGGGTGACAGGGCGCAGGCCGGGTCGGTGCGCGTGGGGTCGCCGGTCAGCGCGTACGCCTGGCAGCGGCAGCCGCCGAAGTCCACCTCCCTGCGCGGGCAGCTCCGGCACGGCTCGCCCATCCAGGACGTGCCCCGGTAGGCGTCGAAGGCGGCAGAGCGCTCCCAGATCCAGCTCAGCGCGTGGTCGCGGACGTTCGGGAGGTCCAGCGGCAGGTCGTAGGCGGCGGGGCAGGGCAGCACCCGGCCGTCGGGTGCGACGGTGAGCGAGATCGCCCCCCAACCGCCCATGCACGGCTTCGGCATCCCATCGAAGTAATCCGGAATCACCCAGATCAGCTCGACATCCGTCTTCTCACGATATTTCTGGACCACCGCCTCCGCCCGCGCGAGCTGCTCCCTCGTCGGCAGCAAGGCGGACCTGTTGACCAGCCCCCACCCGTAGAACTGCGTGTTGGCCAGCTCGATGCGCTCAACCCCCCACGACAGCCCCAGCTCGATGATCTCGCCGACGGCGTCCAGGTTCTCCCTGTGCAGCACCACGTTGAGCCCGAGCGGCAGCCCACGGGCGGTCACCAGCGCCGCCGCCCGCTCCTTGCGCGCGAACGACCTGCGCCCGGCGATCCGGTCGGACTCGCCCACCGTCGCCGCCTGCACCGACAGCTGCACGCTGCGCAGCCCGGCCGCGGCCAGCTCGCCCAGCCGCCGCTCGGTGAGGCCGACGCCGCTGGTGACGAGCTGCGTGTAGACGCCCTCCTGCTCGGCGGTCGCCACGATGTCGGCCAGATCCGCCCTGAGCAACGGCTCGCCGCCCGACAGGTGCGCGTGGACGACGCCGAGCGCCGCCGCCTCCTCGATGACCCGCTGCCACTCCGCCGTGCCGAGCTCGCCCGACCTGGCCGCCAGCTCGACCGGGTTGGAGCAGTACGGGCAGCGCAACGGGCAGGCGTGGGTGAGCTCGGCCAGCATGGCCCACGGAGCCTTCCCCAACGGGTTCATCGCAGCCAGCCCTCCCCGCGCACGCGTTCCAGGAACCCCTCCACGTCGCCCTCTCCGGCCTCGGGGAACTCGGCGACGATCTCCTCGACGGTTCGCCGGCCGTCGCAGAGGCCGACGATGGCCGCCGCCTCCTCGTTCAGCACGACGATCCGCTCCGGGACGATGAGCAAGTCCGCCTGCCGTACCCGGTCGTGGCGGAGGACGGCCGCGGGTGACAGGGCGGGACGCCAGGTCATCAGTAGGCTCCGTCCACGGCGTCGAGCAGCGCCCACAGCACGTCGCACTTGAAGGCGAGCGCCGCGATCGCCCGGTCCTGGTCGGCGCGGCTGCGCGCCCAGTCGAGGACGAGCTCGAGGGCCTCGCCGCTGTCCTGGCGGCCCTGGGTGACGCGGATCTGGAAGTAGCGCAGCCCGTCCTGGTCGATCCACGGATAGTGCCGCTCGAAGGCGGCGATCCTGGTGCGCATCAGGTCGGGGGCGAACAGTTCGGTCAGCGAGGCGGCCACGGCCTCCAGCGTCGAGCCGTTGCGGCACAGGTTCACGTAGCCGTCCACCGCCAACCGGACGCCCGGCAGGACCCCCTCGCCCGACAGCAGCAGGCCGCGGTCGAGCCCGGCGGCCTCGCCCAGGCGCAGCCACCGCTCGATGCCGCCCTCGCCCGGCCTGACGCCGTCGTGGTCCTGGATCCTGCGCAGCCACATCCGGCGCAGTTCCGGCGTCTCCAGCTTGGCCAGGACGTAGGCGTCCTTGATGGGGATGTGCCGCTGGTAGTGGAAGCGGTTGAGTATCCAGCCCCGCAGCTCGTCGCGGCTCAGCCCGCCCGCGTGCATCCGCTGGTTGAACGGGTGCAGGTGGTGGTAGCGCTTCTCCGGTACGGCGCGCAGCTCGGCCTCGAAGGCGTTCAAAGGTCGATCACCATCCCGTCGGCGGCCACCTCGACGCCCAGCTCGGCCAGCACCTTGTGCTGCTCGGCGGCCGGGTCCACGAGGGGGTTGGTGTTGTTGAGGTGGGTGTAGAGGCAGCGGGTGTCCAGCCGTGACAGGCGTTCCATGGTGGCCTCGATCGGGAGGTGGCCCATCTCGGTCGCGGTCCTGCTGGAGATGCCGGTGCGGCGGGGCTCCTCGTCGTCCCAGAACGTGCCGTCGACGATCACGCAGTCGGCCTGTTCGAGAGCCTCCGTGTCGGGCCAGGCGCCCATCGCGGGCGCGTAGATCAGGGTGGAGTCGCCGTCGGTGATCCTCAGCGCCGACACCCAGCCGGACGGTCCCGGCTCCGTCGCGTAGCGGGGGCGCTTGTCCGAGATGGGGAGGGCGTCGGCGTCGTGCCAGGCGAGCTGGACGTACGGGGCCAGGATGTCGGCGAAGGGACGCAACGCCTGCCGCACGGCCGGGGTGGCGTGAATCTCCAGCGTGTCGGCCTCCCTGAGGCGGAGCAGGCCGATGGTGTGGTCGAGTTCGGCGTCGGTGAGGATGACGCCGCGGAGCGGCGACTCGCGTGGGCCCGGGCCGGGACGCAGCCACGGGCAGCTCTCGATCTGGTCGGTGATGTCGGGGGTGGCGTTGACGACGTAGCACCCGGATGCCAGCCGCACGGCGAGGCTGGCGTGACGCCGCACGCGGGCGGGGTGGGCGCGCGCCCCGGAGCAGCCGGGGCACGCGCAGTTCCACTGGGGCACGCCGCCACCGGCCGCGGTGCCGAGCACCTGCAGTCGCATGGCGTCCGCGCCCTACCTGGTGGCCAGGAAGTACGCGGTCATCTCCATGGACGCCTCGACGACCTGGTAGTCGGGCTTGTGCCAGGTGGTCTCCTCGCCACGGGAGCGGACCTTCTTCGCATGCGTCCTGGGCGGCTGCTTCTTGCCCTTTTCCGTCGGCTGGGCCATGCGACGTGCACCTGCCTTCCATAGGTGGTTACCACCGATATGACGAGAGAAGAGCAAGATAGTCAATGCTTAGATCGGAGCTTTTCCCCGGAAATTTCAACTTATGGGGTTGGTTGCCCCTTCAAGCGGGGTTCTTCATCCGATGTCTTGACCGGCAGCACGGCCCCCACCACCAGGACGGCCACCGAGGCGGCGACCATCGCCCACCCGCTGGCCCCCATCCCGGACGGATCGAACAGCACCCCCGTAACCGAGGACGCCGCCGCCGCGCCCACGAACCGCGAGCCCTGGAAGAAGCCCACCGCCACGCCCGTGTCGCGCCGGTCCGCGTGCACGAACACCAGCGAGTTCAGGGCGAACTGGCTGAACGCGGACGCCAGCCCGAGCAGCCCCGTCGCCACCAGCACCACCCCGACCGGCCCCACCAGGAACATCACGCAGGACCCTGCCGCCAGCAGCACCGAGCTCACGACCAGCACGACTCGCAGCCCCGCCCGCGCGGCCAGCGCCACGGCCACGGGCGTCACCACGATCGCCAGCCCCGCCATGGGAAGCAGCAGCAGCCCCGCGACGTGCGCGGGCAGCCTCGCCGAACGCTGCGCCCACAGCGGCACAGCGAAGAACGCCAGGTAGAAGACGACGTTGACGAGCGCGTACTGCCCGCAGGTCGCCAGCAGCGCGGGACGCAGCCGGGGCAGCCACGCCTGCCGTCCCGCTCCCCTGCCGAGTTCGGGCAGCCAGCGCAGCGCCGCCACCAGCGCGACCGCCGCCAGGGGCAGGTTGACCAGGAAGACGGCCCGCCAGCCCCAGAGCGTCACCAGGAACCCGGCGAGCACCGGCCCGGCGGCGGCGCTGGCCGTCAGCACCATCGAGATCATGGCGATGACCCGCGGGGGCGGCCTGCCGTCCTGCTTCGCCCTGATGATCGCCATGCCCGCCGGGAACGTGGCGCAGCTCCCGAACGCCTGGAGCAGCCGCATCGCGACCAGCAGCGGGAAGGTCGGGGCCAGGGCGGCGAGCAGGCCGGTGACCGCGACGGTGACGAGCCCGGCGCAGAACACCAGCCGCGGCCCGAGCCTGTCGGCCAGCGCCCCCATGAACGGGGGCACGACGACGGCGGCCAGGTAGAACCCGGCGGCGAGCCAGGTGACGGCGGCGATCCCGACGTGGAACTCGGCCTCGATATGGGCGAGCGCCACCGCGATCATGGACGAGTTCAGCGGGTTGAACAGCGCGCCGAGCGCCACCGCCATCGGTAATCGCCCTATGCGGTCCACATCACGACCATAACCGGCGATCTCGCGCGTGCCGAGACCGCCGGGAGGGGCTCAGTCGGCCAGGCCGTCCCAGGGCGTGCGGTCGGGGGCCGCTGCCAGGCCCTCGGGGCAGTGACGGCGGAAGTCGCACCACGAGCAGAGGGGGCCGGGGCTGGGGGCGAAGTGCTCGTCGAGCTCGGGCGGCACCGCGGGCGCCGCAGCGGCCCCTGCCGGTGCTCCCCGCGTGCTCTTCGCCGGGATCCTGTCGCGGTAGCGCTCGTCGGCCGCCGCCGCCTCGTCGGCGATCTCCTCGGCGCGCCCCAGGTGGCGGGCGAGGGACTCGTCGGTGTGCCGCCACTCGATGACCTCACCCGTGGGCAGGTGGTGCAGCTCCACCTGGTGGCAGGGCGTGCGCATCATCCGGGACGCCGCGACCGCGTAGATCGCCAGCGCGAGCGACGAGCGCGCGTCGTCCTGGGTGAGGGGCCGGCGTCCGGTCTTGTAGTCGACCACGACCAGCTCCTCGCCGCGCCGGTCGAGACGGTCGATGCGCCCCGACACCGCGATGACCTTGGTGCGGGTCGCCACCGTGCGTTCCACGCCCACCGGGTCGTCGGACGGGTCGAGGGTCGCGACGTATCCGGACACGAGGTCGCGGGCGCGCCCCAGCCAGTGGGCCGACTGCTCCCTGTCTCTGAAGCCCTCGGTGATCCAGCCGTTGGTGAGCAGGATGGCCGCGGTGAGCGGGGTCCGTCGCTCGTACGGCTCGCGCCACCAGCCCGCGAGGGCGTTGTGCACGCTGGCGCCGACGCTGTTGTGCGCCCACGCCGGCCCCTTGGGCGGCTGCGGCCGGTCGAGATAGGTGAACCGGTAGCGGCGCCGGCAGTCGAGCCAGGTGTTCAACCGCGACGGCGTGCACGAGTAGAGCCGCCGCGGCATCCCCTCCAGCGGAAGCTGGTCATGCACCCTGGTCGTCGCCATGGTTGAGCCTGATTCCGGAGGCCTTGGTGCCGTCGATGAGCGGCCCCTCCTCCTCGGGCTCCGTACGGGTCAGCGAGCCCGACACCCAGTCGTCGAAGTGCGGCTCGAGGTCGCCGACGGTGACCTCTTCACCGTGGCAACCCAGCACGCGGGTCTCGCCGGGCAGCGTGAACAGCCGCCCGCCGATCGCGGTGAGCTGGTCGGCCAGGGCCGGGTACTCGCCGCCGATCTTGCCGGGGCCGTCGGCCAGAAGGGTCTTGCCGGTGAACACGGCCCCGAGCGCCTCGCTGTAGAGCGAGACCCCGCCCGGAGTCACGCCCGGCGTCTCCATGACGTCGAGCTGGATGTCGGCCACGCCGAAGGCGCCGTCGTCCTCCATGTCGATGTCGGGCCAGGTCTCGCGCCAGGTCTCGCGCCACAGCGGCTTGTCCTTGGGATGGAGGGCGATCACCGCCTCGTCGCGGCTCGCGACCTCGATGGCCGCGCCGACGTGGTCGGGCAGGCCGTGCGTGCAGATGACGGCCAGCACCTCACGCTCGCCGACCTGCTCCAGGATCTTCTCGGCGTCACGCGCCGGGTCGATGACGATCACCTCGTCGTCGTCGCCCACGATCCAGGTGTTGTTCTCGACCTTCTCATGGGTGCCGTCGGTGTCGACGACGCCCTCGGTCACCACTCGCTCGATACGCGCTGTCACGCCTCCGCACTCTAGTCCGTCTGGATGAGAGAGCGAATCGCGTCGCCCGGCGAGTACCGAAAGAACCGGCCGTTTCGGTGCTAGCCGCCGAGTCTGGGCGACAGCGCGCCGAAGGGCACGTCCAGGTCGTGGTCGCGCAGATCCCACAGGCTGAGCTCGGCCAGCGCGATGAGGCAGCCCGCCTCGAAGGGCCAGGCGATGACCCACAGCCAGTTGCCGAGCGCCTCGCCCACGTAGACGGCCCTGTCGGCGGCGCCCTTCACGCACCACAGCGGCGTCGGATGCCCGAGCACCTCGATCTTGGCGTTCGGCGGGCCCGAGTCGAACCCGCTGCCGGGGTCGGTGCCCTCCAGCCCAGCGAAGGCCGCGCCGAGCCCCACGCCCGGTTCCTCGGCGACGACCAGCAGGTCGGCGGGCCCTTCCACGAAGGAGGGCCCGCTCAGCGCGACCACGCTGGCTCTGGCCCCCGTCCGCTGGTCGCCCGCCGAGGCGAACCCGGTCACCAGCCATCCGGACGGCAGCGGCCACGGCAGCCACACCGGGACCACGGCGGCCTTACGTACGATTTCCAGGGATTCGCCCGACGGTGGGTGCGGCGGCTGATAGGGGGCTACGTCGCCGTGTGCGTCACAACGCCATGCGCTTGACCACACACTCGGCTCGTGCACGGGGCCGAAACATCGCGGGCAGGTCGGGGCCGCTCTCACAGCTACCCACGGTGCTTCCTCCGGCGGCTCTCCGTCAAGGCCGCATCCCGATATCCCGTCGTAATCTTGACCATGTGCGCGTAAATTGTGTCGGCGCGATCATTTTCGACGCCTCCGCCCGGCTTCTGCTGATCCGGCGCGGGCGGCCGCCGGACGAGGGCCTCTGGTCGATCCCCGGCGGACGGGTCGAGCCCGGGGAGAGCGACGCGGCGGCCGTGCGCCGCGAGGTGCTGGAGGAGACCGGGCTGCGGGTCACAGTGGGAGCCCTGATGGGCGCGGTGGACCGTCCGGGGCCCGGCGGGGCCACGTACGCGATCCGCGACTACCGGGCCACGGTGGCGTCGGGGACGCTCACCGCGGGAGACGACGCCGTCGACGCCCGCTGGTACCCCCTGGACGAGGTGGCCCGCCTCCCGCTCATCCACGGCCTGCTGGACACGCTGACGGAGTGGGACGCGCTCCGGCCGCCGTGAGTGAGACGCTGTCAGCGCGACAGCGTGCTGGTCCACAGGATGAGGTGGTCGGCGTCGTACGTCGTGGAGCGGCCCAGGGCCACCACCTCCGAGCCCGCGATCGTCACGGCCGCCAGCCACTGCATCCCCGGGCCCGCCAGCCGGTCCTCGGTCAGGTCCTGACGGTTCCAGGTGAGACCGTCCTGGGAGGTCCAGGCGGCGCTGTCGCCGTCGGCCGGGGTGCCGTTCCAGCCGACCGCCACCAGGCCGTCGTCGGCCGCCGCCAGGTCGAAGACCGCCGCCGCCTGCCCCGTGGGGAGCCAGGACGTGCGCCAGGTGACACCGTCGTCGTCCGAGACCGCGGCGAACGCGCGGTGTGTCCCCGACGTCTGGGCGGTGCCGATCGCGACGAGCTTGCCCTGGTAGGCGGCGATCTGACGGAAGCCCGCCGAGGTCGCGTCCGGTGGGGTGACGCGTTTGCGGGCCTTCCAGTTGACGCCGTCCTCGGAGAACCAGACGACACCGCTCTCCTGGTCGCCCTGGCCCGCGCCGCCCACCGCGACGTACCCGGACGAGGTGGCCGTCACGTCGTGGAGGTGGACGTCCGAGCCGCCCTGCGGCAGCTTCTTGGAGCGGGTGAACGCGCGCAGGTCGGGGCTGAACCAGAGGGCCGCGGCCGTCCCGGACGGGCTCCTGTCCTCTCCGACCAGCACGTACCCCTTGTCGTCGGCGGCGACCGCGTGGGCGGCCAGGTACGGGTGGTCCTGCGGGCGGGCGAGGTCCCCCGCGCCGGATACCCGCTTCCAGGCGCGGCCGTCCTGCGAGCTGACGATCAGCGGCTCGGTGGCCGAGGTGTCGGTCTGGGTGCCGCCGACCGCCAGCCAGCCGCGGCGGCCGTACGCCACGTCGTCGAGGGACTGCTGGTGCGCGCCGCCCAGGCTGATGGACGTCCAGGTCTGCCAGTTGAGACTGGTCCAGATGCCCGCGTCGCCGGAGGCCGAGCCGACCGCGACGTACCTGCCCTCGTGGGCGGCCAGGCGGTTGGTCTGGCGGGCGATGCGCGACAGCCCGTCGATCCGGTCGAGCCGGACACGGGCGGCCGCCCCCTTGGCAGGGGCCGAGATGAGGACGAGCTGGTTGTCCACGTCCGCGGCCGCCTGGTCGCCGCCCGCGAACAGGGTGCCCCCTTCGGAGATCGTGAAGCCGCGCAGGGTGGCGCCCGCCAGGTTGCCGAGGTCGGCGCGCCTGGTCCAGGCGCGGGCGTCCGTGCTGGTCATCACCGAGTACTTGCCGAGGTCGGCCTGGCTGACGGCGGCGACGCCCGAGGCGTAGGAGATCAGCGACTCCACGCCGGGGCTCTCCCCGCTCAGGCCGCGGATGGAGCCGCACTGCGACCAGCGCGCGCCCGTGGGCGAGCAGTAGACGCGGACGTCCCCGGAGATCGTGCGCTGCCTGGTCGGCGCCAGGACGAACTGCTTGGGCAGCACGGCCAGCGACCCGATCCTGGGCATCGCCTCCGGCAGCTGGAAGCCGGTCGGCTGCCAGCTCTTACCGCCGTCGGCCGAGCGCACGACCCGGGAGCCCGCCCCCTGCTCGGGCTGACCGGCCGCGACGACCGTGTCGCCCTTGGCCACCAGGGCGTTCAGCTCGCGCACGCCCAGGCCGCGGGTCTGCACCCGCTGCCAGGCCCGGCCGTCGGCCGACTGCCAGGCCGCGGGGGCCGAGCCGCCGTCCTCGCGGGTGGCGCGGCCGACGGCGACGAAGCCGGACGCCGTCCTGGCGATGTCGGCGATCTGGTCGCCGGGCCTGAACGCGGCCGACCCTGCCTGCTCCACGGCGGCCCAGCTGAACCCGTCGGAGCTGGTCCACAGGCCGCGCTCGCCGCCCGCGCCGTCGCCGCCGCTGGCCAGCCAGCGCCCGCCGCCTCCCACGACCCGCCGGACGGTGGGAGTGCTCGTGCCGGTGACCTGGCCGAGCTGCCAGTTCCTGCCGCCGTCGGGCGAGAACAGGAACAGCGGACGCGGTGTCGGGCTGGTCGTGTCGCTGCCGACGGCGACCACGGCGCGTCCGGCCGAGGCCATGTCGTTGAGCTTCTGGTTCGAGCCGTCACCGGCCGAGGGGACGGTGAACAGGTCGTCGCCCGAGCGGCCGGTGCCCGCCGCCAGGCGCAGGCCGTCGCGCTGGGAGGAGTTCCACCACTGCCATCCCACCACTCCGGCCGCCACCACCAGGACCAGGGCCGTGACGAGGGCCAGCGGCCTGCCGAGGCGCCTCCGCGCGACGGGGCTGGATCTGCGGACGGCGGCCGGCGCGGGGCCCCGGTGGTGCCTGCCGCCCGCGCCGCCGGGGCGGGCCGGCCCCGACGCGACGAGCAGGTCAGGTCTGGTGGGACGCCCGCCGGGCGGCCTCCCGACCCGGCGCACCCCGTCCTCACCGGGGTCCTCACCGGGGGCCTCGCCGGGCTGAGGCGGCTCGTCCGGCTCGGCGGCCTCGGGCTCCGCCTCCTCGGGAAGCGGCAGGTGGTACGGGGGCTCGCGGTGGGGAGGCTCGGCCTCCGTCTCGGGCCGGGGACGCGTCGGGGTGCCGGCGACGAGCTTGTCGGGATGGGTCACGCGACGCGAGCGGCGGGGCGCCTCGGTCTCGGACGTCGGCGAGCTGTACGGCCTGCGCCCCTTGGGCGGGTCCGGAGGCTCGTCCTCAGGCGTGGGGGCGGAGAAGGGCGGCATGCCCCAGGGGGAGGCCAGGGGTAAGCCCCGAGCCCGGTCGTCGGTGGGGCCCGGCGGGGTGTGCCGGATCCTGGGCTCGTCCTGACCGTGCGCGTCCTCGGGACGCGGGTCGTCGTCACCCGGCGTCCGCCGTGGCGGGTCACTGGGACCGGATGCCACGCGTCGCACCTCCTAGCCGAACTAGTCGAACCGGTCGCGCTCGTCGAGCCGGTCGAGCAGCGGTCGTACCCGGCCGGACCGGCCCGGGGCCTGGGGACCGTTCCAGGCTCACCATCCCCATGCGGCTCGTCCGATCCCCAAGATCACCTCCGCAATCCTCGCCCACTCACAGGATCCAGAGCAACACGCCGGAGCCCGAATGGCGAGACCTCTCTAGCGAGATTCCTGGCACCTCTGCGGCGATTCATCCGGAAATCGTGCTTACTGCCCGCTTTTTGGCCAGATGGAGCACGCCGAAAGCGAACACCGCGAGCTGCACCACCGTCCCCGCCAGCGACTGCCAGGGCACCTCCCCCTGCTGCAGCGCCCTGTCGAGCTGCCCGGCCGCGGCGCTCAGCCCGAACGCCAGCATGTTGTTCACCACATGCATCGCGATCGGCGCCTCCAGCCCGCCCGTGCGCACCGCCAGCCAGCCCATGACCACGCCGAAGCTGAACACGTCCAGCAGGCCGACCCAGGTGTAGCCGTGCAGCGAGGCGAACGCCACCGACCCCAGCAGGATGCCCCACACCGGGTTGCGCAGGTGCGCCCCGAACGCCTGGAGCACCCAGCCGCGGAACATGTACTCCTCGGTGGCCGCCTGGAACGGCACCAGCACGACGATGACGATCAACGCGGGCAGGAAGGCCGCCCAGCCCTTCCAGCCGAACATGTCCGAGATCTGCTGCCCGGTCGCCATCAGCGCGAGCACCTGCGCGACCTGCCCCAGCAGCAACGCCACCACGGCCACGCCGACACAGCTCAGCAGCCACGACCAGCGCAACCGGCCCGCCACCGACGACAGCGTCCCCGGCCTGCGGTGCTGGATCAGCGCGGCCGTGCCGAACACCAGGGGCAGCACCGCCGCGATCGACAGCAGCAGGAAGACCAGCCCGAACACCGGGTCGCCGAAGAGCTGGTCCGGCTTCAGCGACACGGGGATGCCCACGATGGCCGCGATCACCATCCCGACGAACAGCACCACCAGGCCGATGACGAAGAACCCGCCGCCCACGGTGATCGTGCCGACGATCTGCCGCCACATCCGGGTGGTGGCCGCGTTCCTGGCCAGGTGGTCGTACCTCTCCCCGGAGGGCGTGGGCAGGAGCCAGGGCTGCGTCCGCTGCGGGTACGGCTGGGCGGGCGCTCCGGGCTGCGGGCCGTACGGAACCTGTGAACCGGGATTTTCCTGCATTCGTTTATTGTGTCCGGTGGGTGCGCAAAACTTCACAGACGGTACGGCCAATTAGGCGGATGCTCAGGGCATAGGAACGTCAACCCCGGGAGCAGTCCATGTCAAGGCTGGGACCTGTCATCACCCTGGCGGCGGGGGCCGTGCTCGCCGCCGGGCTCGGTGTCGCCAGCATGAACGCGACACCGGCGGCGAACACCGCCGCCGCCAACACCCCCTCCGAACCGGCGCCGGCCACCCCGGCCGCCGCTCCTGCCGCTCCCACGCCGACCGCGAAACAGACCGTCGACAAGGCCGACTACGCGGGCTACGTGAAGGGCGACGGCGGCCTGATCGCGATCTCCGTCCGCGACGGCAAGGCCGTCGGCTACTTCTGCGACGGCCGGACGGAAGCCTGGCTCAAGGGCGGCGCGGCGGCCGGAAAGGCCACGCTGAAAGGCTTCGGCGGTGCCACGGCGAGCGCCACGCTCGGCGGCGGGCAGGCCAGGGGCTGGCTCGCGCTCGGCGGCAAGAAGTGGACCTTCACCGCCGGGACCGTCAGGAAGCCGTCCGGCCTCTACCGGGCCACCGCACAGGTCAGGGGCGCGAAGATCAGGGCCGGCTGGATCGTGCTGAAGCGCCCGCAGGGCGGCTTCTACCAGGTCGGCGCCGCCTACGAGGACGACAGGCAGCTCCGGATCCCCGAACTGGACGGCGACCGGCCCACCAACCCCGTGGCCCTCGACCAGGCCACCCTCTACCCCAAGGACGTCGACGGCTTCATCCAGGAGATCCAGTGACCGCCACCGCGCGACACGCTCGCGGCCTCACCCCGTTGCTGGCGCCGCTCCTGGCAGGCGGCCTGGTGATGATCGCGCTCGGCGTCTTCGGACGCGTCCACGCCCCGACCGGCTTCGCCGTCGGTCCCGCCGGGTTCTCCGGGGCGCTGCCGATGAAGGCCTGGCTGACGACCGGCGCGTGCACGCTCGCCGTCGTCCAGGTGGTCTCCGCCCTGTCGATGTGGGGCAGGCTCGGCGTCACCATCCCCCCGGCGGTGCACCGCTGGTCGGGCCGGATGGCCTTCGTCCTGACGATCCCGGTCGCCTTCCACTGCCTGTACGCCCTGGGCCTGCAGTACGACGTGCCGAGGGTCCTCGCGCACTCGCTGCTCGGCTGCTTCTTCTACGGCGTGTTCACCGCGAAGATGCTGGCCCTGCCCAGGCGGGGCACGCCCGGCTGGACCCTGCCCGTGCTCGGCTCGCTGGCCTTCACCGCGCTGGTCGGGCTCTGGCTGACGTCCTCGTTCTGGTTCTTCACGACGATCGGTCTGAAGGTGTGAAGCTCCTGGTGCGGCGGAGCCCCGCGGCCCGGCCCTTGGCCGCCACGACCAGCGCCATCTTCCGCGAGGCCTCGTCGATCATCTCGTCGCCCAGCATGACCGCGCCGCGCCGCTCGACCGTCGTGTAGTAGTCGTAGGCCTCCAGGATGAGCTCGGCGTGGTCGTAGTCGTCCTGGGCCGGGGAGAACACCTCGTTGGCGGCGTCCACCTGCAGCGGGTGGAGCACCCACTTGCCGTCGAAGCCGAGCGCGGCGGCGCGGCGGGCCACCCGCTTGTAGCCCTCGACGTCCTTGATCTGCAGGTAAGGGCCGTCGATCACCTGGAGGTCGTGCGTCCTGGCGGCCATCAGCAGGCGCATCAGGATGTAGTGGTAGGCGTCGCCCTCGGTGTAGCCGGGCGGCTGCTCGCCGACGACGAGGGTCCGCATGTTGATGGAGGCCATGAAGTCGGCGGGGCCGAACACCAGGGCCTCCAGCCGCCGTGACGACCCGGCGATGGCGTCGACGTTGACCAGGCCCCGGGCGTTCTCGATCTGCGCCTCGATGCCGATGCGGCCCACGTCCAGGCCCATCGTCTTCTCGATCTGGGTGAGCAGCGTGTCGAGCCAGACGACCTCGGTGGGG
This sequence comes from Nonomuraea sp. NPDC000554, assembly GCF_040300065.1. NCBI lineage: Bacteria > Bacillati > Actinomycetota > Actinomycetes > Streptosporangiales > Streptosporangiaceae > Nonomuraea > Nonomuraea sp. NPDC000554. The sequence goes on along the minus strand of NZ_JBEPDC010000026.1, from coordinate 71,496 downwards.
TCCTGCACCTTGGGCAGGATCAGGCAGTCGAGGTGCTCCCCCGCCCCCTCGACGACCTCGATCACGTCGCGGTAGGTCCACTGGGTCGTCAGGTCGTTGACCCGGACCACCCGCGTCTTGCCCGTCCAGTCGCCCCCGCGCAGCGCCGCCACGACGTTCTGCCGCGCCTCCTCCTTGGCCAGCGGCGCGACGGAGTCCTCCAGGTCCAGGAAGACCTCGTCGGCGGGGAGGGTCTGGGCCTTCTCCAGGAAGCGCGGGTTGCTGCCGGGCACCGCGAGTACAGAACGACGTGAGCGCATGCGGCACACGCTAGTGGCTCGTCCCGGCCGGGCGGCCGCCACCCCGGCCGTTCCTCCGGCGGCTACCGGGGGACGTCACCGGGCCGGTCGACGACGCCCGCGGCGAGGTTCGCGGTCGCGTACGTGGTTCCGGCGCGGAAGGCCACCCGATCCCGGACGATCTTGTCTTTCAGGTAGTCCACCCGCATGCCGAGGAGCTGGTAGGTCGTGGGGTCGAGGATGAGATAGGTCCGGGAGATCACTTGCCCCGCGGAGTCGCGGTCCGTCCCGAAGGTGCCCGCGCTGCCCGACTCGTACGCGAGCCCGATGCCCGTCCTGCCCGACACGTCCTGTACGCCGCTGTCGACCCGGACACCAGGGATCTGGGCGAGGGCGCGGTACATCGCCCCCTGGAGCTTGGGCGGCACGGGGACGTCGTGGTCGAGGTAGATCGCCAGCGCGCGGTAGGCGCGCTCGTCGGGGCGCTCCGCCGACCTGGTCGCCCAGTACGGGTCACTCTTGACCTGCGCCAGGAGTTCGCCGGGGTCGGTGGGCAGCTGGGCCAGTTTGGCCGCGAACCTGCTGGGAGACAGGCCCGGGGCGAGTTTCCTCGTCTCGAGACGTCCGTCGCCCACGCGCACGGCCTCGCGGGTGCCGTCGTAGCGCAGCCAGACCTCCTGAACTCTGGCCGCGGACCCGTCCGCCTCCTTGACGGCGACCTTCCGGTAGATCCACTGATCGGGACGGGGGGTCTCGGGCGTCTGCCGCCGCTCCGCCGCCTGAGCGGCCCGCAGCAGCACGGTCTCGGCGCTCACCGGCCGGGGCTCGGCGGTCACCGTCGGCCGGACAGCGTGAGACTGCGGGCCGGACATGGCGACCGCCACCGCCGTCGCGGCCGTCGCCGCCGCCAGCAGGGAGGGCGCGAGCCAGAACCGGCGCCGGCGCTTCGGCGCGCGGGCGCGCAGCGAGCGCAGCCGCTCCGCATCGGGCTCCGGCGCGTCCGCCCGCATCTCGCTCAGCAGCTTCAGCTCATCCACGAGTGACCTCCTTGCCTTCCGGTTCGACAGCGGACGGATCCGTTCCGCCCAGGGCTTCACGGGTCTTTCTCCGGGCACGGTGGAGGCGGGACCGCACCGTGCCGATGGGGATGCCGAGCGCCCGCGCCACCTCCTCGTAGCTGAGGTCGGCCCAGGCGACCATCAACAGCACCTCGCGGTCGTCGGGCGACAGCACTGCCAGCGCCCCCGCCAGCTCACGGTGCGCCGCCGAGGCCGACACCCGGGCCTCCACCCGGTCGGCGTAGCTCTCCGCCACCTCGTCCACGCCGGTTCTGGCCAGCGCCTGGTACGCCCTGACCTCGGCGCGGCGGTGCGTGCCGATGAGGTTCGCGGCGATGCCGTACAACCATGGGCGGGCGTCGCGGTGGGCGGTGTCGTAGCGTTTGAGCCGTCGGAAGGCCGCCAGGAACGTGTCGGCCACGACGTCGTCGGCCAGCGAGTCGCCCAGACGCCGGGTCACGTAACGGTGGAGGGCGGGAGCGTGCCGGTTGAACAGCACGGAGAAGACGGCAGGGTCACGCCGGGCACGGTCGATCACCTCCGCGTCGTCCGGTTCGGTATCGGTCATCAAGCTCGGGCTCCGTTTCTCGGGATCGGCACACCCCCTTTCACCCGATGGCGGAAATCGAGTTCTCGTCCATCCGCTGGCTAGCATGGCCTCGAAGATCGCATGTGAGGAGCCCGTCATGGTGGACGAGACCGACCTGCGCCACCTGCGCCGCTGCGTGGAACTGGCGACCGAGGCCCTGGAGGAGGGCGACGAGCCGTTCGGCTCGGTCCTCGTCTCCGGCGACGGGACCGTCCTGGCCGAAGACCACAACCGGGTGGCGGGCGGCGACCACACCCGCCATCCCGAGTTCGAGCTGGCACGCTGGTCCGCCACGCACCTCACCCCCGAGGAGCGGGCGGTGGCCACCGTCTACACGTCCGGCGAGCACTGCCCGATGTGCGCCGCCGCGCACGGCTGGGTGGGGCTGGGCCGCATCGTCTACGCCGCGTCCTCCGAGCAGCTGGCGGGCTGGCTGAGCGAGATGGGCGCGCCCCCGCCGCCCGTGCGGACCCTGCCGATCCGCGACGTCGTACCCGGCGCCCAGGTGGACGGGCCGGCGCCCGAGCTGGCCCAGCAGGTGCGCGAGCTGCACCGCCGCTCCTACCGCTCCTGAGCTACCGCTCTCCCTCCGGGCGCCTCGCGCGGAAATTCTTCGTCAGGGATGTCGAGACCGGTCGCACGGCTGCGACGTCCCCCGTGAGACGCGCCCGAAAGGGGCGCTCCACGACGAGGAGAGCGGCATGAAGCTGGAAACCCTGATCGACGGCGGCGCCTTCTTCGAGGGGCCGCGCTGGCACGAGGGCCGCCTGTGGGTGTCGGACTTCTGGCGCTACCGGGTCACGGCCATCTCCCTCGACGGCGACGCCGAGGTGGTGGCCGAGGTGCCGGGGTCGCCGTCCGGGCTGGGCTGGCTGCCCGACGGCAGCCTGCTGGTGGTCTCCATGCGCGACAGCAGGCTCCTGCGGGTGCGCGACGGGCGGACCACCGAGCACGCCGACCTGTCCGCCCACGTCGGGGGGATGGCCAACGACATGGTGGTGGACGCGAGCGGGCGTGCCTACGTCGGTGGCATCGACTTCACCACCATGGGCCCCACGAACCTGGTGCGGGTGGACCCCGACGGCGCGGTGACCGTGGTCGCCGAGGACATGGCGTTCCCGAACGGCGCGGTCATCACGCCCGACGGCTCGACCCTCGTGGTCGCCGAGTCCTGGGCGCCGCGGCTGACCGCGTTCGACATCCGGCCCGACGGCTCCCTGACCGGCCGGCGTGTGTGGGCGGACTTCGCGCTCCCCGAGGGCGCTCCCGGCCAGATCGCCCCCGACGGGATCGCGCTGGACGCCGAGGGCGCGCTGTGGGTGGCCGACGCGGGCGGCAACCGGGCCGTCCGGGTGCGCGAGGGCGGGGAGATCGTGGACGAGGTCGGCACCGGCGACCTCAAGCTGGTGGCCTGCGCACTGGGCGGCGAGGACGGCCGCACGCTGTTCCTCTGCGCCACCCCGACCTACGACCAGCAGGAGGCGGAGACGAAGCAGCAGGCCCGCATCCTCACCTGCCAGGTGAACGTCCCGTCGAGGGCGTAGCCGTCCGCGCCGCGCTCTCACCCGAGCCCGGCTCGGACGAGGGCCACCGCCTCGTCAAGGCGGTCGATCTCGTCGCGGGTGAGGTTCGGGTCGGCGGCCCGCCTGGCGCGGGCCTCACCGACGTGCCCGCCGGGTTCGGTGCCGCGGTTCTCCAGCAGGGACACGAGCACGGCACGCACGGCCGCGGCGCGCTCCGGCGCCGCGGCGACGGCGACCTGGGCCAGGATCAGCGCCGACATGGCCCAGTCGAGGCCGGGCGGCCCCTCCTCGGCGTTGCACCAGTCGATCACGACCGGCCCCTCCGGAGTCAGCAGGACGTTCTCCGGATGCAGGTCGAGGTGGAGGATGCGGTCTCCAGGACCGTTCCCCGCCCGTGCGGGGACGGTGTGCAGGTGGCCGAGCAGCCGGGCGAGGGTCTCGCCGCCTTCCTCGGCCGCCATCGACCCCGACAGCAGTGCCTGCGCCATCGTCGGCCCGGACAGCCGATCCATCACCAGGTCCGTGCGGGCCTCGCCGCCCGGATGGACGCGCGGCACCGGGAAGCCGCTGGCCGACAGGTGGGCCATCAGCACGGCCTCACCGGTGGCGTCGTGGCCGGAGCGGTACCTGCGCAGCACTCGGCCCTCGTCGAGGGCGTAGACGTCCGCGCTGCGTCCTGAGGCGAGTAGGTGGCCGATGCGCATGGCTCGAAGCTACAGTCGGGGTCGTGAGCGACACCAGCGCGGTCATCGAGGAGGGCGCCAAGAAGTCGGGCGTCCTCTGGGTCGGCCTCGACCGTCCGCGCCTGGCCTGGCACGCCTGGCACGACGGCGCGATCTATCTGGTGACCGGCGGAGGCGAGCAGCGCCTGCCCGGGCTCGACCGGCTCGGCACCGTCCGGGTGACGCTGCGCAGCAAGGACAACGGCGCCCAGCTGGCGGACTTCGAGGCCGACGTGCACGTCGTCGACCAGGCCGCCGAGGCGGAGGCGGTGGCCGCTCTGGCCAAGGAGCGGCTCAACGCCCCCGACAGCGAGCACCTCACCGACCGCTGGGCCCGCGAGTCGACCGTGCTGCGGCTCACACCCCGGCTCTGACCTGCGGTTCCGGCTCCAGCGACGGCACCGGGGCGGCGGAGGTGGCCGTCTGCGCGAGCAGCGCGCCCACGAGGACGATCAGGCCGCCCACGATCTGGAACAGGCCCAGCGTCTCGCCCACCAGCGCCCAGGCCACCACCGCGCCGCCGATGACCTCCAGCGAGGCGACCGTCGCTCCCACCGCCGCCGACAGCCGCCTGACCGCGTTCACGCCGAGGATGTAGGCCGCCACGGTGGCGATGAGCACCATCCATAGGTACGCGCCCAGCACCGGCAGCGTCTGCCCGCCCTCGGGGGTGGCCTGGACGGTGAACGCCTGCCAGGGGATGTTCCACGGCCGCGAGAACGGCAGCAGGACGACGGCGGCGCCCGTCATGCCCCAGGCGATCAGCCCGAGGGGGTCCACGTCGTCCCCGAAACTATCGTTCATCAGGAAATATCCGGCGCAGCACGCGCCCGCCACCAGGCCGAGCAGCAGCCCCAGGGCGTCCAGGCGGAGCCCCTGCCACGCCTCCACCACGATGGCCAGCCCCACCACGGCGGTCACCGCGCCGACGAAGGCCGCGCGGGCCAGCCGCACCTTGCGGACGAACCGGACCCACAGCACCACCATCACCGGCGCCATGAACTCCAGCAGGAGCGCGACCCCCACCGGCAGCCGGGTGATGGCGACGAAATAGAGTGACTGCACCCCGGCGACCGCCACGACCGCGTACAGCACGAGGAACGGCAGCCGGGAGCGCGGGATGCGCAGCGCGCTGGGCTTGGCCACCGCCAGCACGGCGAGGAGCAGCAGGCCCGCGCCCGCCATCCTGGCCCAGACCGCCTCGATCGGGGTGAGGCCGGCGGCGATCAGGTATTTGGCCATGGGCCCCGAGAACCCGAAGCAACAAGCCGACACAAACGCGACGGCCAGTCCCGTATACCTCATAGCCACACCATTCGGGTAATTACCATTAAACGGGTTTGATACTGACACGACCAGCGTCCAGAGCGCAATGCCCCAGCACTGTTAGCCTGCTGTAGTGAAGATCTTCGTGGCCCGCCTGGCCGGGACGCCGATCTTCGACCCCGCGGGCGACCAGATCGGCCGCATCAGGGACGTCGTGGTCGGCCTGCACGACCACCTGCCGCCCAACGTGCACGGCATGGTGGTCGAGATGCAGCCGCGCCGTCGCGTGTTCCTGCCCATCACGAGGGTGCGCGGCATCGAGGCCGGCGCGGTCGTCTTCACCGGACGCATCAACATGCGCAGGTTCGAGAAGCGCACCACCGAGACCCTCGTCATCGGGGAGATGCTGGACCTGACCGTCCAGGTCGGCGGCGAGCCGATGACCGTCCACGACGTCGCCATGGAGGAGACCAGCCCCTCGGCCTGGCACGTCACGAAGATCGCCGCCTACCGGGGCAGGAGGCGGCGCGAGATGCGGATCCTCGACTGGAGCGAGGTGTCCGGCTTCGACATCCTGCAGCAGGACCAGGGCGCCGCAGGGCTGATCGCCGCGTTCGAGTCGCTGCGGGCCGCCGACATGGCCGGCGCCCTGCACGAACTGCCGGCCAAGCGGCGCGTCGAGATCGCCCACGCGCTCGACGACAAGCGGCTCGCCGACGTCCTGGAGGAGCTGCCGCCCGACGACCAGATCGGCATCCTCGGCAAGCTGGAGCCCGAACGGGCCGCCGACGTCCTGGAGGAGATGGGCCCCGACGACGCCGCCGACCTGCTGCACGGCCTCCCCGCCGAGCAGGCCGCCAGGCTCCTCGCGCTGATGGAGCCCAACGAGGCGGCGCCCGTGCGGCGGCTGCTCACCTACCCGGACGACACCGCCGGCGGCATGATGACCAGCGAGCCGGTGATCCTGCCGCCGACCGCCACCGTGGCCGACGCGCTCGCGCACATCCGGCAGCAGGACCTGACGCCCGCCGTCGCCGCCCAGGTCTACGTCACCCGCCCGCCCACCGAGACCCCGACGGGCGCCTTCCTGGGCGTGGCCCACTTCCAGCGGCTGCTGCGCGAACCGCCGTCCACCCTGCTGGGCAGCGTGATCGAGACCGCGCTCGACCCGATCAGGCCGGAGCTGCCGCTGCAGGAGGTCACGTCCTACCTGGCCAACTACAACCTGGTGGCGGCGCCGGTCGTCGACGAACTGGGCAGGCTCGTCGGCGCGGTCACCGTCGACGACGTGCTCGACCACCTGCTTCCCGAGGACTGGCGAGAAAGAGTGATCCATGACGACTGAACGCCTCGACCAGCCCAGGGCCCTGCGGCGCTCGCTGCGCCCGCACTACGACCCGGAGGTGTTCGGCCGCTGGGCGGAACGGTTCGCCCGCTTCCTCGGCACTGCCCGCTTCCTCGTTTACATGACCGTGTTCGTCATGGTCTGGATGGTGTGGAACGTCGTCCTGCCCGCGCCCCTCAGGTTCGACCCCTACCCCTTCATCTTCCTCACGCTCGCCCTGTCGCTCCAGGCCAGCTACGCCGCGCCGCTGATCCTGCTGGCCCAGAACCGGCAGTCCGACAGGGACCGCGTCCAGTACGAGCACGACCGTGAGGTCGACCGGCGCAACCAGGCCGAGATCGAGTACCTCACCCGCGAGATCGCCGGGCTCAGGCTGGCCGTCGGCGAGGTGGCCACCCGCGACTACCTGCGCTCGGAGCTTCAGCAGCTGGCGGAGGACCTCAGGAGGTGAGGTCCAGCTTCGCCAGCATCGCCCGGACCTGGCCGAGCTCGCCCTGCCCGAGCATGTCCAGGAACTGGCTCCTGATCCCGTGCAGGTAGGTGGGCGTGGCCTCGGCCAGCCGGTCCGCGCCCGCGTCGGTCAGCACCGCGAACAGCCCCCGCGCGTCGCTCGCGCACGCCTCGCGCGCCACCAGCCCGTCGCGCTGCAGCCGGTCGATGAGCCTGGTCAGACCGCTGCGCGAGAGCAGCACCCGGCCCGCCAGGTCGTTCATCCGCAGCCGCCGCTCCGGGGCCTCGGCGAGCTGCATGAGCACGTCGTAGGAGGCCAGCGGGAGGTCATGGGCGACGAGCAGCTCCGCCTCCAGATGGCGGGTGATCCGCACCTGGGCGCGCTGCAGCATCCGCCAGACCGTCAGCTCCTCGGTGGTCAGGCCCTCGTCGCCCAGAAGAGTCACGGAGTAACCTTAAGACGTTGCACGGACACCTAAAAGGCTCGGATTAACCGGGTTGCACCGCTGGTTCATACCATGGAGGGCATCTCCACTGGCGTGCAGCGCCTGTCATACATATACCGACAAAGGAGGGACGGCACTCCCTCGTGCCGAGACTTCGATGGCACCAACCCAGGAACAGGTGACGGCCGCTCTCGCCACCGTCATCGACCCCGAGATCCGTCGTCCGATCACGGACCTCGGCATGGTCAAGAGCGTCGACATCGCGCCCGACGGTGCCGTGCGCGTGGGCATCTACCTCACGGTGTCCGGCTGCCCGTTGAAGGACACCATCCGCCGCGACGTCACCACTTCGGTCTCCAACCTCGACGGAGTCACGGGCGTCGAGGTCGAGCTCGACGTCATGAGCACCGAGCAACGCAAGGCCCTCCAGACCAAGCTGCGCGGCAACCGGGGCCCTGAGAAGGAGATCCCGTTCAACCAGCCGGGCTCGCTGACCCGGGTCTTCGCCGTGGCGAGCGGTAAGGGCGGCGTCGGCAAGTCGTCCGTGACGGTCAACCTGGCGGCGTCCATGGCCGCCAACGGGCTCAAGGTCGGCATCGTCGACGCCGACATCTACGGCCACAGCGTGCCGCGCATGCTCGGCGCCTCCGAGCGCCCCACCAAGGTCGAGGACATGATCATGCCGCCGGTGGCGCATGACATCAAGGTCATCTCGGTCGGCATGTTCAAGCCAGAAGGCAACACCCCGGTGGTCTGGCGCGGCCCGATGCTCGACCGCGCGCTCCACCAGTTCCTCGCGGACGTCTACTGGGGCGACCTCGACATCCTCCTCCTCGACCTGCCTCCGGGCACCGGCGACATCGCCATCTCGGTGGCGCAGCGCCTGCCGTCGGCGGAGCTCCTGGTCGTCACCACCCCGCAGATGGCCGCCGCCGAGGTGGCGGAGCGGGCCGGCTCGATCGCCGCCCAGACCCACCAGCAGATCGCGGGCGTCATCGAGAACATGGCGTGGCTGCCCTGCCCGCACTGCGACGAGCGCATCTCCGTCTTCGGCGAGGGCGGCGGCCAGACGGTCGCCGACGCGCTGACGCGCACGCTGGGCGCCCGCGTGCCGCTGCTCGGCCAGGTGCCGATCGACCTGCGGCTGCGCGAGGGCGGCGACGAGGGCAAGCCGCTGGTCCTCACCGACCCCGACTCGCCGGCGGCGATGGAGCTCGACAAGATCGCCGGAGCATTGAGCAAGCGCTCCTCCAGCATCAAGGGCCTCCAACTCGGCCTCGCCCCGACCCGCCACTGAACCGAGGCACTGGTTTCGGGCCCGCTCATCTCGAGCGGGCCCGACCTGTCTTCACGACAGGACCGGCGATCGTCTCCGTGCGGCTTTCCGCCGGATCGCCTTCATCACGAAAGTGGCCCCAAGAAGAAGCTTCTTGGGGCCGATGTCATTCAGGTGTGCGCTTACCCACCGCCCGCCAGGCGGCGTCGGACGAGGAAGACTCCTGCCCTGCCGGCGAATCCGGAGCGTGGCGTCAGGTGGCTTCCGAGTCGTAGGGCGGGAGCTCGCCGTAGCCGAGCTCGTCCACCGGCTCCGGGGTGTACGGGGCGGTGGCGGGCTCCAGGCTTCGCGGGGTGTTGTTCCAGTCGTCCTCGAGGTCGTCCAGAAGGTGCTTGCGGACGAAGTTCCGAGGGTTGAGGTCGTTCGGGTCGAAGTTCTGGAATTCAGGCCCAAGGCCCGCGCGCAGGTCGTCGCGGGCGTTGTTGGCCATCCGGCGCAGGTTGCGCAGCGTTTTGCCTGCTTGTGAGGCCGCCTGGGGCAGCTTGTCGGGACCGAAGACCAGCAGCGCGATGACGATCAGCGCTCCTGCCTCCATCCACCCGAGTCCGAACACCGTGAGCTCCTACCGCAGTCCAGTCGCTCCGAGGACAACCCCGGTCTCCTCCAGACTAAAGGCATTCATGGATGGGTAGGCCCTCCGCCCCCCGGATGACCACGAACCGCTCAGATGGTCTCACCGTCTCGTCACGGCGGGCCGGGCGTGCGGCCGGTGACCGTACCCCTGGAACGCCACCGGCCACGGTCGGCGGGCGGGTCTTCCCCTGCCTGCCGTAAAAGATCTTCACGCCGGAACGGAAAGCCCGCCCGCAAGACCCCTCACCGCCGCAAGGACCACTCAGCTCGCAGAACCCCCACCGGGCACAAGGGATCAGGACGGGGTGGGGGCCGGGTCGCCTTCGGCGGTGACGGTCAGGGTGGCGGTGCGTTCCTGGCCTGCTCGCTGGTACTTCACACTGATCTTGGAGCCGGGCGCCTTGCTGCGGATCAGGGCGATGAGCTCGTTGCCGTCCTGCAGGCGCAGGCCGTCGAGCTCCATGATGACGTCGCCGCCCTTGAGCCCGGCCTTGGCGGCGGGCCCGTTGGCGTCGACGGGCGGGCGGCCCTCCACCGAGTCGGACGCGATGCGGACGCCGGGCCCCTTGTAGTCCTTGTCGAGGACGATGCCGATCTTGGGACGCTTGGCCTTGCCGGTGGTGACGAGTTCCTGGGCGACGCGCCGGGCCTGGTTGACCGGGATCGCGAAGCCGAGGCCGATGCTGCCGCTCTGGCTGGTGACGCTGCGGCTGAGGGTGGCGATCGCGGAGTTCACGCCGACGACCTCGCCTCGGCCGTTGACCAGCGGGCCGCCCGAGTTGCCCGGGTTGATGGCGGCGTCGGTCTGGATGGCGCTGATGTAGGCGGGTTCCTCGGTGCTGGTGCCGCTCTCGTCGCCCGCGATGACGGGACGGTTGAGCGAGCTGACGATGCCCGTGGTGACCGTGCCGGTGAGGCCCAGCGGGGAGCCGATCGCGATGACCGGGTCGCCGACGACCACCTGGTCGGAGTTGCCGAGCGTGATCTCGGGGGTGCCGAAGGTCTCTTCGGGCTTGACCACGGCCAGGTCGGAGCCGGGGTCGCGGCCGACGATGCGCCCGGTGGTGGTCTTGCGGTTGTTGAACATGATCCGGATCTCGCCGCCCTTGGCGGCCATGACGACCACGTGGTTGTTGGTCACCACGTAACCGTCCTTGATCAGGAAGCCGGAGCCTGTCGCGCCCTCGGTGCTGCTGCCGTTGCCGACCTCCAGCGAGACCACGCTGGGCAGCACCCTGGCTGCGACGCCCGCCACCGAGTCCGGCGGCCGGTTCGTGGCGCCCGTGGGGGCGGGCCCGAGGCTGTAGTTCGGGTCGGTGCTGCCGGACGACCTGGTCAGCAGGTACGTGCCGAGGCTGCCCGCCAGCGAGGCCACCAGGGCGATGATGACGGCAACGACGACCAGCACTCCGGTGCTGGGCCCCCGGCGGCCGGCCGCGGCCCCGGACGGGCCTGCACCGTGCGCGGGAGGCGGCGCCCAGCCCGCGCCCATCCCGAGCGCGTTGCTCGGAGGCGGCGGCCCGGCGGGACCGCCGAAGGACGGGTTCTCGAACACGCGTGTCGAGTTGTCGTGGGGAGGGTTCCCGCGGGCGGCGTCACCGGGCGTGTGCCCGACGAAGTCCGGCCTGCCGAAGGAGTCCGGAGTGCTGAAGGAACCGGGAGCGCTGAACGAGTCTGGGGCGCCGTAGGGCGGCCTGCCGCGGTGCGGGTCGTCAGACGGGCGTGTGCGGTCGTCCGGGGAGCCCTGGGCGCCGAAGGCGGGACGGCCCGACGGGTCGCCCCACTCGGACGAGACCGTCTCGGACCGCCGGCCGGGCTGCTCTCGCTGCTCGTCCGAGGGCAGGAAGTCCGGCCGCCCCTGTGGCTCGGGCAAGTCCGACGGCGTGCGTCCATCGTCGGGGCGCGTCTCGTCGGTCATCTAGATCTCACCACTCCTTGCTCGGACACCGCAATCCTGGCGTCGGCGGCATACGAGAGTCGTAAAGCGATTGTCAACGAAATTCCGGACAGGTAGGAAAACCTGCCACAATCTCCTGACAAATCCCGAACCCAGATCGTATGCCCCTGACGTCGGCGACTACGCCATCCCGAGTATCCCAGGCGAGAGCACCCCGCGCGTGCCTGCGTCAGGGCGTGGCGGTCGGGGGCGGCGTCGCGGGCGTGCGCGGCGCCGGGTGGAACAGCTCGACCGGCGGAGCGTTCGTGGTCTGGCCGACCCCGGAGGCCGCGAAGAAGGTGCCGAGCGCGACGGCCGCCGAAACCACGCCGACCGCCACGTACGTGCTGCGCCGTCTACCCCCTCGACCAGGGCCCGATGCTCCACCAGTGGCGTCCCTGCGAGGGCGGTTGTCCAAAGGGGCGATGCTGTGCGGCCCTGGGAGCGGCACCCCTCCGAACGTCCTGGTAGGGAAAGGCCGCTCCCGAGGGGGCAGCGGGCCACCAGGCTCGGCCATCCGCAGCAGCGACATCGTCAGGTCGGCCGGCATCGCCGGGCCGTCGAGCGACCGCAGGCGCGACTTCAGCGCCCGCATCGACTCCACCTCACGCCTGCAGTCGCCACAGAAGGTCAGATGGGCCAGGGCGCGCTCGCGTTCGGTGTGATTGAGTTCACCGTCGACGAGCGCGGATACACGTTCACCAAGATGCGACATATCAGACTTCCTCCCCACGGGTCCCCGACGGGAATGCTGGCGGGGGGAACTGGGAACTACGGGGGGCCCGATGATCGAGCGCCTCCCGCAACTGCGCCCGGCCACGATGGATACGACTCCGGACCGTGCCCAGCTTGACGCCGAGCGTGGCCGCGATCTCCTCGTACGACAGGCCCTCGATGTCACACAGCACGATCGCGGCCCGGAACTCAGGCGCGAGCGCGTCGAGCGCCGCCTGGATGTCCGGTTCGAGATGGGCGTCGTCGAACGCCTGCTGCGGCGACGGCTCACGACCGCGCAGCCGCTCGGCGGCGTCGTCGGCCAGCCCCTCGAACCTGATGCGCTGCTTGCGCCGCGCCATGTCGAGGAACAGGTTGGTCGTGATCCGGTGCAGCCACCCCTCGAACGTGCCGGGGGTGTAACTCGACAAGGACCTGAAAACCCTGACGAAGACCTCCTGTGTGAGGTCTTCGGCGTCATGGACGTTGCCGGTAAGCCTGTAGGCAAGCCGATACACGCGTGCGGAGTGCGTCCGCACGACCTCCTCCCATGTGGGAGGCGTCCATTCGGACGACACGGGAGTATCGGTCTGGTGGTCGCTTTCGTCCACCAGAACTCCTCTCTCTGGGACCACCGCTACCGCCATAGTGCCTGGTTTCGTCCCTTCGTGCGCACTGACTGCCTTCCGGACCGGCAAAGCCCGTTTAAACCTGCAACGCCTCGGGGTGCTCCAGAGTTCCCGTCCCGGCGTGACTCCCCTAGGCTGCGATCGGTGACCAATCGCACGAAAGTGGGGGGAGGAGGCCGATGACCAGTCCGGTAGAGGCCACTCTGGCCTATGCGGAGCAGTTCCATCATGAGGATGAGATCCTGCACGCGGCGCGGCAGCGCGGGCTGGAGATGGGTGCCCCGCCCATCCTTCCCGGAGGCGGGGCCGCGCTCTGCTTCCTCGCCACGGCCGTCAACGCCAGGTCGATCGTGGAGGTCGGCACGGGGTGCGGGGTGTCGGGTCTGTGGCTGCTGCGCGGCATGCGTCCAGACGGGACGCTGACCAGCGTGGACGTGGAACCCGAGCACCAGCGCCTGGCCAGGCAGGCCTTCGCCGAGGCCGGGTTCTCGGGCGGGCGGGTCCGGCTCATCACCGGCCGGGCCCTGGACGTGCTGCCCAGGCTCTCCGACGGCGGCTACGACATGGTCTTCGCCGACGGCGCGAAGCAGGAGTACGCCGACTACCTGGCCGAGGCCGTCAGGCTGCTGCGCGTGGGCGGCGTGGTGGCCTTCGACAACGTGCTCTGGCACAACCGGGTCGCCGACCCGTCGCAGCGCGACCCCGACACGGTGGCGCTGCGCGAGGTGGGCAAGCTCGTGCAGGCGGACGACCGCCTGCGCTCGCTCCTCATCCCTCTGGGCGACGGCCTGCTCGCCGCCGTCAAGACCGCCGACTGAACCGGCCTGCCCGCCCCTGACCGCGGGGCGGGCATTCCTGGGCGGGGACGCCTCAGCGGCGGGTCAGCCAGTCGAGCAGCACCCGCACTCCGAACCCGGTCGCGCCCTTGCTGAGCGTGCCCTCGTCGACCGTGCTCCTGCCGACGCCCGCGATGTCGAGGTGCGCCCACGGCCGCTTGCCCGCGAACTCGCGCAGGAACAGCGCCGCCGTGATGGACCCCGCGCCGTAGGTGGACCCGGCCTCGACGTTGCTCAGGTCGGCGACCTGCGACTCGAGCGCCGGCGCGTAGTCGTCGATCAGCGGCATCCGCCACAGCCGGTCGTCGCTGTCGCGCCCCGCCTCGACGAGCTGGCCGGCGAGCGCGTCGTCGGAGGCGTAGACGGCGCCGATGTTGCGGCCGAGCGCGACGCTGATCGCCCCGGTGAGGGTGGCGATGTCGACGACCGCGTCGGGGTGCAGCTCGGCGTCGGCGTAGGCGAGCGCGTCGGCGAGCACCAGCCGCCCCTCGGCGTCGGTGTTGAGCACCTCGACCGTGCGCCCGCCGTAGTGCGTGATGACGTCGCTGGGCCGCTGCGCCGTGCCGGACGGCATGTTCTCGGCGGCGGCGACCAGGCCGGTGACCCGCACGGGCGCGCCCAGCTCGGCCAGCGCGCCGAGCACCGCGATCACCACGGCGCCGCCCGCCATGTCGGTCTTCTGCGTCTTCATGTTCTCGGTCGGCTTGAGCGACAGGCCGCCCGAGTCGAACGTGATGCCCTTGCCCACCAGCACGACGTGGCGGTCGGTCGGCTCGTCGGGCGTGTAGGAGAGCTGGATGAGCCGCGGCGGGTTGGCCGAGCCCTGCCCGACGGCCAGGATGCCGCCGAATCCGGCGGCCTGGAGCTGCTCCTCGTCCCACACCCGGACCGGGACGCCCTGCTCGGCCGCGCGCTCCGCGAGCCAGGCGGGGTTCTTCGTGGAGGAGGGCATGTTGGCCAGGTCGCGCGCCAGCGCCACCGCCTCGGCAACCCGCTGCGCACGGCGTACGGGCTGCTCGTCGGGGGTCACGAAGGTCAGCTCGCGGACGGGCCTCTTGCCCGGCGCGCCGATCCTGAACGTGTACGCGGCGAGCAGCGCGGCCTCCGCGAAGACGGCGGCGTCGCCTTCGGGCAGCACCACGACCAGCCCGTCGCGGCCCTTGACCCGGCGGGTGAGCGCGGACGCGGACTTGCGCAGGGCGCGCGGCGAGCCGTCGCCGACGCCGTACAGCAGCACCCGGCCGACGCCGCCACCCCGCGCCACGGGGACCTCGACGATCTCGCCGGCCTCCCCCTTGGAGTCGTAGTGTGCGAGCAGGTCGGACACCGGCACGTGCAGGTGCAGGTCGAAGCCGGGGCGCAGGTCGGGGTTGTACGGGACGGCGAGCAGCTCGGCGTCGGCGGGAACCTCTGCGACCACCGATGCAGTGGTCTCAATGGGCACGAAACGTCTCCTCGAACGTCTGCGACCCTGGCGCGGACGGAACGCCAGGGTCGTGGAACACCGTTTGTCTCGGGAACTCTCAGCCGACGACGTTCTTCAACGCCTCGCCGAGCGCCTTCGCCTCGTCGGCGGAAATCTCCACGACGAGCCGGCCGCCACCTTCCAGAGGGACCCGCATGACAATGCCGCGCCCTTCCTTGGTGACCTCGAGCGGACCATCGCCGGTCCGCGGCTTCATCGCCGCCATGCGTGCATCCCTTCCTGCCTTGGGCTCCCGCGGCCCGCGATTTTCGACCGCCCGTAGGGGGTGGTCGGCGCATTCACGTCTTCTGTGATGTCCTATTCTCCCGCATCGAGAGCCCTCATGGGTAACGATCTCCTCCCAGAATGCGTTGTCGAGGGGGTCGAAGACGTCCAAACTGGACTTCGTGCATGCTCGTGCCGCTCTGTTCGACCTGTACGGGGACCACCTGCGATCGCGCGGTGGGCAGGCGTCCGTGGCCGCGCTCGTGCGTCTGATGAAAGCGCTGGACATCGCGCCTCCGGCCGTGCGGACAGCCGTTTCGCGGATGGTCAGGCAGGGCTGGCTGTGTCCGGTGCGGCTGCCGCAGGGGGCCGGCTACGGGCTCACGCCGAAGTGCGTCAGACGGCTGGACGAGGCGGCGCTGAGAATTTACCGAGCCGGAACCCTGAGCTGGCGCGGCAGGTGGCACCTGATCGTGTTCGAGCCCGTCAAGGACCGCCCGCGCAGGGAGCGGATCCGCGCCGACCTGACCTTTCTCGGCTACGCGGCGCTGTCGGAGACGACCTGGATCGGCCCGCGCTCCTCGATCGAGCTCGACAACCTGCTGGAGGCCGAGGGCGTGCGCGCCGACAGGTTCGACGCGGCGCTGGAGGGCGACCCGCGCGAACTGGTCGCGCGGGCGTGGGATCTGACGGCCATCGGCGAGGCGTACGAGCTGTGGCTGGCCGAGGCTGTCACGCTGGTCGCCGGGCTGCCGGACGGGGCCCCGCCCGACCAGGTGTTCGCGACCAGGAGCAAGCTCGTGCACGGCTGGCGCAACTTCCTGTTCCGCGACCCCGGCCTGCCGCCCGAACTGCTGCCACCCGGCTGGCCAGGGGAGAAGGCCAGGGCCTACTTCGAGCAGGAGGCCGCCCGCCTGCTGCCCGCCGCCGCCGCGTTCGTCGACAGGGAGTACATGTGATCCGTTATGACGTGACCGACGCCGTCGCCACCATCACGCTCGACCGGCCCGACGCGATGAACTCGCTGACGGCCGAGGTGAAGGCGGCCCTGCTCGACGCGCTGCGCCGCGCGGCGGAGTCGCCGGAGGTCAGGGCGGTGCTGCTCACCGGCTCCGGGCGGGCCTTCTGCGCGGGCCAGGACCTGCGCGAGCACGCCGCCAACCTGAAGGCGGGCCGCGGCCTGGCCAACACCGTGCGCGAGCACTACAACCCGATCGTCGAGCTGATCACCACCATGGCCAAGCCGGTCGTGGCCGCGGTCAACGGGGTCGCGGCGGGGGCGGGCGCGTCCCTGGCCTTCGCCTGCGACCTGCGGATCGCCTCGGAGAAGGCCAGGTTCGCGCTGGCGTTCGCCGGGATCGGCCTGGCCCCCGACTCCGGCGCCTCCTGGACCCTGCAGCGGCTGGTCGGCCCCGGCCGCGCTGCCGAGCTGATGCTGCTCGGCGAGCCGCTCGACGCGTCCCGCGCGCTGGAGCTGGGCGTGGTCACCCGCGTGGTGCCCGCCGACGAGGTGCTGAAGACGGCCCAGGAGCTGGCCGTGCGGCTGGCGCAGGGGCCGACGCTGGCCTACGCGGCCACCAAGCGCGCGCTGGCCTTCGCGGCGGCGCACCCGCTGCGGGAGTCGCTGGCCCTGGAGGCGGACCTGCAGGACGCCTGCGCGGCCTCCCAGGACCACCTGGACGCGACCAGGTCCTTCCTGGCCAAGGAGCGCCCGGTGTTCCACGGCCGCTGAACCGGCGCGTGCCGCCGTCAGCCCGCGGCCGGGACGACGCCGCCGTCGCGGGCCACGCAGCCCTTGATGTGGTCGTTGACCAGGCCTATGGCCTGCATCAGCGCGTACGCCGTGGTCGGGCCGACGAACTTGAACCCGTGCTGCTTCAGCTCCTTGGCCAGCGCCTTGGACGCCGGGGTGACGGCGGGGATGTCGGCCATGGCCACGGGGACCGGCGAGCCGGGGTCGGCGTACCGCCAGACCAGGTCCGACAGCCCGTCGGGCAGCTCCAGCGCGGCCCTGGCGTTGCTGATCGCCGCCTCCACCTTGGCCCTGTTGCGCACGATGCCGGGGTCGCCGAGCAGCCGCTCGACGTCCTGCTCGGTGTAGGCGGCCACCTTGGAGATGGAGAACCGGTCGAAGGCCGCCCGGAAGTTCTCCCGCTTGCGCAGGATCGTCAGCCACGACAGACCCGACTGGAACGCCTCCAGGCTGACCCGCTCGAAGACGCGGTCGTCGCCGGTGACCGGCTTGCCCCACTCTTCGTCGTGGTAGGTCATGTAGAGCGGGTCGGTCATGCCGGCCCAGGTGCAGCGGATCACATCCGTCACGAACGCTCGTCCCCGTCCTTGCCCAGCGCGGCGCGCACGGGCTCCTCTTCTTGCGCGGACCCGCCGTCGGCGACCGCAGGCTCAGGCTCGTCGCCGACGGCCTCGGGCTCCGGGTCGCCGTCCTCCGGGAGCTCTCTCGGCGCGGCGGGAGCCTCAGGCTCGTGGTCGGTGCGCGGGCCGCTGCCCGGGGCCGCGTAGACCTCCTGGCGGGCGTACAGCCTGGCGGACAGCAGTTCGGAGACCCGCTGTTCCAGCACGGCGATCCGGGTGTCGCGGGCGCTGATCGCGTTCGCGGCCCTGCGCAGGGTCTCGTCGACGCTCTGCGTGTGATAGCCCACCAGGTTCACCGGCAGCTGCAGCGCCATGAAGTCGACGGCCGTGAGCTGCCCCGGCTCGGGGAGGTCGAGGGGTGGCACGTCCGGCGGGAACTCGGTCAGCTCACCGCCCTTGCCCAGGGAGACCAGGACCACGGCGGCCAGGATGGCGAGCGCGGCGATGGCGAGTACGACCAGCACATTGGCATCGTACTCATACCATCGAGGCACGAGCCCCGCACTTA
Organism: Nonomuraea sp. NPDC000554; assembly: GCF_040300065.1. Classification (NCBI taxonomy): domain Bacteria; kingdom Bacillati; phylum Actinomycetota; class Actinomycetes; order Streptosporangiales; family Streptosporangiaceae; genus Nonomuraea; species Nonomuraea sp. NPDC000554. The sequence goes on along the minus strand of NZ_JBEPDC010000026.1, from coordinate 53,224 downwards.
CCCCGACCGGTACCTCTCCGGACCCATCTCGCCGCCCTGTCAGCCCGCGGCCTCGCCCAGTTCCGCCACGCTCGGACGCACCGGCTTGGCCCTGCGCTCCAGGTGGCTGAACGCGTCGTCGACCGTGGCCGTCCAGGAGATCGCGTCGAAGACGTTGGCCCTGGTGAAGCCCTCCTCGTACATGTTCTCCACCAGTTGGCGCAGCGGCGCGTACAGGCCCCACGGGTCGAGGATCACCAGGGGACGGTCGTGGATGCCGAGGACGCGGGACGTCCACATCTCGAACAGTTCCTCCAGGGTGCCGATCCCGCCGGGCAGCACCAGGAAGGCGTCGGAGCGGGCGTCCATGACGCCCTTGCGCTCGCGCATGTCGGCGGTGACGATCAGCTCGTCGGAGCCCCTGTCGGCGACCTCGATGTCCACCAGCACCTGCGGGATCACACCGATCGTGCGGCCGCCCGCCCGTCTGGTGGCCGCGGTGACGGCGCCCATGCAGGAGACGGTGGCGCCGCCGCTCACCAGCGTGTGACCACGCCTGGCGAGCTCGGCGCCGACCTCTGCGGCGAGGGTGAGGTACTTCTGGTCGATCTTCAGACTGGAGGCGCAGTAGACGCAGATATTCACGAAATATCAGCCTATTGGGGTTCGCCTTCCTGGACCGCGGCGGCTTCCAGCTCCTCCAGTTGCTGCTTCGACCGGGCCAGGTCGGCGTCCACGATGATGCGCACGGCCTCGTCGACGTCGTCGGTGACGGAGATGAGGTCGAGGTCCTGGGCGGCGACCTTGCCGGTACCGAGCAGCGACTCCTTGATCCAGGTCAGCATGCCGCCCCAGAACTCCGAGCCCATCAGCACCACGGGGAAGGAGGTGACCTTGCGCGTCTGCACCAGCGTGAGGGCCTCGAACAGCTCGTCGAGCGTGCCGAACCCGCCGGGCAGGGCGATGAAGCCGCACGAGTACTTGAGGAACATCGTCTTGCGCACGAAGAAGTACCGGAACTCGATACCGAGGTCCACGTAGTCGTTCAGGCGCTGCTCGAACGGCAGCTCGATGCCCAGCCCCACCGAGACCGCGCCGTCGACCTCGGAGGCGCCCCGGTTCACCGACTCCATGACGCCGGGCCCGCCGCCGGTGATCACCGCGTACCCGGCCTCCGCCAGCGCCCTGCCCAGGCGGCGGCCCATCGCGTAGTCGGACGAGCCCTCGTGGGTGCGGGCCGAGCCGAAGACGGTGACGGCCCTGGGCAGCTCGGCCAGCGCGCCGAAGCCCTCCACGAACTCCGCCTGGATGCGCAGCACCCGCCACGGGTCCTGGTGCACCCAGTCGGCCGGGCCCTGGGTGTCGAGCAGGCGCTGATCGTAGGTCGACTGGGGCACGAGACTGCCGCGGACCACGGCCTGCCCCTGACGACGCTCGGGACGTGTCTGTTTCATGCCGACACGCTAGCCCGCTTCACCCGATCCCTGCGTCGAACGGCCGTTCTCCCTGCTCAGCCGCCCTTTTCGAGCATCTAAAAAATCTTGAAAAAAGCAGGGAACCGAATTTCGACTTGCCCCCGTCTAACTGGCGAGGGTGCTGCTCGGGACTGAAAGTGGCTTTCCCCGCCAAATGGCCGGCGAGGAAGGCCACTTTCACGTTGTGAGCCAGTCGACCATCGCTCGCTCGCTCTCCACGATCTTGTCGAGCGACACGTACTCCCCCTGCTGATGCGCCAGGTTCGGGTCTCCTGGGCCGTAGTTGACGGCCGGGATCCCCAGGGCCGAGAAGCGGGCGACGTCCGTCCAGCCCAGCTTGGCGCGCGGCTCGCCGCCGACCGCCGCTGTGAAGGCGGCGGCCACCGGGTGGGTAAGGCCGGGCCTGGCGGCGGGAGCGGCGTCGACGAAGCGGACCTCGAACCCGTCGAACACCTCGCGCACGTGCCGGCGCGCCTGCTCGACCGACAGGTCGGGCGCGAACCGGTAGTTGACCGAGACCACGCACTCGTCCGGGATCACGTTGCCCGCCACGCCGCCGTGCACGGCGACCGCGTTCAGCCCCTCGTGGTACTCCAGCCCGTCGACCACCGGCAGTCTGGCCTCGTAGGCGTTCAGCCTGGCCAGCACCGGCTCGGCGCGGTGGATGGCGTTGAGCCCGAACCACGACCTGGCGCTGTGCGCGCGCTTGCCGGTCACCACGATCTCGGCCCTGAGCGTGCCCTGGCAGCCGCCCTCGATCACGCCGTCGGTCGGCTCCATCAGCACCGCGAAGTCGGCGGCCAGCCAGTCTGGGTGGTCGCGGGCGACCCTGGTCAGCCCGTTCCGCTCGGCCTCGATCTCCTCGCAGTCGTAGAAGACGTAGGTGACGTCGCGGTTCGGCTCGGCGAGGCCGGCCGCCAGCCGCAGCGCGACCGCCACCCCCGCCTTCATGTCGGACGTGCCGCAGCCGTAGAGCCGGTCGCCCTCGACGCGGCTCGGCAGGTTCGCGGCGACCGGCACCGTGTCGAGGTGGCCGGCGATCAGGACGCGCTCGCCGCGCCCCAGCTCGGTGCGGGCCACGACCGTCTCGCCCGACCTGTCGACGGTCAGGTGCGGCAGTACCCGCAGCGCCTCGTCGACCTGGTCGGCCAGCTCCTTCTCCGCGCCGCTCACCGACTCGATGTCCACGATCGCGGCGGTCAGCGCCCGCACGTCCTGCGTCAGGTCAAGCATCAGGTGTTCACTCCGTGTTCGCGCAGCACCTCGTTGAGCGCCGCCTTGTCATGCCGCTGCCCCGGCTCCAGCCGCTTCATCACCAGCACGCAGGGCAGGCCGAACGTGCCGCCGGGGAACTCCTTCTGCCGGGTGCCGCCCACCGCCACGCACCAGTCGGGGACGCGTCCACGGGCCAGCTCCTCGCCGGTCTGCACATCGATCACCGGGATGGACGCCGACAGGATCGTCCCGGCTCCCACGACGGCGCCGCGGCCCACCCGGGCACCTTCCACGATCATCGACCGGCTGCCGATCAGCGCGTCGTCCTCCACCACGACCGGCACGGCGTTGGGCGGCTCCAGTACGCCACCGAGCCCCACCCCGCCCGACAGATGGACGTTCTTCCCGATCTGGGCGCAGGACCCCACCGTGACCCAGGTGTCGACCATCGTCCCGGAGTCGACGTACGCGCCGATGTTCGTGAACGACGGCATCAGCACCACGCCGGGCGCCAGGTAGGAGCCCCAGCGGGCGATCGCCCCCGGCACCACGCGCACCCCGTCGAACCGGGACTTCAACGGCACCTTGTCGTGGTGGTGGAAGTCGCCGACCTGCGACCTGGCCATGCCGAGCACCTTGAAGGCGAGCAGGATCGCCCGCTTGGCCCGCTCGTCCACGACCACCTCGCCGTCGTCCGACACCCGGGCGACCCGCGCCTTGCCCTCGTCGAGCAGGTCGACCGCGCCGACCACCACGGCCCGCGCGTCGACGTCGCGCGGCGAAAGCTCCGCGCGGCGCTCCCATAGCTCGTCCACGGCGGCGGGCAGCGGTGACGGGACGCTCTGGTGGCTCATGGCCTCGGAGCCTATCTGGCCGGGTAGGTTTCTCAGGTGCACGTGCGCTTCTCCCGCGGGGTCATCACGATCGCGGTCATCGTCATCGTCCTCGCGATCGGGGTGTCGATGGCGCTGTTCGCCCTGCTCAGGAAGACGCAGCCGCTGGCCGTCCCAGAAGCCCACTGCGTCGTGAAGACGCCCAGAGGAGAGCGCGACCTCGACCCCGAACAGGCGGAGATCGCGGCGACCATCGCGGCCGTCGCCGAGCGCAGGCGGCTGCCCGAGCGGGCCCTGGTGATCGCGTACGTGACCGGGTTGCAGGAGTCGAAGCTGTTCAACCTCCCCTACGGCGACCGCGACTCCGTCGGCGTGTTCCAGCAGCGCGCGTCGCAGGGGTGGGGGACGAAGAAGCAGCTGATGGACCCGGTGTACGCGACGAACAGGTTCTTCGCGGCGCTGGTGAAGGTGAAGAACTACCGCAAGCTCAAGCTCGAGGACGCGGCCCAGGCCGTGCAACGGTCCGCGGGCGGCTACGCCTACGCCCAGCACGAGGAGGACGCGCGGATCCTCGCGGCGGCGTTCACCGGGCGCGTCCCCAAGGCCGTGCGGTGCTGGTACCCGCCGGGCAAGACGCAGACCCCGGCTCCGCAGCCGAAGACCGACGAGGCGCGCCGCCAGCTCGCCAGGGCGCTCGGCGACACGTCGATCACCACGCCGAAGCGCGGCTGGCTGATCGCCGCCTGGTCGGTGGCCCACGCGCAGAAGTACGGCCTGCGCCAGGTCGGCTTCAGCGGCGTGACATGGACGAACGACATCTCGAACGATCTGGAGGCCGGCGGCTGGCAGTCGGGCGGCAAGGCGTCCGCCAAGCAGGTGGAGCTGTCCTAGCGGGCGCGGCTGACGATGGCGATCGAGCCGGGCGCCAGCGGCCTGGCGTAGCCGGCGGTCCAGGAGCGGCCCTGGACGCGTTCGAAGGAGAGCAGCCGCCCGTCGGCCGCGCGGTAGTCGGCGAAGTCGAGCAGCCCCCTGTCGGGGTAGCCGGTGTCACCCTCGGACCTGAAGGCGGCCGTGCCGCGCTCGATCGGGTGGAACTCGACGCCGTCCATGATCAGCATGCTCTTGGCGGGCACCATGCCCTGGGTGGGCACGTCGGTCCAGGCCAGCACCTCCAGGTGCGGCGACTCACCGGGAGCCTGGCCCTGGTGCACCTGCACCGACAGCCACTCGTGGCGGCGGGTGCGGCGGTCGCGCAGCAGGAACTCGATCCACTCCTGCCCCTGCCAGGAGATGTACAGGGCGCCGAGCGCGCGAAACTGCGAGCCGTGCACCTCGATCCGATCGCCGACCTTGATCGTGCGGGGATCGGTGTAGTCGGACCCCGCATGCCCCGGCGCGCTCACCGGCGCCGACAGCGGAGCCTCCCGCGCAGCCGGCTCGACCGGCGGCGCGCTCCTGCGGCCCTTCCTGTCCTGGCGCATGGTGGCCATGAAGGCCCCCAGCAGGAGGAGGACGGTGGCGATGCTCAGTCCGAGTACGACCATGGAGGTCACGCTCATCGTTCGGCTCGCTCCACTCGCGGTCTGCCCCGGCCAACGCTCTATATCGCTGTATATCTGCGTATCTGCCGCGCGATCCTACTGGAGGCGGCGCACCGCCGCAGCGACTCGTTCGTCCGTGGCGGTCACGGCCACGCGAACGTGCAGTTCACCGGCCGCTCCATAGAAATCGCCCGGCGCGACCAAAATCCCGATTTCGGAGAGCTTGCTTACCTGGTCCCAGGCGTTCTCCCCGTTGGACGCCCACAGGTACAGCCCCGCGGTCGAGTGGTCGACGCGCCAGCCCGCCCGCTCCAGGGCGGGCCGCAGCAGCGCCCGGCGCGCCGCGTAGCGCTCGCGCTGCTCGTCGGCGTGCGCGTCGTCGCCGAGCGCGACCGTCATCGCGGCCTGGACGGGTGCCGGCATGATCATGCCCGCGTGCTTGCGGGTCTCGAGCAGCCGCTTCACCAGGACGGGATCGCCGGTCACGAAGCCGGCGCGGTAGCCCGCCAGGTTCGAGCGCTTGGAGAGCGAGTGGACGGCGAGCAGCCCCTCGTGGGAGCCCTCGCACACGTCGGGGTGCAGGATCGAGATGGGCTGTTCCTCCCAGCCCAGCTCCAGGTAGCACTCGTCGGAGGCGACGACCGCGCCGCGCTCGCGCGCCCAGGCCACCACCTTGCGCAGGTGCTCGGCGGGCAGCACCTTGCCCGTCGGGTTGCCCGGCGAGTTCACCCAGACCAGGTCGACCCGCTCCGGGCCGAGCGCCAGCAGCCCGTCGGACGCCACCGCGGAGGCCCCGGCCAGCCGGGCGCCCACGTCGTAGGTCGGGTACGCCAGCTCGGGGAAGACCATCCGCTTGGCGCCCAGGTAGGTGGGCAGCCAGGCGACGAACTCCTTGGAGCCGATCAGCGGCAGCACGTCGCGCTCGTCGACGGTGACGCCGTGCCTGCGCGCGAGCCAGCCCGCGGCGGACTCGCGCAGCGCCCGGGTGCCGTGCGTGAGCGGGTAGCCGGGACTGTCGGCGGCCCCGGCCAGCGCGTCCTGGACGATCGCCGGCACCGGGTCGACGGGCGTGCCGACCGAGAGGTCGACGATGCCGTCGGGGTGCGCCCGCGCGCGTTCCTTGTACGGCTCCAGCCGGTCCCAGGGGAAGTCAGGCAGCTTGTTCACGATTCTCCAGGTCTCGGTGGTGCGAGCCGTACCGGGCGGGGCGCGCCCTGGAGCGGCCCCGCCAGCGGGCTAGTGCTCCTCGGCCTGCGGCGGAAGGGCGGCCACCACCGGGTGGTCCTTCTCGATCTTGCCGACCTTGGAGGCGCCGCCCGGCGAGCCGAGGTCCTCGAAGAAGTCGACATTGGCCTTGTAGTAGTCCTTCCACTGCTCGGGAAGGTCATCTTCGTAGAAGATCGCCTCGACGGGGCACACTGGCTCGCACGCGCCGCAGTCCACGCACTCGTCAGGGTGGATATAAAGCATGCGCTCGCCCTCGTAGATGCAATCGACAGGGCATTCCTCGATGCACGCCTTGTCCAGGACGTCCACGCAAGGCTGCGCGATGACGTAGGTCACCTCGAGCTCCTTCTCTCCGCACCATGGCATGACTGACCGCGGTTTGCTACGCCCTAGTATTGCCGTGCTTGCCAACTGGCCGAAACGGAGGGTGGCAAACTCGTGGCCGGTCGCCTTGTGATCGCCGTCACACCCGCGGACATCGGCGTCCGGATCACCACGCGCAGGCGGGTTCCCGAAGGGTTCCGCGACGCGGTGGGGATCCTCGAATCCTGGTCCGGCGGCATACTCAGCCTACGCAAACGTGACGGCACCCTGGTGGAGATCGACGAAGACTCGCTGGTGGCAGCCAGGGTGGTTCCCGCCGCGCCTCCTCGACCTGGGCGCCGGTAGCGGTAAGTATTCACCGTGTGACCGTACGTATCTGTGCCGCCGCAGCAGCCATCCTCGCCAGCGCCGGATGCGGCGCGTCCACCACGGAATCCAAGCCGCTCCCGCCGGTCAACGCCAAGGCCTCGTCGCTGAAGGGCTTCGGCACGATGGACCGGCTCGTCGAGACCGCGAAGCAGGAGGGCGCGCTCAACGTCATCGCGCTGCCCCGCGACTGGGTGAACTTCGGCGAGATCATCGACACCTTCGCCGACCGGTACGGCATCAAGGTGACCGAGCTGGAGCCCACCGCCAACAGCAAGCGCGAGATCGACGCCGCCGCGCAGCTCAAGCCCGACGTGTTCGACCTGACCCTGGACGTGGCCGTGGCCAACTCCCGCAAGTTCGCGCCGTACAAGGTGCAGGGCTGGCAGGACGTGCCCGACCACGTCAAGGACCTGTCCGGGGCCTGGTACGCGGGCTACGGCAGCTACATGTCCCTCGGGTACGACCCGCGTGCCGTCCCGGCGCCCGCGTCCTTCGCCGACCTGCTCAAGCCCGACTACAAGGTGGCGCTCGACGGCGACCCGCTGCGCTCCGTGGCGGCCTTCGACGGCGTGATGGCCGCCTCCCTGCGCGGCGGCGAGCCGCAGCCCGCGCAGGGGATCGAGCTGTTCACCAGGCTCAAGCGGGAGGGCAGGCTCACCGACCCGGCCAAGGCCAACGTGATCGTCGACTGGGACCACCTCAACGCGGCCCGCAGCGCCAAGAACGCCGAGGCGTGGAAGGTGACGATCCCCCGCGACGCGCCGCTCGGCGGCTACCACATCGAGGCGATCTCCAAGGACGCCCCCCACCCGGCCGCCGCCCGGCTCTGGGAGGAGTTCCTCTTCTCGGACGAGGGCCAGAACCTGCTGCAGAAGGGCTACGCCCGTCCGGTGCGAGGCGAGGCGATGCTGATGCGGGGCACCCTCGACACCGAGCAGGCAGCCAAGCTACCGGCCGCGCCCGGCCCGCCCGTGCTGCTCACGATCCCGCAGACAGATGCCGCTAAGTCCTACCTCAAGAGGCAGTGGGCCCAACGTGTGGGATGAGACCATTGTGACTTGATATGTCGTAGAGACTTTCAGCCTCTAAAGTAAACGGACAGCACGGCCACGGGGGCCCGATGTCTGACGAATGAGAGCTGATCGTCTTGCGATACGACACACCGAGCCTGGACCGGTGGCACAGTCGCGTCCACGACAGCAGTTTCGGCTACGTCTCCACCCAGGGCGCGCCGCTGGTGGACCTGCTCGACCCGCGACCGGGCGAGCGCGTGCTCGACCTCGGCTGCGGCACCGGCGTGCTCACCGCCCAGATCGCCGCGCGGGGCGCCGACGTGCTCGGCATCGACGGCTCCCCCGCGATGATCGAGAAGGCGCTCGCCCAGCACCCGGGCATCGACTTCATCGTCGGCGACGGTCATGACTTCACCGTCGCCGACGCCTACGACGCCGTCTTCTCCAACGCCGCGCTGCACTGGATGAACCGCGAACCCGGCGTGGTCATCGCCAACATCCACCAGGCGCTCACCCCCGGCGGGCGCTTCGTGGCGGAGATGGGCGGCGCGGGCAACTGCGCGGAGCTGACCGCCGCGATGCTGACCGCCTGGCGCGAGTACGGCCTGCGCGAGCCCGACCTGCCGTGGTACTTTCCCACGCCGGCCGAGTACGCCCGCCGCCTGGAGCAGGAGGGCTTCGTGGTCCGGGTGCTCGAGTACTTCGACCGGCCGACCCCGCTCGACGAGTGCCCGCGCGGGGCCGCCGACTGGGTGCGGATGTTCGCCTCCTCGGTGCTCGAGGGGCTGCCGCCGGAAATCGTCGAGCCGCTGCTCGGACGGGTCAACGAGCTGGCCGCACCGGCTCTACGCAGGGAAACCGGCTGGATGGCCGACTACGTCCGTCTGCGGTTCGCCGCTGTTCGGCGCTGATGCGTAGTCAAGGATGCGTAGGTCAGTTTTGCCAGACTATGGTCTGTTCCGTGGGCGGCGAAGTCATGGCTGCACCGCTACGGCGGCGTGAGGGGCTGGTGAACGGAACGGGATGAACTTCTGCCTGAGCGACCTCGTACCACCGTTGAGGTGGAGCGACGCGTCCACGATCACACTACTCACCGGGCAGCCGGACCTTCCGGACGCCTGGTGGCGCAGCCTGCCCATGCCGCGCGTGCTCGCGGCCATCGGCCCCGAGTCGCTGGGCGAGCTCCTGACGGAGATCGCCCTTGAGCACTGGCCGGCTGCCGCCGTGGGCGACGTCCTGCCCGCGCTGTACGTGCTCGACCCCGATGAGGCGGACGAGCCGCACATCGCGATCGCGCTCGACCGCGCGGGCTCGTGGCCGGGGCTGCTGGCGCTGACGGGCAGGGAGCTCAAGGACCAGCCGTTCATCCAGGCCCGCTCGGTGCTCAACACGCTCTTCTCGGCGGTGCTGGTGCGCGTCGCCCCGGGTGTGCGTGCCACACCGGGCCGCGCACACCCCTCGGACCTCGCGCCCGCCCTCCAGCCCGCGACGGACGCGCCCGCGCTACAGCCCGCCGTGACGGACGCGCCCGCGCCGCAGCCGCCTACCGCCGCCGCAGCCGCAGCCGCAGCCCCCGCGCCGCCCACGAAGTCCGACAGAGCGCCTAATAGGGCGGCCGACGGGGAGTCCCACAGGGCGGCCGATGGGGCGGCCGATGGGGCGGCCAACGGGGAGTCCCACAGGGCGGCCGCAGCCGTTGCGGCGGGCGACGCCGCCGCGGCGGACGCCGATGAGGCCCTGGAGGACCTCCTCGCCGTCGAGCACGCCGAGGGGCCTGCGGGCGAGGAGTCCGTGCCGGTCGGCGACAAGGCCGGGGAAGGCGAGGAGGCAGCGCCCGCCGAGGAGTCCGCCGCCGAGGAGTCCGCCGACGAGGAATCCGCCGAGGAGCCCTCGGAGGGAGCCGTCGCGTCCGAGGGGTCCGCCCCGGCGGAGGACGCCGCCCCGGAGGGCACGGAGGAAGGCGCGCCTGGGAAGGCCGACGAGCCCGAACCAGTGCACCACGCGCACGCCGAGTCGGCGCCCGACGCATCCGCCGAGCCGGTGTCGGAGCCGGAGGAGGCCCCGGAGCCGGAGCTCGGCGCCGCGGACGCCCCGGAGCCGGAACTCGACGCCGCGGAGGCCCCCGCGCCGGATCGAGCCACGGACGAGGCATCGGAGCCGGAAGCCCGCGAGGCCGACCAAGCCCTCGAGCCCACCGCGGCATCGGAGGCGGAGGCCGACGCCCCAGGCCAGGCTCCAGAGCCCGCCGCCGCACAACCGCAGGACGAGCCCGCCCCCTCACAGGCGCAGGAGGAGGAGCCCCCCGCGGCTTCGGAGTCGCAGGAGGAGCCCGCCGACGAGCAGGGACAGGCCGCCCCGGAGGGGCTGAAGCTGCTTGAGCTCATCGAGGCGGCGTTCGCCAGGCTGGACGACAAGAGCTGGGCCGTGGCGCAGAACCGGGTCTTCACCGACGAGCCGTCCGCCGTGGACCAGCTCGCGAAGCTGTTCGCCGTCCCGCCCTCGGAGATCTCCGCGACCGAGGACCGGCTGCGGGACAGGCTCGATGAGTGGCTGGCCGGCGACGAGGCCGCCCCGTACCGGGCGCACCTGGACGAGCTGCGCAGCACGATCGGCCCGTCGGCGTCCAGGGAACATCTGATCGGCGCGGCCGACTGGCACCTCAAGGAGGTCCGCGCCCTCGAGGTCCCGGCGTGGCAGTTCGTGCTGGCGACGCTCCCCGAGCGCAAGGCCGCAGCGCGAAGCTCCGAGCCGCAGGCCGCCGAGCAGCGTCCTGAGCCGCAGGTCGCCGAGCAACGCTCCGAGGGGGCTGGCGCCCAGCCGCGTCCGGAGCGGCACGGCGTCGAGCAGTGGGCGGTGGAGCAGGCGCAGCAGCAGCCGTCGGCGTTCGGCGCCCGGCAGGCGTCGGGCTTCCCGCCGTCCCCCGCCCCGGCTCCGCAACAGCTGGGTGCCCAGGCACCGGCCCCGCAGCCGGCCGACGGGCAGCCGGCGGGCGCGCGGTTCCAGGCGTTCGCCCCGGCCGCGCCCGCGGTGGAGGAGGCCAACGGGTCGTCCGAGGAGCAGGACGACAAGCCGTACCAGCCGCTCAAGGACGTCTCCCAGACCAGGCGCTGCTTCCGCCAGCCCGACGGCAGGTGGTGGCTGCGCATCGACGTCACCATCGAGCAGTTGTCGGGAGGCGAGTGCGCGCTGCCGACGGGGTTCGCGACCTACCTGGGCCTGTCCCCAGGTGAGAGCAGGACCGTCAGGAGCGCCGCCGGCGAGCTGACCATGACCTGGCACGGCAGGCCGGTGCTGGAGTCGGTGGAGCGGCTGCTGGCGGACGTGGGCGCGAAGGAGGGCGGGCACCTGTTCCTCACCCTCTCCGACGAGGGCGTGCTGCGGGCCAGGCACCTGCCGGTGGCCGCGCAGGGCGCCGAGAAGATCACCAAGGCCCTCCGCCTGGTCGGCTACACCGCCCCCGGCGGCACCAAGGACCAGGCGGCCAGGGTGATCGCCACCAGGATCGGCATGACCGGCCCCGTCGCCCTTCCCGACCTGCTCACCAGGCTCCGCGAACGCGGTGACCGCGACCTGCTCGCCCTCTTGGACTGAGCCCGTGCCGCGGCTCGCGATCGGCCCTGAGTTTCCCAGGGAGCTCAGCGCACTGGCCCAGCCGGTGCGCAGGGACGTCGTGGTCGCGCTGCGCCGTTTCCTGCTGAACGCGGCGGGCGCCCCGCACCCCGAGCGGGTGCGGGGCAGCAGGGACGCCCGGGTCGCGACCCTCCGCCTGGCCCAGGGGTTCCGGGGGGTGGTGGTACGCCAGCGGGACGTGTACTGGCTGCTCACGGTCTTACCTGCCCCGGAGGCGTGGTCGCACGCCCAGCGCCACAGGTACGGGGTCAACCCGGTGATCGGCGTCGTGGAGGAGTGGGACGCGCAGGCGCTGGAACGGGTCGAGCCCGCGTTACGCAGGTCCGCGGGTGAGACGCGGCTGTTCGACCCGATCTGCGACGGGGACATGCTCGCGCTGGGCATCGACGTCCGCGCCCTGCCGCTGGTGCGGCTGATCACCACCGAGGCCGACGTGGAGGCGCTCGAACCGCTGCTGCCGCCGTCCCAGCACGTGCCGCTCGCGGCGCTGGCACGTGGCGGCTCGCTGTCGGAGGCGTGGCGCGAACTGGACGGCTGCCGCGCGTCCGACGAGGACACCGGCCCGATCGACCCTGCCGACTTCCACGCGGCGCTGCGCCGCAGCCCGGACCGGGCGGTGTTCGCCGCGGACAAGGTGGAGCTCGACCGGGTGCTCGGCTCCCCTGACTGGTGCACGTTCCTGCGTCCGCCGCAGCACCGGCTGGCCCGCGCGGCCCGCTACGACCATCCCGTCCTGGTGATCGGCGGCGCGGGCACCGGCAAGACGATCATCGCTCTGCACCGGGCCGCCCACCTGGCCAGGCACGGACGCGGCCCGGTGCTGCTCGTGACGTTCTCGCAGGGGCTGGCCGAGGACCTGTCGAGCCGGCTCGACCTGCTCCTCCCCGACGAGGCGGCGCGCAAGCGGGTCGAGGTGGACAACGCCGAGCGGCTGGCCATGCGCATCGTGGGCGAGGCGGAGGGGCGGCGTCCGACGCTGGTGGGGCCGGGTGCGCGCACGCTGGCCGAGCTGACCGACGAGGCGCTCAGGCTGCTGTCGAGGGCGACCGGTGACCTGCTGGACGACGTGGACCCGGACCACAAGCCGTACCGGCACATCGTGGTGGACGAGGCGCAGGACATCAGCCCCTCGCAGTGGCGGCTGCTGCGGGCGGCGGTGCCGCGCGCGCACGACGACCTGTTCATCGTCGGCGACCCGCACCAGAGGGTGACCGACACGCGGGTCACGCTCGGCGCGGTGGGCATCCCCGCCGACCAGCACTCGCTGCGGATCTCCTATCGGCTGTCGCAGGAGGTCCTGTCGTTCGGCGTCAGGCTGCGCGGCGGCGGTCCCACGGACGGGCTGGTCAAGGGCGTGTCCGGGTTGTACGGCTTCCGCGCGACGCGCAACGGCGAGCGCCCGGTGGTCCTGGCCTACGACTCGCAGGAGGCGGAGCTGGCCGGGCTGGCGGGGCTGGTGTCGTCCTGGCTGGAGAGCGGCGTCCCGAAGGAGGAGATCGCCGTCGGGGCGCGCACGGCGCCGCTGGTGCGTGCCGCCAAGCGGGCGCTGGGAGAGCTGGACATGCGCGTTTCGACGTTCGCGAACCTCAAGGGGCTGGAGTTCGACCGGGTCGTGCTGGTCGGGGTGGCGGAGGGCGTCGTGCCCGAGCCGCCGCCGGACGATCCCGGCGCCCGGGCCAGAGCTCTCCAGAGGGAACGGAGCATGCTGTTCGTGGCTTGCACCCGAGCGCGTTCAATGCTCTATATCTCCCATTCAGGAAGAGGTAGCCCATTTCTTGAACTCTGATCACATAGTCTGAACTGCGGATATCTTCCCTTTGCCGGTTGGACAGCAATGAACCTCAGCCTGAGCGACCTCGCTCCACCCCTGCGCTGGACCCCCCCTGGTCAGATCGCGCAGATCGTGGAAGAGCCCCAGCTGCCCGACGCCTGGTGGCAGGCCATCCCCCTCGACCGGGCATGCGCCATCATCGGGACGCAGGCGGTGGCCCGGCACCTCGCCGACCTCGCCGTGGCCTGCTGGAGCCACCTGCTGCTCGGCGACATCCTGCCGCTGCTGCGCTTCTCCGACCCCGCGGAGGCCGAGCGGACGCCGCAGATGCTGGGCAAGGACGTGGCGCAGAAGCTGTTCAGCGGAGTGTTCGAGCGGCTGCTCGAACCGGTCGCGGACCTGCCCGCCACGCAGCCGAAGCCGGACAAGCCGCTGCCCGACCTGATCGACTCCGTGTTCGTCCCCCTGGACGAGCGGCAGCGGGCCATCGCCCGCGACCGCCTCTACGCCGTGCAGCGCGTCACGCTCGACGAGCTGGCGCAGCGGTTCTCGGTGACGCGGGAGCGCATCAGGCAGATCGAGCGCGACCTGCGCGAGCACATCGAGGCGTGGCTGGGCAGCCCGGAGGCGGCGCCGCTGGCGGCGCACGTCACCTGGCTGCGCGGCAAGCTCGGCTCCGCCGTCCCGGCCGACGACCTGCAGACGGCGGCGCCCTGGCACCGTGGCGACCTGCGCACGCTGGGCATTCCGGCATGGCGGTTCGTCCGCACGCTGCTGACCGGCTACGAGCAGACGGACGGCTGGCTGGTCGCGGGCGGCGCCGACGAGCTGCGCGAGAAGACCCGTCAGCTGTTCACCGACGGGCCGCGCCCGCTCGGCGAGGCGGTGACCATGGTCACGCAGCTCGGCGTCCGCGAGGACGTGGCCGAACAGTGGATCATGGCCGTGCCGCAGCTGCGGGTGCTCGACCAGCACGTGGTGCCGTGGCCGCGCAGCATCAACGAGAAGGCCGAGGCGGTGCTCGCGGTGGTCGGGCGTCCGATGACACCCGAGGAGATCCAGGAGCGCATCGGCGAGGACTACAGTCTCGTCGGCATCCGCAACCAGCTCACCGCCGACGACCGCTTCCGCCGGCTCGACCGCAACAAGTACGGGCTGACCAGGTGGGGCGGCGACGAGTACCTGGGGATCAGGGAGATGATCGCCAGGGAGATCGAGCGGGCCGGCGGCGAGGCGTCCGTCAGCACCATCGTCACGAACCTGACCTCCCGCTACGACGTCAGTGAGAGCTCGGTGCGCGCCTACTCGGGCGGCCCCGGGTTCGAGCGGACCCAGCGGGGGTGGATCAGGGTCGCGGGGACGTCCCCCACGGGCGAGGCGGAGCCGTACCAGCCGCGCAAGGACGTGTCGGAGACCCGGCGCAGCTTCCGCAGCCGCGACGGGCGCTGGTGGCACCGCGTGGACGTCAACGCCGAGCACCTGCGCGGCTCCGGCTCGCCGCTGCCGACGGGGTTCGCGGCCTACCTGGGCATGGCGCCGGGCGGGCAGCTCACCGCGGCCACGCCGTCCGGCGACGTGGTGATCTCCTGGCACAACCAGCCGACGATGGGGTCGATCAGGAACGTCCTGGCGGAGTGCAAGGCGTCCGAGGGCGACCACATCTTCCTGACGGTGTCCGACGGCGGCGAGCTGCTGACCCGCTACCTGCCGGCCGCCCCCGCCCAGATGCCGCCGCTGAACCGAGCGCTCTACCTGATCGGTTACACCGCGCCTGTCACGTCCGAGATGGAGGGGCTGCGGCTGATCGGCGCGCGCATGGGGCTGCCCGACACGGCCACGCGCGAGGAGGTGCTGGGCAGGCTGCGCGAGCGCGGCGACCGCGACATCCTCACGTTCCTGGGAGGTCCGGCCTAGGCTCGGAGGATGTTGCGGATCTACGACACGCGCACGAGGCAGGTCGAGGAGATCGCGTCCGGCCGCGTGCTGCGCATGTACACCTGCGGGCCGACCGTCTACCGTCACGCGCACGTCGGCAACCTGCGCTCCTATCTGCTCTCCGACCTGATCCGCCGGGTGCTGGAGCGCCGGCGGACACGCGTGCTGGTCTGCCGGAACGTCACCGACGTCGGCCATCTGGTCGACGACGCCGAGGTGGGCGAGGACAAGGTCCTCATGCAGGCGCGGGCGGAGGGCCGCTCGGTGTGGGAGCTGGCCCGCTTCTACGAGGACGCGTTCAACCAGGACGCCGCCGCGCTGAACCTGCGGCCGCCGGAGCACACGCCACGGGCGAGCGAGACGATCGAGCTGATGGTCGAGCTGATCGCCAAGCTGATCGAGCAGGGGCACGCGTACGCGACGCCTGACGGCTCGGTCTTCTTCGACGTCCGAACCTTCCCCACTTACGGCGAAATTTCCGGAAATCGACTGGACGCGCTCAAGCCCGGCCCGGTGGACCCGCGCAAGCGCTTCCACGCCGACTGGGCCCTGTGGAAGCCCGCTCAGGGAGAGCTGTCCTGGGACACCCCGTGGGGGCGCGGCTTCCCCGGCTGGCACGTCGAGTGCTCGGCCATGGCGCTGCGCTTCCTCGGCGAGCGCATCGACGTCCACACCGGCGGTATCGACCTGCGCTTCCCGCATCACGAGGACGAGCGCGCCCAGTCCGACGCGGCGGTCGGGCACGAGGTCGTGCGCCACTGGGTGCACGGGGAGCACCTGCTGTTCGACGGGCGCAAGATGGCCAAGTCCACGGGGAACGTGGTGCTGCTCTCGGACGTCACGGAGGCCGGTCTCGACCCGCTCGCCGTGCGGCTGGCCTTCCTGGAACATCGCTACCGGCACCAGGTGAACCTCAACTGGGACACCCTGCACGCCGCCGACCGCACCGTCCGCCGGTGGCGCGGCCGGGTGGCGCAGTGGTCGGAGTCGCCGAGCGCCCCGATGGCGGCCGAGTACGTCCGGCGCGCCGAGGCCGCGTTCGACGACGACCTCGACACCCCGGCGGCGCTGCGCGTCCTGCGGGAGCTGGAGCGGGACGACTCGATCGCGCCCGGCGCCAAGTTCGAGTCGTTCCTGCACCTGGACCATCTGCTGGCCCTGGACCTGTCGACGGAGATCGGCAGACCGCGCGTGCTCCCGGCGGGCGCGGCCGAGCTCCTGGAACAGCGGGCCCGCGCCCGCGAATCCCTAGACTGGCCCGCCTCGGACCGGCTCCGCGACGACCTCGCCGCGCTGGGAGTCCGCGTCTCCGACACCCCCGACGGGCAGAGCTGGTCGATGTAGCTCGCTCACGCTGTTGAGAGGGGCGGACGGTGTGGCAGGAGACCGTCCGCCCGGGTGCCGTCCTTTCGCGGGGGTGTGGACGAGAGCACCACGTGACAGCTAGCCAGGTCCGAGGTTGCAATCGCGTTGCGCCCGGTCAGCACCTGTGCGGCCAACCGGCGAGAAGCGGGCTGAAGACATCGTCCCTGGACAAGATCGAAAATAGTGGGATCTACGGCGATGGCAGTGGCGAGGGGGTGCCACACTTGTTGCCGAGCATGGGGAGAGGGAGGGGTAAGTGAGGTTGAAGCCCTTTGCGTGGATGCCGTGGCCGCTGAGATGGCTCGCGCGGGTGTTGACCGTTCTTCTCGTGCTCGCCCTGGTGCTGGCCGGGGTCCTCGTCTACACCGTCCGCCGGTCGTTCCCGCAAGTGGACGGGACGGTGCGCCTGCCGGGATTAGCCGGGAATGTAGAGATTTATCGCGATAAATCGGGGATTCCGCAGATCTACGCTGACTCTGCCGAGGACCTCTTCATGGCCCAGGGCTTCGTGCACGCCCAGGACCGGTTCTGGGAGATGGACCTCCGCCGGCACATCACGTCCGGACGCCTCTCGGAGTTGTTCGGCAAGGCGACGCTCGACAACGACAAGGCCATCAGGACCATGGGCTGGCGCAGGGTCGCCGAGCAGGAGCTGCCCGAGCTGAGCGCCCGCACCCGCCGCTACCTCGACGCGTACGCCAAGGGCGTGAACGCCTGGCTCGCGGCCAACCCGAACGCGTCCGACCGCAGCCTGGAGTACTCGATACTCAAGCTGCAGAACGGCGGCTACAAGCCCGAGCCGTGGACCGCGCTCGACTCGATCTCCTGGCTCAAGGCCATGGCCTGGGACCTGCGCTCCAACATGGAGGACGAGATCGACAGGGCGCTCGCCCTCACCACCCTCCCTCGGGAACGGGTCGAGCAGCTGTACCCGCGCTACCCGTACGACAAGCACCAGCCGATCGTCACCCAGGGCGCGGTCGAGCACGGCCGGTTCGACCAGCAGGCCGCGCCGCGGTTCAGGCGGAACGGCAGCCGCGCGCTCACCCAGGCGGCCAAGACGCTCGACGCGGTGCCCAGCACCATGAGCACCGCCGACCGGGAGGGCATCGGGTCCAACTCGTGGGTGGTCTCGGGCGAGCACACGGTCAGCGGCAAGCCGCTGCTGGCCAACGACCCGCACCTGTCGGCCTCGATGCCGTCCGTCTGGTACCAGATCGGGCTGCACTGCCGGAAGATCTCGATCGACTGCTCGTACGACGTGACCGGTTTCTCGTTCTCCGGCGTGCCCGGCGTCATCATCGGGCACACCGACAAGATCGCGTGGGGGTTCACCAACCTGGGCCCCGACGTGGCCGACCTCTTCATGGAGCAGGTGAAGGACGACACCTACCTGTACCGGGGCCAGTGGGCCAAGCTGGAGACCAGGCAGGAGCAGATCAAGGTGGCAGGCGGCGCCACGGTCACCCTGAACGTCAGGAGCACCCGGCACGGGCCGCTGATCAACGAGGTGATGGGCGACGTCAAACCGGGCGAGGGCGCGAACGCGGTCGCCCTGCAGTGGACCGCGCTCATGCCCGGCCGCACCGCCGACGCGGTCTTCGCGCTCAACGAGGCCACCGACTGGCAGGAGTTCCGGGCGGCCGCGGCGCTGTTCGAGGTCCCGGCGCAGAACCTGGTCTACGCCGATACCAACGGCAAGATCGGCTACCAGGCGCCCGGGCGCATCCCGGTGCGCCAGAAGGGCGACGGCACCTGGCCGGTGCCCGGCTGGACCGGCGAGTACGACTGGAAGACCGCGCCCATCCCCTACGACCAGCTCCCCTCGGTGGAGGACCCCGCCTCCGGCTACATCGTCACCGCCAACAACGCGGTGGCCGACCCCAGGCGCTACAAACCGCTTCTGACCAGGGACTGGGCGTACGGATACCGCTCCCAGCGCATCGTCGACCGGCTCAAGCAGGAGATCGACAAGGGCAAGATCGACACGGCGGCCATGTCCAGGATCCAGCAGGACAGCCGCAACGGCTTCGCCGAGACGCTCGTCCCCGCGCTGCAGAAGGTGAGCCTGGCCGGGCCGAGCGTCCAGGCGAGAGACCTCCTCAAGGGCTGGGACGGCTCGCAGGGCCTCGACTCGGCCCCCGCCGCGTACTTCAACGCGGTCTGGCGCCACCTGCTCAAGCTGACGTTCGACGACGACCTCCCCGAGGGCGCCAGACCGGGCGGCGGCGACCGCTGGTATGAGGTGGTGGGGCGGCTGCTCACCCTCCCGGACGACCCCTTCTGGGACGACACCAGGACCAAGGACCAGACCGAGACCCGCGACGACATCCTCCGCCAGGCGATGGCCTCGGCCTACCAGGAGCTGTCGGACCGGCTGGGCGACGACGTCCGCAACTGGCGGTGGGGCGACCTGCACCAGCTCACCCTGACCAACGGCTCGCTCGGCACGTCCGGCATCGCGCCCGTCGAGGCCCTGCTCAACCGCGGCCCGTTCGCGGTGCCGGGCAGCAAGGACGCCGTGGCCGCGACGGGCTGGAACGTGCAGAAGGGGTACGAGGTCACGTCCGTGCCGTCGATGCGGATGGTCGTCGACCTGAGCGACCTGGACAAGTCCCGCTGGATCAACCTCACGGGCGCCTCAGGCCACGCCTTCCACGACAACTACTGGGACCAGTCGCCCCTGTGGGCCAAGGGGGAGCTGCTGCCGATGTACTCCAGGCTGGAGTCGGTCAAACAGGCCGCGACCCACACCCTCCTCCTGACCCCCTGACTCCATGCTGGTGATGATTTCCGGTCTTGTCGGACGGTGGCGCGTCGATCAGTTCTCCCGGGCCAGGCCAAGGGCCTGGAGCAGGGCGGGATCCCACCTGCCGGCGCTCTCGTCGTACAAGGCGAAGGTCGGCCCGAAGGACCAGTAGCCCCACGAGAAACCGTGCTCTTCGGCCAGGCGCCGGTTGAAGGAGGCCCAGCGGGCGCGTGAGCGCGGGTCGGCGTTGTTGGAGCTGCCGAACTCCCCGACGAAGATCGGCCTGTCGTGCACGCGTGCCCATTCGGCCAGTTCAGCGAAGGCCCCGGACAGCACGGAGCGTTCCTCGTGGCTGCCTTCCCACGTCGTTCCCAGCCAGGAGGCCGGGTCGCCGAACGGGGTGTCGGTGCCAAGCCATGTCTCGCCTTGCATGGTGAACGTCGTCGGCCAGTACTGGTGGACCGTGATGATCAGGTTGCGGTCGTCCTGCGGCAGGCGGAGGTCGGGCAGGCGCCGCATGTTGTTGTAGGAGGCCGGGCCGATGACAACGGCTCGGCCCGGGTCGGCCTCGCGCAGGGTGGTGAGGATCTGCCGCAGGTAGTCGTTCCAGAGGGGATCGAGAGGGCCGCGCGGTTCGGCCAGTGGCTCCAGCATCACCTGGGCGGGGCGACCGGCGAAGCGCTCGGCGACCTGGTGGGTGATGGCGAGCAGCCGGTCGAGGTGGCGGGGCGGGTCGGCGTTCAGCTCGGGGTCCTGCAGGTTGTTCAGGACGACGCCCACCCCGCGCTCGGCCGCCTGGTCGAGCAGGAGGTCGACGCCGTCCAAGACCGCCTGGTCCACCGTGAATCGTCCTCGGGACTCGGTGGTGTGCGCGGCCCAGCACGTCGCCAGCCGGATAGCGGAGAATCCGGCCTCGCGGCACCGGTCGAGATGGTGCGGACCGACCGGAACGGTCCATCCTCGTTCCAGCTCGGCGCCGAAGTCGGCGCCGATGTTGATGGTGCGGGCCAGCAGGCGGTTGGTCTCGTGAATGGGGGAAGGATTCATTTACCCGCGATCTTTCGTCGTGGAGTCCTGCGTCGTGGAGTCCTGCGTCGTGGAGTCGGAATCGGCGCCGGGCCAGTGCGTGGCCGGGTCGCGGAGCTGGATCGTGAACGCGCGTAGCCAGTCGAGCTCGGCGCGGCGCAGAGCCTGAGGGAAGGCGTGATCGGCCAGGAACACCGGCGCGACACCGTCTCGGGCTGCGGCGTTCAGCGCGTGACCGGTTTCGTTGACATGCTGCTCCAGCCGCTCGGCGCGGCGTTCGAGGAGGACGATCACCTCGGCTCGGGGCAAGGCGAACATGAACATCAGCGCGACCATGAAACCGGAGGCGTCGTCTTCGGGACTGTCGAGCAGTTCGCGCAGCCAGTCACGCAGCCGCGAGCCGCCCGCCTCGGTGATGCGATAGAGGGTCCGCTCGGGTCGGGTGCCCTCGCGGACCGTCTCGCCTTCGACGATCAGGCCTGCGTTGAGCAGGCGGGGCAGGGTGTCGTAGAACGACGCGTTCTTGATCTTCAGAGTGCGGTCGTGGCCGCGCTCGCGCATCTCCATACGCATGTCGTAGACGTGCCGGGCGCGCTCAGCCAGCAGACCTAGCACGGCCACGGTCATCGGGGTACGCAAAGGGCGTACTGGCATCGGCCCTCCTATTCGAATTCGACTAGACGAATTCGACTATAGCTCAATGGACGGCGATCCGCCTCCCCCAGGCCAGACCTCGGGCTGACCTCCGAAGCCGCGTCGGCGAGGGGGCTCGTGTCCTGGAAGTACGTCCGTGGGCGTACTCCAACTCCAGACCCTGGGCTGACGCCAGAACGCCGCGCCTTCGCGACCATGGGCGTCATGGTTCGTCTCTGGTATGCGATCGGGCTGGCGCTGATCCTCGCCGGGCTCTTCCACCTGGGAGTGCTCGCGATCGACGGCGGCCCGTGGGAGGGCCCGGTCTCGTGGCGCAAGCCGTTCACGTTCGGGGTCTCGTTCGGGCTGAGCGTCCTCACGCTGGCGTGGGTGGCGCGGTTCGTCCCGCTGCGTGGGCGCACCAGGAACGTGCTGCTCGGGGGGTTCACGGGGGCGGCGGTGACGGAGTACGCGCTCATCACGCTCCAGGCGTGGCGCGGCGTCCCGTCCCACTTCAACATGGCCTCCACCGTCGACTCGCTGGTGTCCCGCTCACTGGCGGCCGGGGGCGGCAGCCTGGTCGTGGTGGCGATCTGGCTGACGGTGGCGTCGTTCCGGCCCAACCCGGGGGTCTCGCCCAGCATGCGGCTCGCCGTGCGGGCAGGCTTCGCCACCCTGCTGGCCTCGATGCTGTTCGGCGCCGTCATGATCGCCCGTGGCGTGATCGAGGTCTACTCGGGCAGCCAGCAACTGGCCTACACCGTGGCGACGTCCCTCAAGCCCGCCCACGCCGTGCTGATGCACGGCGTGCTCCTCCTGCCCGCGCTGGCGTGGCTGGCAGAGCGCCTGTTAGCCACCGAAACCGCCCGCCTCCGCCTGGTACGGCAGGCGGCCTGCACGTACGTGGCCATCGCCGCCCTGGTCTCCGCCCTGACGGTAGCCGGGATCACTCTCGTGGGCCCCTCGACGGCGTCGGTCCTGTGCGCGGGCGCGATATCAGCGCTGGCCATCACCGCCCTCACCCTGCGCAAGGCGGCGGCACGCGGGAGGCCGCCGCTGCGCAGCACGGGGATCTGATCGGCGTCTCCGATGTCCGGCCGGAAGCCGCCGTGCCAGGCGACGCTCAGCAACTGGCGGAACTCCGGCACCTCCGGCCTCACCTGCGCCTTCTCCACCAGAGGGGTGCGCGCGGGTAGCCGCCGTCGTCCAGACCTGCCAGCCGTTCGAACACGTTGTAGGAGGCCTGGTGCCCGCAGAGGAGCACCGAGACCAGCATGGCCAGCAGGTAGAGCGGGAGCATCGGCAGCCCCGCGCACCAGGCCCACTGGGTAGCGTGCCGTCCCTCGTGCTGGATGAGGCGGTCGTCGAGCGAGTTCCGCCTGGTCAGCACCACGTTGCCGACGGTGAAGGCCCCCGCGATGGGGAAACGGTAGCGGTAGCCGTAGGCGAGCACGAGCCCGTCAGGCCCGGGCTGCCGGGCGGCCCCGCCGACGACGGAGATCAACAGTCCGAGCGGCGTGGCCAGGTTCAGCCAGTTCACCATCCGCCGGAACCGGTAGCGCCTCTCCATGCGTCTCAGCCTTGACCAATCTTGACAAGTCGGAATAATGATCTGCGTCCTGAAATCTCCCAAAAGAGCAGGATTATGAGATTCACCATCCTGGGAGCGCTGATCGGCACCATGGCCCTGGCCGGAGCCGGCGGACTCGCGATCACCCAGACGTCAGCGTCCGATCCCCTACGGTCCACTACTCCTCCCGACGCGCAGGTGGCCTTACCAGCCGCGGCGACCACGACCCCGAAGCCGACGGCCGGCCCCACGGTCGGGAAGTACACCGCGAAGACGAAAATCGTCAAGAAGAAGGGCGTCTCCTACCTGGACGTCTCCATCACGTACGACGGAGCCGCCAGGTTCACTGTCAAGCAGAAGGTCTGCAAGAGCAAGTCCTGCAAGACGACCTCCACCGACCTCCCCGTGACCACCGGCGCGGGCAAGTCCAGCAAGAAGGTCGGCAAGGGCAGCTACAAGGTGAAGGGCAAGCCGTCGATCAAGGTCAAGGCCCTCCCCTGGCCCACCAGGACGGTGACGGCCACCCCCAAGGCGACCAGCACGGTCACCGCGTCCAGCGGCGCCTCCCCGGCCGCGACGGTGACGGTGACCCAGGCGGCGACGGTGACGGTCACGCAGTCCGTGCCCGGACCGGCCACGACGGTCACGCAGCCCGTGGCGGGCCCCACCACGACGGTCACGGCCACGGTCACCTGCCAGCCCAGCACCGAGCAGCCGGAAGACACTCCGGACGCGAACACCACGGTGCCGGAGACGCCCAGCACGAACGCCACCCCCACGACGTCCGAAATACCCAGCGCGTCTGGCACACCCAGCGCGGCTGAGACGCCCAGCGTGTCCGACACGCCCACCGCGTCTGGGACGCCGTCTCCGACGGTCACGGCGCCCACGGACACGCCGACCCCGTCCACCACGGTCACGGACACCACAACCCCGCCCGCGTCCGCCGAAGAGCCGATCCCCACGTGCGCGACCCCGTCGGTGACCCCGACGGACGGCACCACACCGTCGGCCACTCCCAGCACCACGCCGTCGGCCACTCCCAGCACGACACCGTCGACCCAGTAGGGCCGCCGCCCACGGTGGCCCGGCCCCTCAGCGGACCGGGCCACCACGGCCTCCGTCGCAGGGTCGCCATCTCGCAGGGTCGCTATCTCGCAGGGCCTCTCCTTCGCAGGGCCCAACCTCGCAGGGCCCAACCTCGCAGGGCCTCTCCTTCGCAGGGCCTCTCCTGCCAGCTCCGGTCGGCTGGCCTCCGCCGCCAGCCGGGCGGTCAGCCGGTCCTCGTGGCCCTCGTCCAAGAACTCAGGGGCCGTCTTGCTGAGCGCGTCGAGCCGCCGGGCCGACGAGGAGAGCGCGACGCGACGCCGTCACGGGCCGCTCGTCAGCGGGCGCGAACCCGTCACGGCCCGCCGTCATCGGGCGCGAACCGGTCACGGCCGTTCTCGGACGCCAAGGCCGCGGGAGGCGTCCGGATCAGGGATCAGAGCGTCTTGTAGTCGCCGTCGTGGTACATCAGCGGTACCCCGTCCGACGGCGTGCCCAGTGAATGGACGGCGCCCACCACGATCGAGTGGTCGCCGCCGGGATGCACCGCGGTCGTGGTTGCCTCGAGGGTGGCGAGGGCGTCCTGGAACAGCGCCACGCCGAGTTCGCCCCGATAGTGCGGCCATCGGGCGACTTGCCCGTCGATGGGACGTCCGCGGCGGGCGAAGAAGCGCGAAGCCTCCTGCATGGACGCCGGAAGCACCGAAACGCCCCAGACGCCGGACTCCATCACGGCGTCGTGGAAGCGCGCGAGTTTCTCCGCGCAGAACAGCACGAGCAGCGGGTCCAGCGACACCGAGGTGAACGAGTTGACGGTCATGGCGTAGTCGACGCCGCCGAGCCTGGTGGTCACGACCGCCACTCCGGTGGCGAACCGTCCGACGACCTTGCGGTAGGTCTGCTCGTCGATGTGCCGCTCTGTGGGACCTTGGTGCACGAAAGATACTTTATGCGGCTATGTCGAATTCCCCGGAGCGTGCCCACGCAGCAACCACGAACCCCCCGAGGACGGCGACTTCAGGATGGCCACCACGACGGCCGCCATCCCGCCGTACAGGTACACGTACCCGGCGGGCCCGCCGGAGATCACCAGATCGCCCTGGGCGAGCTGGAACGAGAACGGCATCGACACCAGCAGCCACCCGATCGCCGTCACCGACGCCCCGAGCCGCGACCCCATCAGCTTGCCCGCCCCGAGGCAGACCCCGAAGAGCCCGGCCAGCCACCCGATCGCCGCGACCGGGACCGGCCCGACCTGCCAGGCCTGGGTGAACCCGCCCACGACACCCATGACCACGCCCAGCACGAACAGCATGCCGTAGGCGGCCCCGCCGAGCGCTGACTCGCCCTGGCTGCGTTGCTCCATGCCGCTGAGGTTAGTGGATGCCGGAGAACAGATCGTTCTCGCGGTCAGCTGGTCCGCCGATGCCGCCCGACTCTGCCGGTGGGCCCGGCATCGCGGGCCCCGGCACGCCGCTGGCCAGGATGAAGTGCTCCACGCCCAGCGCCTCCTGGCCGACGTTGTTGGACAGGGCGAACCAGGGCGCGTCGACGGTGATCTGGGTGGCGTGCGCCCGCATGGCCTCCAGCTTGTTGCCGACCCAGGGACGCGCGTCGACCTCCGTGGTGATCTCCCTGTCGGGGCTGCCGAACGGCATGTCGTCGACGTCCTCGGTGATGAACGTGACGTCCGCCTCGCGCAGCGCCTCGGCGGTGCGCGACATCACGGAGCGGGCGACGGCCGTGTGGTAGAACTTCGCGATCTGCCACGGTTCGCCCTCGCCGAAGCCGGGGGTGGCCGCCAGCTCGAACGCCCGCCGCGCGACGCGATGCGCCTGAATGTGGTCGGGATGCCCGTAGAAGCCGTTCTCGTCGTAGGTGACCAGGACCTGGGGACGCACCTCGCGGATCACCTTGACCAGCTCGCCCGCGGCCTCGTCCAGGTCGGCCTGCCAGAAGGCGTTGGGACGGTCGTTGGAGGCGACTCCCATCATGCCCGAATCGCGCCAGCGCCCCGGGCCGCCGAGAAAGCGGTGGTCCTCCACGCCGAGCGCCTGGCACGCGGCGGCCAGCTCGCCGATGCGGTACTGGCCGAGGGTGTCGTCGCGGTCGGCGGCCAGGTGCGCGAGGTCCGCGGGGATGATCTCGCCCTCCTCGCCGAGCGTGCAGGTCACGAGCGTGACGTGGGCGCCCTCGGCGACGTACTTCGCCATGGTCGCGCCGGTGCCGATCGACTCGTCGTCCGGATGAGCGTGCACGAGCAGCAGCCGTCGGTCCGTCATGAGTCCGAGCGTAACCAATCCCCGGCTACTGGCAGGATTGGGGCCATGAGTGAGAGTTTCCCGCGCCTGTCTGCCAGGACCCGCCGGTTCACCCTCGGGGTGCCCAGGGGCTTCACGATCTCTCCCGACGGTGACAGGGTCGTCTTCCTACGGACGCGCTCCGGCTCCGACCCGGTGACCTGCTTGTGGGAACTCGACACGGAAACGCACGTCGAACGCCTGGTCGTCGATCCGCGCACGCTCGACGCCGACGAGGAGAACCTGCCCCCGGAGGAGCGGGCCCGGCGCGAGCGCAGCCGTGAGCAGGCGGGTGGCGTGGTCGGCTACTCCACCGACTCGGCGGTGAGTACGGCCGTGTTCGCCCTGTCAGGCAGCCTGTACGTGACGGAGCTTGCGAGCGGCCTGACGCGGCGGCTGGAGACGGCGGGCGCGGTCATCGACCCCCGCATCTCCCCCGACGGGCGACAGGTCGCCTATGTCACCGGTGGCGCGTGCCACGTGCAGGACCTCACGTCCGGCGACGACCGGGCCCTGGCCACGCCCGAGTCCTCCACCGTCACCTACGGGCTGGCCGAGTTCATCGCCTCCGAGGAGATGGACCGGATGCGCGGCCACTGGTGGTCGCCGTCGAGCGACGCGCTCCTGGTCGAGCGCGCCGACGAGGCTCCCGTCCGCACCTGGTACGTCGCCGACCCGGCCAACCCCGACCGCCCGGCCTCCGCCCAGCGCTACCCGGCCGCGGGCACGCCGAACGCGGTGACGGAGCTGTTCGTGCTGGGGCTCGACGGGTCGCGGGTGGCCGTCCCGTTCGAGGACGAGTACCTCACGACGGCGTCCTGGGACTCGCACGCGCTGTCGATCGTGACCATGTCCCGCGACCAGAAGCGGCTGCGCCTGTTCTCCGTCGATCCGGAGACGGGGGTGTCCACGCTGGTCCGCGAGGACACCGACCCTGCTTGGGTGGACGTCGTCACCGGCGTCCCCGCCCACCTCGACGACGGCTCGCTGGTCTGGGTGGCGTCCGCCGACGGCGGCAACCGCCTGTTCGTCGGCGACCGCGCGGTCACCCCGCCGACCCTGCAGGTGCGCGACGTGCTGGACGTCGATCACGACAGCGTGCTGTTCAGGGCGAGCGGCGACCCCACCGAGATTCAGCTCTGGACCTGGGACGGCAACTCGCTGCTGCCCGTGTCCACCCGGTCCGGGGTGTTCTCGGGGCGGATGTCCGGCGGCGTCGGCGTCCTGACCGAGCAGACGCTCGACGACGAGGGCGTGTCCACCACCGTGGTGCGGCGCGACGGCATGGCGATCCCGATCCCGTCGCTGGCCGAACGGCCCGGCCTCGACCTGCGGGTCTCGCTCGGCCGTTCCGGGCGTCGCGAGCTGGCCACGGCCGTGGTGCTCCCGTCCTGGCACGAGCAGGGCTCGCGTAAGCTGCCCGTCCTCATGGACCCGTACGGCGGGCCGCACGCGCAGCGGGTACTGGCCAGGCGCGGCGGCTACCTGGAGAGCCAGTGGTTCGCCGAGCAGGGCTTCGCGGTCGTCGTCGCCGACGGGCGCGGCACCCCCGGTAGGGGCCCCGCGTTCGAGCGGGCCGTGCTGAACGACCTGGCCACCCCCGCCCTGGAGGACCAGATCGACGCCCTGCACGGCGTGGCCGAGCAGTACCCCGACGACCTCGACCTGTCCAGGGTGGCCATCCGCGGCTGGTCCTTCGGCGGCTTCCTGGCCGCGCTGGCGGTGCTGCGCAGGCCGGACGTCTTCCACGCCGCCGTCGCGGGCGCGCCCGTGACCGACTGGCGGCTGTACGACACCTGCTACACCGAGCGCTACCTGGGCCACCCCGACGAACAGCCGGACGTCTACGACAACTCCTCCCTGTTCGGCGACGCGGCCAAGCTGGAGCGGCCGCTGCTGCTGATCCACGGCCTGGCCGACGACAACGTGGTGGCGGCGCACACGCTGCGGCTGTCGTCCGCGCTGCTGGCGGCGGGGCGTCAGCACAGCGTGCTGCCGCTGTCGGGCGTCACCCACATGACGCCGCAGGAGGTCGTGGCGGAGAACCTGCTGCTGCTCCAGGTCGACTTCCTGAAGCGCTCCCTCGGGGAGTAGGCGGCACGCCGAGGCGGAGTCGCGGGCCGAGCGGGGCGCGCCGCTCCCCGCTCCCCGTGACGGTCGCGCTTCCCGTGACGGCCGTCCTGCGCCGGTGCTCTCGGACCGTGGGCTGACATCCTCTGGTCTGATTACCGGCCGTGCAGATCCAGACCGTGGGCCGATGTGCGCGGGCACCCCGTTCCGGGATCGTTGCGGCCATGCTCAAGTCAATCGCTCTGGCGCTGGCCCTCGTGAGCTCGGGCGTCCACGCGCAGCAGGCTGCCGGTCCCGACTGGGGCGCCTGTCCCGACGACAAGATCGGCATGCAGTGCGCCGATCTCCAGGTGCCGCTGAACTGGCAGAAGCCCGACGGCCGCAAGATCACTCTGAAGCTGGGCCGGTTGAAGTCGACCGGCACCAGCGAGGGGTCCGTCCTGGTGGCGTACGGCGGCCCCGGCGCGCCCGGCATCGGCATGACCCAGCGGCTCGGAGACTGGTGGGCCAAGCTGCGCGAACGCATGGACATCGTCACCTGGGACACTCGCGGGTACGGCGAGCAGTTCGGCGGCACCAGCACCGGCCTGCCGTGCACCTGGACCCGCGTCCCCCTGCCCGACTTCCCCGCCGACGACGCCGACTTCGGCAGGCTCTCCGACACCAACCGCGGCTACGCCGAGGCCTGCCGTAACAAAGACCCCGAACTCTTCGCCAACATGAGCTCCGCCGACCACGCCAGAGACATGGAGGCGATCAGGAAGGCGCTCGGCGACGCCAAGCTCAACTTCTACGGCGCCTCCTACGCCGGCTTCTACGCCCAGGCCTATGCGGGCCTGTATCCCGGTCAGGTCCGCACCATGGTCCTCGACGGCACCTGGAACCACAGCACCTCCGACTGGAACGGCGAGCTGGAGGAGATGGCCAAGAGCAACGAGCAGTTCATCGACCGCTTCTTCACCTGGTGCGCCTCCCACGACTGCCAGGACGTGCCCCGCCTCTGGCGCGGCCTGGTCGCCAGGGCCGATCGCACGCCGATCCCCGCCAAGTCGGCCGGCATCGCGTACACGGGCCGTGACCTGCAGTCCTTCGTGGTGGCCTCGTCCCGGCAGGGCCCTGACACGTGGCCGGCCCTGGCCGAGTCGATCCGCAAGGCGAGCAAGGGCGACGCCTCCGGCTTCGTCCCCGCGCGCGGTGCCCGCTACCCCGACCAGACAACGGGCGTCACCGAGTGCGTCGACTGGCCCCGCCCCGCCAAGCGCGCGGACATTGACGCGAGCATCGCCCGCCTCCGCAAGGTCGCCCCCAACGCGGGCACGGCCAACACCATCGCGACGGCCAGCCTGGGCTGCGTCGGCTGGCCCACCCCGGTCACCAACCCGCCGACGGCCCTGCCCAAGGGCCTGCCGCCGCTGCTCGGCGCAGGGGCCTGGGGCGAGTCCGACGCCGTCGGCCGCGTCGTCGCCCAGGTTCCCGGAAGTTCGGTGGTGTCGTTCGACGGCCCCGGCCACACCCTCTACGGTGCCAACCCCTGCGCCCGCGACCACATCAACCGCTACTTCACCGACCGAACCCTCCCCAAGCCGGGCACCAAGTGCTGACCCACTCCCTGACCGCCTCGCCGGGCGGCTCGGACAGCAGGCCAGCAGGTAGGGCCCCATGGGAGGCGGCAGGGGCCGGCAGGGCCTCGACGGTGTCAGGTGCGGGTGGAGGTCGGGGTGCCGTGCCAGCTGCTCCACAGGGCGGCGTAGGAGCCGCCCTCCGCCACCAGCTCGTCGTGCGACCCGAGCTCACTGATCCGCCCGTCCTCCACCACGGCGACCCGGTCGGCGTCGTGGGCGGTGTACAGGCGGTGGGCGATGGCGATGACCGTGCGACCGTCGAGCACCGCCGCGAGCGAGCGTTCCAGGTTCCTGGCCGCGCGGGGGTCGATGAGCGAGGTGGCCTCGTCCAGGACGAGTGTGTGCGGGTCGGCCAGCACCAGGCGGGCCAGCGCCAGCTGCTGCGCGTGTGCCGGGGAGATCGTCAGGTTGCCCGAGCCGACGGCGGTGTCGAGGCCGTCGGGCAGGGCGTCCACCCAGTCGAGGGCGTCCACCGCTTCGAGCGCCTTGCGGACGGCCGCGTCGTCGGCGTCGGGGCGGGCGATCAGCAGGTTGTCGCGGAGGGTGCCCTTGAAGACGTGGTGCTCCTGGGTGACGAGGGCGACGTGGCCGCGCAGGTCGTCCAAGGGCAGGTCCACGAGGGGCACGCCGCCCACCGACACCACGCCGGTGCGCGGGCCGTGAATGCCCGCGAGCAGCCGTCCGAGCGTCGACTTGCCCGCGCCGGACGGGCCGACCATCGCCAGGCGCTCCCCCGGCCGGACCGTCAGCGACACGCCGTGCAGCACGTCGTGGCCCGCCCGGTAGGCGTAGCGGACGTCGTCGGCCTCCAGCGCCTCACCGGACGGCCGGTCGGCGGTCGCCTCACGGTCGTCGGGGACGTTGGCGACGCCGAGCAGCCGCGCCATGGCCGCGCCGCCCACCTGGAGCTCGTCGATCCACATGAGGAACCGGTCGAGCGGGTCGATGAGCTGCTGCGCGTACAGCGTGGCAGCGGTGACCTGGGCGAGCGTCACCCAGCCGCTGCTGTAGAACAGGCCGCCGACCAGCAGGGTCGACACGACCGGGATCACGTAGCCGAGCTCCACGGCGGGGTACCACCGCGTGCGCAGCCCGAGCGTGTACCGTTCGGCGGCGTAGGAGCGGCCGATGTCGCGGTCGGTGCGCTCCCTGCGTCGGCGCTGGAGGCCGAGCGCCTCGACGGTTCTGGCGCCTTCGACGGTTTCGGCCAGGCCCTCCGTCATGTCGGCGTAGGCGGCGTTCTCACGCAGGTAGCCGTCGCGGGCCCGGTTCAGGTACCAGCGGCTGGAGATCCAGATGATCGGCGCGGCGATCAGCATGGGCAGCATGAGCAGCGGCCCGACCAGCAGCAGCGCGCCGATGGTGATCGCGAAGGTGACCATCGCGATCAGCGTCTCGGGCACGGCGTGCCGGACGGTCCGCGACAGCGAGTCGACGTCGCGGGACGTCCTGGTGATCAGGTCACCCGATCCTGCCCGTTCGACAGTGGAGAGCGGCAACCCGAGGACCCGGTCCACGAACTCCTCGCGCAGCTCGGCGAGCACCCGCTCGCCGAGCGTCGCGGAGGCGAGCACCGCGTACCGGATGAGCACGGACTGGAGCAGCAGGAAGCCGCCGATGCCGAGGATGACGAGGGTGACGTTCACCTGGCCGTTGTTCTGGACGTTCTGCACCAGCGCGCCGAGCTGCCACGGCACGGCCAGCCCGGCGATCGCCGCGAGCCCGTGCAGGGCGAGGGCGAAGGTGAGCTGGCGCGGGTACTTCAGCGTCAGCCGCCTGGCGTAGGCGCGTACCTGCTTCTCGTCTGCGACCGGCAGGATCTCGCGAGCCATTCGTCAGTCCTCCCCTCGTGTCACGGTGGCGGCGTATTCGGGCGTGGAGTCCAGCAGGTCGCGGTGCGTGCCTTCGGCGAGCACCCTGCCGTCCTCCACGTAGATCACGTGCTCGGTGCGGTCGAGCACGAGCGGGCTGGTGGTGCAGACCAGCGTCGTACGTCCGGCGCGGGCCTTGGCCAGCCGCTCGGCGACGCGCGCCTCGGTGTGGGCGTCGACGGCGCTGGTGGGCTCGACCAGGATGAGCACCTCGGGGTCGGCGAGCAGGGCGCGGGCCAGCCGCAGCCGCTGCTGCTGTCCGCCGGAGAACTCGCGCCCGGCCTCGGCCACCTCGGCGTCGAGGCCGTCGGGCAGCGCTTCGACGATGTCCTCGGCGCAGGCGTTCCGCAGCGCCTGGCGCAGCTGCTCGTCGGAGGAGCCGCCGCGGACGTCCAGCTCGTCGCGGAGCGTGCCGGTGAACAGGCGGGCGGCGTTGTCGGCGATCAGGATGCGCGAGCGGACCTCGTCGATCGGCAGCGTGGCCAGGTCGACGGGGCCGAAGGTGACATCGCCGTCGGCGTAGCGGCCGAGCCGGTCGGCGATGGCGATGGCGTCCTCGGGGGCGTTGGCGGCGATGGCGGTCAGCATGCCGGGCTGGACGGTGACCCCGCTGTAGGAGTCGCGCAGCACGCCGCCCTCGCTGGTGCCGGCGCCGCCGGAGACCTCGGGCTCGATCGTCAGGATGCGCACCACGCGGCGGGCGGCCACGTGCCCCTTGGTCACTCTGTCGGCCGCCTCGGTGAGCGTGCGCATCGGGCCGATCAGGAAGACCGCGTAGCCGTAGAAGGCGACGAGCTGGCCCGCGGTGATCTCGCCCCCGATGGCGAAGGACGCGCCGATGCCGGTGACGACCGCGATGAGCACGCCGGGCAGCAGGATCTGCGCCCCTTCGAGCATCGACTCGACCCTGGACACGCCGACGCCCGCGAACCGCACCCGCTGCGACTCCTCGCGGTAGCGGTCGGCGAACACCTGCTCGCCGCCGATGCCGCGGAGCACCCGCAGCCCGGCGACGATGTCGGCGGACCTGGTGGACAGGTCACCGGTCAGGTCACGCTGCTCCTTCTGCCGCTTGTGCAGGGGTTTGAGGAGCGGCGCGATGGCGACGGCCATGAGCGGGACACCGAACAGCACCATCAGGCCGAGCGGCAGCGACGTCGAGATGAGGATCACGGTGACGGCGATGATCGCCACCACGGAGCCGGTGCCGCGCAGCAGGACCTCCATGGAGCCGCCGATGTGCGCGATGTCGGAGTTGCCGACGCTGACGACCTCGCCGGTCGACAGCCGCTTGGGCAGCGTCGCGCCGAGCCGGGCGGCCTGCCGAGTGGTGACCTGGACGGTCCGGTACGCGGCGGACAGCCAGTTGAAGACGGCCATCCGGTGCCGCAGGACCCCGGTGGCGGCCTGCACCAGGCCGAGCGCGAACAGGATCGCCGACCAGGTGATCAGCGCCCCGGTGTCCTTGGCGGTGACGGCGTCGACGCCCTTCCCCAGCACGGCCGGGACCAGCGCCTGCACCAGCCACCACACGGTCGCGTAGCCGATGCCCGTCAGAAGGGCGGGCGCCTGGCTGCGGGCGTTCCACCACAAATAGCGCAGCGGGCTGCGGATGTCGGGCACGCCGGGATCGGCTTCAGGAAGGGAGCGCATAGCTCGTCAAGGTTGACTGAGCGCTGACTGGCCGGGCAAATGATTTTCCGGCCGGAAGGGGCGCCCGGCAGGTCCGTCCGCGTGCCGCGTCTGACGGTCGTCCGGCGGGTATATGGCCTGGTCGCGACGGGTGGCGGCGGCCAGGTCCAGCCCGTCCGGGCGACGCGGCCCGCGCCCAGCCGCGCGGCCCGCTGGACGCTGGGGTCAGACCTTCGTAGCCGCAGAGGAAGCCCATCCGACGACACCCGGAACGCGACGCATACCCAGAGAGCCAGCCCATCCCGATCACACCCGGAAAGCGGCCCTCACCCCACGAGAAAGCCCATCCGACGAAACGCGACGCATACCCAGAGAGCCAGCCCATCCCGATCAGGCCCGGAAAGCGACGCATACCCCGAAGGCCAGCCCATCCCGATCACACCCGGAAAGCGGCGCATACCCCGAGGGGCAGCCCATCCCGATATCGCCCCGAACGGGGCCTCTACCCCGAGGGATGACTCACCCCGATGGCGTCCGGAACGCGGCCTCTGCACCGATCGGATGCCCTTTTCGCATGCACCGCGCGTCAGGTAACGTCCGGCTCTCCGGTGCGCCAGAATCGGTCTCTGTGAAGCACGGGTACACCAACAGCACGGTCGGCGACGGCGCTCTGGTCGTCAAGTGTTACCAGGGCCCTGACGCGGCGACGCGGCTGCGCACCGAGAGCAGGTTCCTGCGCAGGTTGCGCGGGCGGCTGCCGGTGCCGCGCGTGCACGAGGTCACCGCGACCAGCGTGACCACCCGCTTCGTCCGCGGCGCGCACGGCCAGGACCTCCTGGACGAGGGCCGCGCGGTCGAGGTCCTGGAGGGCTGTGGCCGTACCCTGGCCCGCATCCACAGGCTGGGGATCGTCCACGGCGACTACGGCCCCCAGAACCTGCTCTTCGACCCGGCCACCTTCGAGACGGCCGCCATCCTCGACTGGGAATGGGCCCACCCCGGCACCCCGGTCGAGGATCTCGCCTGGTGCGAGTGGATCGTCCGGACCCACCACCCCGAGCACGTGCCGCTGCTGCCGCGTTTCTTCAGCGCCTACGGCGACCCAATCCCCGGGTGGCCGGAGCGCCACGCCGCCATGCTCGCCCGCTGCCGCGCCCTCCTCGACTTCACCAGCAGCTGGGAGCCGGGCGGCGAGGGCGAGAAGCTCTGGCGCGGACGTCTCGACGCGACCGCCGCCTGGGCGCCCGACGACCACCCCTGACGAAGCCCGCACACCCGAACCTGACACAACCCGCGCACCCAAACCTGACACAACCCGCACACCCGAACCTGACGCAACCGCGCACCCAAACCTGACGCAACCGCGCACCCGAGCCTGACGCAACTCGCACACCGCGTCTAACCCGTACCAACCTGACAAACAGCCGGGCCTCGGCGGAACGCGTGCACCGGATCTCGACATCGGCGCCGCGGGACCTGCACACCGATCTGTTTGACTGCCCGCATGGCCACCATCGACTACCTCGACCAGCTCGCCGCCAGCGCCCCCGGACGGGCCTACAAGCGGAACGTCCTCGCGGCCCTCGACCTCCAGCCGGGCCAGACCACGCTCGACATCGGCTGCGGCCCGGGAACCGACCTGGCCGACCTCGCGGCCGGTGTCACCCCGGCCGGTTCGGTGATCGGGCTCGACCACGACCTGGTCATGGTCGACCAGGCCCGCGCCCGGCTGGCCGCGTACCCGAACGTCGAAGTGCGGGTCGGGGACGCGCACGCCATGCCGCTCGACGACGGAACCGTGGACCGGGCGCGCGTGGACCGTGTGTTGCAGCACCTGACCGATCCGGTGCGGGTGATGGCCGAGTTCGGCAGGGTCGCGCGTCCCGGTGCCAGGATCGTGATGGCGGAACCCGACTGGGACGGCCTGCTCATCGACTCCCCCGACCTGTCGCGCAGCCGGGCCTTCACCCAGTACGTCACCACCGAGGTGATCAGGAACCCGGACATCGGCCGCAGCCTCGCCCGGCTGGCCACCAGGGCTGGTCTGACCGTCCGGTCCGTCACCGCCGTAACCCCTGTGATCAGCGACTTCGACACGGCCGACCAGCTCTTCGGGCTCCGCCGCACGACGGCCAGAGCCGTGGACGCCGGCTACCTGGACACCTCCGCACCCGCCTGGCTGGACAGACTCGCCTCGGAGCCGTTCCTGGCCAGCTGCACGATCTTCATCGCCGTCGCCGAAGCCCCCTGACAGTCCACCCTGGGATGCCTAGCGGCCATCCTCCATGGCTCGCGTAGCTATCACCCCAACGGCGTGACCAGGGGCTCCCCGAGGCCGAGCAGCGTGGGCAGTTCGACCAGCAGGACGTCCCCTCTGCGGCGAGCGGCGCTGACCAGGTCGGATTGGAAGCCCGCCATCGAGAAGATCGCCAGGATGGCGCGGCCTGTCTCGTGTCCCTGCTGGTGGAGGAGCGCCTTGAGGCCGTCGAGCCGGTCGAGGTCCGCTACTCCGCGCCTGGTGAGCGTCGCTTTGGCCTCGCCGATGAGGCTGATGACCCCGCGCCCCGACCTGATATCCAGGGCGACGACGTCGATCTCGTGCTTGGCTTGCCCGTTTCTGTCGTTGACCACGGTGGAGGTGACCTGCCCGGCGCTCCCTCGCAGGGACAGGTTCTCCTGGCTGCGCAACCAGTCGCGGGCGCACTCCTCGAAGTGCGGGCCGAGCACGCGAGAGACGAACGTGGCCCGGGCGCGGCGCCACGCCTCTGCGGACTGCCCTGTTTCGACCAGATCTCGCTGCGGGACGGTGATCAGGTTGTGGAACCGCACGATGGGATCAGCAACTGTGATCACCGGTCGCCGCTCCCACAGCGGGTCGCTCTCGTATCGCAGGTACCCGGCGCTGACCAGCGCGTTGATGGGACGCACCAGCGCCGACCGAGCCTGCTCCAGCAGCGCACCGATCTTCGCGGGGCTGGTCGCGCCGTTCGCGACAGCGTTGATGATCGCGTAATGCAGGGCGCTTCCGGTGAAGCGCGGGTCTTCACGCAGCAGATACTCCGCTTCGCTGCCGGAGTAGAGCGCCTGACGTGGGTCCAAGGCGGTGGCGGCCACCCAGAAGTCCAGCTCTGCCAGACTCTGCGGCCCGGGCACGTTGGCCAGGTTGCGATATCCGGGAGAGCCTCCGTAGATCGCGTGGACCCGCAGAGCGACCGACGGATCGCCGATCCCCCAGTGGTTCGCTGTGGTGGCCAGGTCGAACGGGTGCAACTGCAGATCGATCGCAGCCCGGCCGCGCAACGCCTTGGTGCCCGACAGCAGCTCGTTCATGACCGACATCGCCGACCCGCACACGATCACCCGCCCGCCTTCGTGCATATGCCCGGCCTGCGACTGGTCGTAGAGCAACTGCAGCAGGCCGGGGATCTCGGGCGAATGAGCCATCCAGTACGGCAGCTCGTCGATCACCAGTAGCCCGGACGTCCCGCCATGGCGGGTGGTCAGCTCAATGGCCGTGGACAGAAGAGTTTCCCAGTCGGAGTCGCCGACGAGCTCGGCGCCGATGCCCGCGTAACGCGCTATGTCCGCGGCGAAGCGCCGCCTGGCGGCGACCACTCCCTCCTCGGCGACGGCCGATACGTAGAGACCTCCGCTGGCCTCGGCGACCGCGCGCAGCAGGTAGCTCTTGCCCACCCGACGGCGTCCGGACACGACGCCAAGGCGCAGGTGCGGATCGGGATGCTCCACGAACTGGGCAAGCGCGCTCCACTCAGCGTCGCGGGCCAGCACTCGACCGGGTTTGCGCACGGATGACTCCTGATTAGTACGTTGGCAAACATACTAATCAGGTAGCGCCCGGCGAGAGAAGGGGCCGCACAGCGTGGCTGTGCGGCCCCGGGACGGCTACTTGGCGTTGGCCTTGAGGTAGTCGCTGTTCATCTGGGCGATGGCGTCCAGGGGGATGCCCTTGGGGCAGACGGCGGTGCACTCGCCGGTGTTCGTGCAGCCGCCGAACCCCTCCAGGTCCATCTGGTCCACCATGGCCTTGGCGCGGGTGAGGCGCTCGGGCTGGCCCTGCGGCAGCAGGCTGAGATGGGTGATCTTGGCCGCGGTGAAGAGGGACGCCGAGCCGTTGGGGCAGGCGGCGACGCAGGCTCCGCAGCCGATGCAGGTGGCCGCGTCGAAGGCGTCGTCCGCGTCCTCTTTGCGCACGGGGACGCTGTGCGCGTCGGGGGCCGAGCCGGCGGGGACGGAGATGAAGCCGCCCGCCTGGATGATGCGGTCGAAGGCGCTGCGGTCGACCACGAGGTCCTTGACGACGGGGAAGGGCGCGGCTCTCCAGGGTTCGATGGTGACGGTGGCGCCGTCCTCGAAGTGACGCATGTGGAGCTGGCAGGTCGTGGTGGCCCGCTGCTCGCCGTGCGCGACGCCGTTGATGACCATGCCGCACATGCCGCAGATGCCTTCGCGGCAGTCGTGGTCGAAGGCGACAGGGTCGTCGCCTTCGAGGATGAGCCGCTCGTTCAGCACGTCGAGCATCTCCAGGAAGGACATGTCGGGCGACACGTCCTTAACCTGATAAGTCACCATCCGTCCGGAATCTGTCGGACCGCTCTGGCGCCAGACCTTAAGGGTCAGGTTCACTTGTAACTCCGCTGGGTCATCTTGACGTACTCGTACTCGAGCGGTTCCTTGTGCAGCACCGTCTCACCGGACTCCGTGCGCTCCCACGCCGAGACGTGCGCGAAGTGCTCGTCGTCGCGCAGGGCCTCACCGTCGGCGTCCTGCGACTCGGCGCGGAAGTGGCCGCCGCAGGACTCTGTGCGCACCAGCGCGTCCAGGCACATCAGCTCGGCCAGGTCGAAGAAGTCCGCGACCCGCCCGGCCTTCTCCAGGACCTGGTTGAGCTCCTCGGCCGTCCCGGAGACCTTGACGTTCTGCCAGAACTCCTCGCGCAGCTCGGGGATGCGCTCCAGGGCCTTGCGCAGCGACTCCTCGGTGCGCTCCATGCCGCAGTAGTCCCACATGAGCTTGCCCAGCTCGCGGTGGAAGGAGTCGGGGGTGCGGGTCCCGTTGACGGCCAGCAGCCGGTCGACCTTGGACCGCACCTTGATCTCCGCCTCGGCCACGGCCTCCTCGTCGACCTCGCCGAACGGCCCGGCCGCCAGGTAGTCGCCGAGCGTGGTGGGCAGCACGAAGTAGCCGTCGGCCAGCCCCTGCATCAGCGCGGACGCGCCCAGCCTGTTGGCGCCGTGGTCGGAGAAGTTGGCCTCGCCGATCACGAAGAGCCCCGGGATCGTGGTCTGCAGGTCGTAGTCCACCCACAGCCCGCCCATCGTGTAGTGGACGGCCGGGTAGATGCGCATCGGCACCTCGTACGGGTTCTCGCCGGTGATGCGCTCGTACATCTCGAAGAGGTTGCCGTACTTCTTCTCGACGGCGTCCCTGCCCAGGCGGTTGATGGCGTCGGCGAAGTCGAGGTACACGCCGAGCCCGCCGGGGCCGACGCCGCGGCCCTCGTCGCAGACGTTCTTGGCGGCGCGGGACGCGATGTCCCGGGGAACCAGGTTGCCGAACGCCGGATAGATCCGCTCCAGGTAGTAGTCGCGCTCGTCTTCCGGAATGTCCCCGGGAGCGCGGTCGTCGCCCTTGCGCAGCGGCACCCACACCCGTCCGTCGTTGCGCAGCGACTCCGACATCAGCGTCAGCTTCGACTGGTACTCGCCGGAGACCGGGATGCAGGTCGGGTGGATCTGCGTGTAGCACGGGTTGGCGAAGTACGCGCCGCGCTCGTGGGCCCGCCAGATCGCCGTGGTGTTGCACCCCTTGGCGTTCGTCGACAGGTAGAACACGTTGCCGTACCCGCCGGTCGCGAGCACGACCGCGTCGGCCGTGTGCCGCTCGATCTCGCCGGTCACCATGTCGCGGACGATGATCCCGCGCGCCCGCCCGTCGGAGACGATCAGGTCGAGCATCTCGTGCCGGGTGTGCATGGTCACGGTCCCGGCCGCGATCTGCCGCTCCAGCGCCTGGTACGCGCCGAGCAGCAGCTGCTGGCCCGTCTGGCCGCGGGCGTAGAACGTCCGCGACACCTGCGCGCCGCCGAAGGAGCGCGTGTCGAGCAGCCCGCCGTACTCACGGGCGAACGGGACGCCCTGCGCGACGGCCTGGTCGATGATGTTCACCGAGACCTCGGCCAGCCGGTAGACGTTGGACTCTCGGGCGCGGAAGTCCCCGCCCTTGACCGTGTCGTAGAACAGGCGGTAGACGCTGTCGCCGTCGCCGCGGTAGTTCTTCGCGGCGTTGATCCCGCCCTGCGCGGCGATCGAGTGCGCGCGCCGGGGCGTGTCCTGGTAGCAGAAGGACGTGACGTTGTACCCCAGCTCGCCCAGGGTCGCCGCGGCGGACCCGCCGGCGAGCCCGGTGCCGACCACGATCACGTGGAGCTTGCGCTTGTTGGCCGGGTTCACCAGCTTGGCGCCGAACTTCCGCTTCTCCCAGCGCTCCTCGATGGGGCCGGCGGGAGCCTTGGTGTCGTGGATCTCCGAGCCCTCGGTGTACTTCACTTGACCACTCCGAACGTGATGGCGAGAGGCGGGGCGAGGAACCCGATGACCAGGACGGCGGAGACCAGCGCGGCGATCCCCTTCAGCGCCCGGTACCGGTTGCGGTTGGCCCAGCCGAGCGTCTGGAAGGCGCTCCAGATGCCGTGCCGCAGGTGCAGGCCGACCATGACGACGGCCACGAGGTAGACGACGGTCACCCACCAGCGCGACGCGGCGAACCCGGCGATCATGCGGTCGGCCGGGGCCGAGTCGAACCCCTTCGGGTTCACCACGCCGAAGGTGAGGTCGAGCAGGTGCCAGACCAGGAAGAGCAGGA
The DNA here is from genome assembly GCF_040300065.1 of Nonomuraea sp. NPDC000554. Taxonomy (NCBI): domain Bacteria; kingdom Bacillati; phylum Actinomycetota; class Actinomycetes; order Streptosporangiales; family Streptosporangiaceae; genus Nonomuraea; species Nonomuraea sp. NPDC000554. Next base: position 13,145 of record NZ_JBEPDC010000026.1, on the reverse strand, counting down.
TGGTGATGCCGCCGAACCGCATGATGTGCGTCACGTAGCCGGTGGCCTGCGACTTCTTGGCCACGTACTTGACCGGCCTGGCGTGGTGGGCGCGGCGCGCGAGCGAGATCGCCGCCCACATGTGCAGGACGACCGAGGCGACCAGGCCGATCTCCAGGATCGTCAGGACGGTCCGGTAGGGAGCGATGGGCTCCAGGAGAGTCCGCAGCGCCTCGGCGTACTCGTTGAACGAGTCACGTCCCAGGAAGATCTTGAGGTTGCCCAGCATGTGCAGGACGAGGAAGAGCACCATCACGGCGCCCGTGACCGCCATGAGGGCTTTCTTGCCGTTCGACGAACCAAGGAACCTGCCCGGCTTCTTGGGCGTTGGCACCTTCGCCGGAGAAGGCTCCTTGGGGGTGGAAACAGGTGCGGTCGAGGCACCGCGCTCTATCGTGGCTGTCACGTCTCTCGACGCTAGATATCCAGCGATGATCCGTCCAAGTCATGACGGGCCTGGTTTCCATAGCCATCGGCTATGATGCTTGGTTTGTACGGCTGGCATAAAGAAAACCAGTCAGCCAGTGCGAGGAAAATCACATGCAGTTGCAGCAACTTTCCTACTTCGTCGCGGTGGCGGAGACCAGGCACTTCACCCAGGCGGCCGAGCGGATGCGGGTCGCGCAGCCGTCCCTCAGCAAGCAGGTCAAGGCGCTGGAGACCGAGCTGGGCGCGCGGCTGTTCTCCCGCGCGCGCGGCAACGTGACGCTCACCCCCGCCGGCGAGGCCCTGCTGCCGCTCGCCCGCCGGATGCTGGCCGACGCCGACACGGCCAGGCAGGAGGTGGCCGAGCTGGCCGGGCTGCGCAAGGGCAGGGTCCGGCTCGGCGCGACGCCGTCGCTCTGCGCAGGGCTGCTGGCCGACGCCCTGGCCCGCTTCCACCGCGACTATCCGGGCATCGAGCTGCTGGTGGAGGAGGGCGGCTCCCGCGACCTGGTGCGCGCCCTGGCCCGCGGCCAGCTCGACATGTCGCTGATCATCATGCCGCTGCAGAGCGACGACCCCTCACTGGTGACCGAGGAGATCCTGCGCGAGAACCTCGTCGTGGTGGCCCCCTCGCACCAGCGGCTCCGCAAGCCGTACCTGCGCATCGAGGACCTGCGCGGCAGGCCGATGGTGATGTTCAGGCGCGGCTACGACCTGCGCGAGGCGACGCTGGCCGCCTGCCGCCAGGCCGGGTTCGAGCCCACGCTGGCGGTGCAGGGCGGCGAGATGGACGCGGTGCTGCGGTTCGTGGAGGCGGGCCTCGGCGTGGCCGTGGTGCCGTCCATGGTGCTCGACGGGCGTCCGGGGCTGACCGGCACGCCGCTCGCGCCGCCCGGCCTGAGCCGGACGATCGCGCTGGCCCACCGCAAGGACGTGGAGCCGACCAGGGCGGCGCAGGCGTTCCGGGCCACCCTGCTGGCCTTCACGGTCGAAGCCGGTCACGAGGGCACGCTTCCCCCAGGGGTCGAGCTCATCGCACAATGAGCAGAATGAGCGACCACAGGTCTGAGGGGCCCTAGGTGACGGCGAACCTCTCCGAACCGCTGACACTGCTGCTCATCGAGGACGACGACGGTGACGCCTTCCTCGTCGAGGAACTGCTCAAGCAGGCCGACGCGCCGCCGACGATCATCTGGGCGCGCAGCCTGCGGGAGTCCGAGGCCAAGCTCACCTCCTCGGTCCAGTGCGTGCTCGTCGACCTCACGCTGCCCGACGCCACCGGGCTGGAGGCCCTGGAACGGGTGCTGGCGATGGCCCCGCACACGGCCGTCCTGGTGCTCACCGGGCTGAGGGACGTCCACGTGGGCGTCGCCGCCGTCCAGGCGGGAGCCCAGGACTACCTGGTCAAGCAGGACGTCGACGCCCGGCTGCTGGCCAGGTCCATCCGCTACGCGATGGAGCGCAAGCGGGCCGACCTGGCCCATCTCAAGCTGCTCGCGGCGGAGCTCACAGCCAAGGAGAACGCCCGGCTGGAGCGCGGGCTGTTACCCGCCGCCCTGCTGCGCACGCGGGCGCTGGAGTGCACCACCCGCTACCTGCCCGGCAGCCAGGGCACGCTGCTGGCGGGAGACTTCCTCGACACCGTCCAGACGCCCGACGGGTCCGTCCACGTCGTGGTGGGCGACGTGTGCGGGCACGGCCCCGACGAGGCCGCGCTCGGGGTGGCGCTGCGCATCGCCTGGCGCGCTCTGGTGTTGGCCGGGCAGAGCGACGACCGGCTGCTGCGCACGCTCGACACGCTGCTGCGGGCCGAACGCAAGGCCCCCGAGATCTTCACCACCCTCTGCACCGTGACGCTCACCCCCGACCTGCGGCACGCCAGGATGCGGGTCGTCGGGCACCCGCCGCCCGTGCTGGTGCGCGACGGGGTGGTCGAGGCGGTGCCCGGCGCGCCGTCGGGCCCTCCGCTCGGCATCTTCCCGGACGCCGAGTGGGCCGTCCTGGACGTCCCGCTCGGCGAGCGCTGGTCGCTGATGCTGTACACCGACGGCCTGATCGAGGCGGCCGTGGGCGACCGCACCGAGGCGCTCGGCGTCGACGGGCTGGTCGACCTGGTACGCGAGCACGGGTCGATCGACCTCGACCGGCTCATCAGGCACGTGGGCACGCTGAGCGACGACCTCGCGGCGGTGCTGGTCCAGAGGAGGCCGGTGTGAGCATCATCAACCCCCTGCCCCCGCCGAGGCCGCCGACCGGGATCGGGCGGCTGCCGGTCGCCCGCTGGTTCGTCCTCACCGGCGCGCTGATCGCCGTGGCGTTCCTGGCCGGGGTGGCGCTCACCATGGTGATGATCAGCCAGGTCCAGGACGCGCGGCCGCGGCCCGCGATCGAGGCCCAGATCGGGGAGCTCAACGCGGCGCTGGTCGGGGTGTTCCTGGTGCTGGCTGCGGGGGGTGTGGGGCTCATCGTGATCGTCCGGTTCGCCGTGCTGAAGCCCATCGCGCAGCTCGGCGAGCAGGTGCGGCAGGTCGCGTCCGGGGATTTCGACCACCGGCTGCACGTCGACAGGCCGTTGGAGCTGGCCGAGCTGTCGAGCCACGTCGACTCCATGCGCAGGCGCATCGTCGCGGCCTGGCGGACGGCGGAGGAGCAGGCCGAGGAGCTGCGCAGGTCCAACAGCGAGCTGGAGCAGTTCGCCTACGTGGCCAGCCACGACCTACAGGAGCCGCTGCGCAAGGTCGCCAGCTTCACGCAGATGCTGGAGCAGCGCTACGGCGACCAGCTCGACGAGCGGGCCAGGCAGTACATCTTCTACGCGGTCGACGGCGCCAAGCGCATGCAACTGCTCATCAACGACCTGCTGGACTTCTCCAGGGTCGGCCGGATCACCGGCGCCCGGGAGCCCACCGACACGGGCGAGGCGCTGGCGGCGGCGCTGGAGAACCTGTCGGCGACGGTCGAGGACACCGGGACGACCGTCACCTCCGGCGAGCTGCCGCGAGTCGTCGGCAACCGGCTCCAGCTCACCCAGCTCTTCCAGAACCTCGTCGAGAACGCCGTCAAGTTCCGCTCGGAGGAGCCGCCGCGGGTGCGCGTGGAGGCCAGGCGCGCGGGCGAGATGTGGGAGTTCAGCTGCTCCGACAACGGGATCGGGGTCGAGGCCAAGTACGCCGACCGGATCTTCCTGATCTTCCAGCGCCTCCATCCGCGGGACGTGTATCCGGGCACCGGCATCGGCCTCGCCCTCTGCCGTAAGATCGTCGAGCACCACGGCGGGCAGCTGTGGCTCGACGGCGACGCCGAGGGCCCCGGTGCCACGTTCCGCTGGACCCTGCCCGCGACCGGAGACGACGCATGACCGACTGTCGGCCGATCGAGGTGCTCCTGGTGGAGGACGATCAGGGGGACATCCTGCTCACCAGGGAGGCGTTCGACCTCAACAAGGTGCGAAACCGGCTGCACGTGGTGAACGACGGCGAGCAGGCGATGGCGTTCCTGCGCCGGGAGGCCCCCTTCACGGACGTCCCACGCCCGGACCTGGTGCTGCTGGACCTGAACCTGCCCCGGATGGACGGCCTGGAGGTGCTGAAGGAGGTCAAGGCCGACCTCGAGTTGCGGACGATCCCGGTGGTGATCCTGACGACTTCCGAGGCTGAGGAGGACATCCTCCGCAGCTACCGGCTGCACGCCAACGCGTACGTCGCCAAACCCGTGGATTTTGAGCAGTTCATCCGAGTTGTACGACAGATAGATAATTTTTTCGTAACCGTTGTCAAACTTCCAAGTCAAGCACAGCCCTTCTGATCGGCGGACGTGACAGGAATCACATGCGGTCCTCGAAAAAGTGAGTGACCCGGCTCACAAATCCGGATGCGGTCGTCGTAACGTATCCCCCACCAAAGCGCGCGCCTGAGCGAGGACGACACCCGCCGCACGCGCACCCAAGCGAACGACCCGGACCCCGAGCGAGCAGGGTCCGCGGGAGGTGGAGAGGTCCGCGATGACCCAGACGACGCCCGACGCTCCGGCCAGAAGGCAGCGCGCGCAAGTCAAGGTGCGCACGCTGCGCACCGACAGATGGTGGCTGGCCCCGTTGCTCACGTTTCTCGGGCTCAGCTCGTTCCTCGTCTACGGCGTGTGGGCGATCATCGACAAGAGCTTCTATATCGATCCGTACATCGCCCCGTTCTCGTCGCCCTGCCTGGCAGAGGCGACCTGCCCCGAGGGGGCCAGGCTGTTCGGCTGGGCGCCCCTCGGCGACTGGTACACGCTGCCGCCGGGGCTGCTGATCCTGGGGCTGCCCGGCGGGTTCCGGCTGACCTGCTACTACTACCGCAAGTCCTACTACCGGTCGTTCTGGCTGTCGCCGCCCGCCTGCGCGGTGCAGGAGCCGCACGGCAAGTACTCCGGTGAGACCCGGTTCCCGCTGATCATCCAGAACATCCACCGCTACTTCTTCTACGCGGCGATCGTGATCGGCGCCATCCTCAGCTACGACGCGATCCTGGCGCTCGTCCACAAGCCGCTCGGCCTGGGCAGCTGGATCCTGCTGCTGAACGCCGTCCTGATCGTCGCCTACACGCTGTCGTGCCACTCGTGCCGGCACATCACGGCCGGACGGCTCAACCACTTCTCGCGCCACCCGCTCCGCTACCGGGCCTGGACGTTCGTCTCGAAGCTCAACGCCAAGCACCAGCCCCTCGCGTGGGCGTCGATGTTCTCCGTGATGGGCGCCGACCTCTACGTCCGCCTGGTCGCCAAGGGCATCATCGCCTTCCCGTACGCGTAAGGACCACCTTCAGTGTCAGTGGAAAATCTCAACACAGAGCGTCACGAATACGACGTCGTCGTCATCGGCGCCGGCGGAGCCGGGCTGCGGGCCGCGATCGAGGCCAGGCAGCAGGGCAAGCGCACCGCCATCGTCTGCAAGTCGCTCTTCGGCAAGGCCCACACGGTCATGGCCGAGGGCGGCGCCGCCGCCGCGATGGGCAATGTCAACCCCGACGACAACTGGATGGTGCACTTCCGTGACACCATGCGGGGCGGCAAGTTCCTCAACAACTGGCGGATGGCCGAGCTGCACGCCAAGGAGGCTCCCGACCGGGTCTGGGAGCTGGAGGCCTGGGGCGCGCTGTTCGACCGCACCAAGGACGGCAAGATCAGCCAGCGGAACTTCGGCGGCCACGAGTACCCGCGGCTGGCGCACGTGGGCGACCGCACCGGGCTGGAGCTGATCCGCACGCTCCAGCAGCGCGTCGTCGCGCTCCAGCAGGAGGACTACGAGACGCACGGCGACTACGAGGCCTACATCAAGGTCTTCGCCGAGTGCACGATCACCAGGCTGCTCAAGGACGACGACCGGATCGCGGGCGCGTTCGGCTACTGGCGCGAGTCCGGAAATTTCGTGGTTTTCGACTCGCCGACCGTGGTCCTGGCCACCGGCGGCATCGGCAAGTCCTACGTCGTCACCTCGAACTCCTGGGAGTACACCGGCGACGGCCACGCCCTGGCCCTGCTGGCCGGCGCGAACCTGATCAACATGGAGTTCATCCAGTTCCACCCCACCGGGATGGTCTGGCCGCCGTCCGTGCGTGGCATCCTCGTCACCGAGTCGGTACGCGGCGACGGCGGCGTCCTGCGCAACTCCGACGGCGAGCGCTTCATGTTCAAGTACATCCCCGAGGTGTTCAAGGACAAGTACGCCACCACCGAGGAGGAGGGCGACCGCTGGTACACCGACCAGGCCAACAACCGCCGCCCTCCGGAGCTGCTGCCGCGTGACGAGGTGGCCCGCGCGATCAACTCCGAGGTCAAGGCCGGGCGCGGCTCACCACAGGGCGGCGTCTTCCTGGACGTCTCCACCCGCCTCCCCGCCGAGGAGATCAAGAAGCGGCTGCCGTCCATGCACCACCAGTTCAAGGAGCTGGCCGACGTCGACATCACCGCCGAGCCCATGCAGGTCGGCCCGACCTGCCACTACATCATGGGCGGCGTCGAGGTCGACGCCGACACCGGCGCGGCGGCCGTGCCGGGCCTGTTCGCGGCGGGCGAGGTCTCCGGCGGCATGCACGGCTCCAACCGGCTGGGCGGCAACTCCCTGTCCGACCTGCTGGTCTTCGGACGGCGGGCCGGGGCGGGCGCGGCGGCCTACGTCGACGGCCTCGCCTCCCGCCCCCAGGCGGCCCAGGACTTCGTGGACGAGGCCAGGGCCGAGGCGCTGGCGCCGCTCGACCGCTCCGGCGAGAACCCGTACGAGGTCCACCACGAGCTCCAGCGGACGATGAACGACCTGGTCGGCATCATCCGCAAGGCGACAGAGGTGTCCGAAGCCCTGGAAGTGGTAGAGAAGCTCAAGGAAAGGGTCAAGCTGGTCGGCGCGGCCGGCTCGCGCATCTACAACCCGGGTTGGCATCTGGCGCTCGACCTGCGCAACATGGTGCTGGTCTCGGAGTGCGTGGCCCGCGCAGCGCTGCTGCGCGAGGAGAGCCGCGGCGGGCACACCCGCGACGACTTCCCGGGCATGAACCCCGAGTGGCGGCGCAAGCTGCTCGTCTGCTCCACCGCCGACGGCTCGTCCGTCACCGTCGAGGAGAAGGTCCAGTCGGCGATGCGCGACGACCTGATCACCCTGTTCGACAGGGACGAGCTGAAGAAGTACCTCACCGACGAAGAGATGGCCGAGTTCGACGGGATAGCGAAGTCATGAGCTACAAGGCAAAGTTCAAGGTCTGGCGCGGTGAGGGCGGCGAGGGCAAGCTCGAGGACTTCACCGTCGAGGTGAACGAGGGCGAGGTCGTCCTCGACATCATCCACCGCCTCCAGGCGACGCAGGCGCCCGACCTGGCGGTCCGCTGGAACTGCAAGGCGGGCAAGTGCGGCTCCTGCTCGATGGAGATCAACGGCAAGCCGCGGCTCGGCTGCATGACCCGCATGTCCACCTTCACCGAGGACGAGACGATCACGGTCACGCCGATGCGGACCTTCCCTGTCATCAAGGACCTCGTCACCGACGTCTCGTTCAACTACCAGAAGGCGCGCGAGGTGCCGTCCTTCACGCCGCCGTCGGACGTCCGGCCCGGCGAGTACCGCATGCAGCAGGTCGACGTCGAGCGGTCCCAGGAGTTCCGCAAGTGCATCGAGTGCTTCATGTGCAACAACGTCTGCCACGTGATCCGTGACCACGAGGAGAACAAGCCGGCCTTCTCCGGCCCCCGCTTCCTCATGCGGATCGCCGAGCTCGACATGCACCCGTACGACGTGGCGGACCGCCAGGAGTCGGCCCAGCAGGACCACGGGCTCGGCTACTGCAACATCACCAAGTGCTGCACCGAGGTCTGCCCCGAGCACATCAAGATCACTGACAACGCGCTGATCCCGATGAAGGAGCGCGTCGTCGACCGGAAGTACGACCCGCTGGTCTGGCTCGGCAACAAGATCTTCAAGCGCGCGAAGTGACCCCGCCACAGCGCTAGCCTCTGGCCGGTGGAGCCCAGCTCCACCGGCCGCTGCATTTCCACGAGAACCGAGCCGTCACTCACGATGGATGGAGCGAGGCCGCCTTACGAGGGCGTGCCCTTCGCCCTCGTCACTCGTCGGGAAGGCGACGCCACGGTGGGCGCTTCGGGCCGTCCTCCGAGGGAAGGGGCTGGATCCGGGTCGCGTCCTCCCCTGGCGGGGGGATCGGGATCTCCTGCTGCCAGGGCTCCGAGTCGCCCGATTCGGCGGCGGACGCGGGGCCGAGCGGCTGCTCCGGCGAGCCTTCGTAGGGGCTGGCGCCGCCGGGCGGGATGTCCGCCGGAGGCTCCGCCGGCACCAGGGGCTCGAACGGGGCCCGGTACGTCTGGCCTGCCGGTTCGTGGCTGTAGGAGGCGAACTCGTCCGGATGCAGGACGACAGGTTCCGGGGTCGTCGCCGGGGGCTGCTCGGCCAGCGGGTCAGGCTGCGCGTACGCGTTCGGGTCGCCGTAGACGGGCCCGTACTGGACCTGGCCGCTCGGGTACGTCTGCACCGGGACGAAGCTGATGATCGGCGCGTACGCGGTGCCGCCCGGGTAACCGGGGACGGGGAACCCGCCGGAGGCGTAGCCGGGGCCTGCCGGGTAGCCGTGCGGGTCGGGCGCTCCCGGCCAACCCGGCCCTCCCGCGGCTCCCGCGGCTCCCTGCGGCGGGCCCGCCTTGCGTACCGCCGCCGCGTGGGCCATCCGGCGCAGCCGTCCCTCGAAGACGAGGACGGCGAAGAGCGCGAGCAGCACCAGGACGAGCGCCGGGATGCTGAGCTTCTGCGTCAGCGTCCGCTGGTCGAACTCGGGGGCCGCGTTGCGCAGCTCCAGCTCGACCGGGTCGCTCGGCGTGGTGTCGGCCGCCTCCGTGTTGGAGGGCAGCGTCGACGGGGTGGTCTCCTGGGACGCCACGGTCGGGAGCTGGAAGGTCGGCTCCTGCGTCGGCTCGTCGCTGGTCGTCGGGACCACCGGGATGCTCTGCGATGGTAACGGCTGGAGGTTCTCCGTGGTCTGGCTCTGGACCGGCGTCTGGGCCTTCGGCGTGGGTGTCGACGTCTTCTTCGGTGTAGGTGTCGACGTCTTCTTCGGCGACTGGGTGACGGTCTTGGTGATCGTCGTTTCCGGCTGCTCGGGCGTGGGCGTGTCGAGCGTGGTGGTCACCGTGACGGTGACCTCCGGCGTGGTGTCGCACTGGCCCGCGTCACACGGCTCGACGGGGTCGAACGCCGAGGCGGACGCGCTCGCGCTCTGCGTGACGAAGGGCGCGGCCCCGATGCCGGCCAGTCCGAGCGCTAACACCAGGGCGGACACAGCCGTCGCTCGGGTGCGTGCCACCTGTGCCCTCCGCGGAATCCCGGAACTTGGTCAAGGGAATACTAGTCCGGTAAAAGTAACAGTAAAGGAAACTACACCACCTTTCTCCGCAGCTTTCTTCGCTGCACCCCCGCGACCACCCACAACGCGGCGAGCAGCACCGCGATCCCGGCGCCCACCACCGGAACCCCGCGCACTCCCGCGAGCATGGCGGCCATGTGCGCCGGCTCGGCGATCCTGGGCCGCTCCCTGGACGCGGTGACCTCCAGAGGCAGCGGCGCGCCCATGGCCTCGCCCTCCCCCGACGGGACGGCCGTGGGCAGCACCGGCCCAGCCCCCGCCACCAGCCCGGACGGCTGAGGTGCGCCCACGACAGGCGGCTGCTGCGGCAGCGTCTGGCCGAGCCGCTGAGCCTGTTCGGACGCCCCGCGTACAACGCTCCCCTCGGGCCGGGAAGCCGTGGCGGAGTTCCCCAGGCGGAAGGGCACGGCCCCTTGGTCAGGAACGGGACGTGACGCGCGCTCGGCGCCCTTCCCGGGGCTGACAGGCGTCACCCACCCAGAGGTCACCTTGGGACCGCCGGGTGTCACGTGCCCGGAGGCCACCATGGGACCGAGAGAGGTCTCCCTGTGGGCGGGACGCGTCACGCGCTCGGCGGCCTCCTTGGGACCGGCGGCTGTCGCCCGCCGGGAGTTCTTCGCCCCTTTCGCCCGGTCGGGCACCGCGGGGCGCGCCTCGGCCTGAGGCAGACCAGCGCGGTGGAGATCGCTGTGAGCGCGGTGCTCCTTCTCGCCCTGAACCGGCAGGTTCGCCTCCGAGAGGCGTGGCGCGTCGTCGCCGATCAGGGCGGCGTCGGGCGCGACCCCGGTGGGCGCCGCCTGCACGAGCGAATCGCCGACCGGCAACCGCGTCGCCCTGGACACGATCGCCAGGCCGGGCCCGCTCGGCTCGCGCAGCTGCGCGACCGCGGACACCCCGACCTCCTTCGCCCCCTCCGGCACGCTGACGAGCACGTCCGCGGTCCGCTCCCCCGACACGTCGCCCAGCGGGCACACCCGTGCCCCCGCCTGGGCCGGTGTCACCTCGGCCGGCGGGATCCCGGCCTGAGGCGCCGGAGTGGCGGCCTGCGCGGTGGCGCACGTCACGGCGGAGAGCGCCGCCGCGGGGCTGGCGCTGACGGTCAGGCTGGCCTCGCGGGCCACCCCCTCGAACCGCACCCGGAACCGCATCACGTCCCCGGGACGCAGCCGCGCCCCCAGCCCGTCAAGCCGCTCCAGCGCGAGGCGCACGTCGCCCCCGGCGGCCGACGGCGCCCCGTGCGCCACGTCGGACCCGCTCGGCGGCGGCGGGCACGCCCCCGGCCCGGCAGACGCCACAGTGGACGTCATCGCCGCAGCCACCCCTCCAGCCGCAATCCAGCCACGTTTGAACACAGCGCTCCCCCCGATGCGCGTGACACACAGTAACTGTTATGTCACACCAGGGAGCCTACTAACCACCTTGCAATGCCTTCGCCACGGCTCGCATGACTTCCAGGTCCGCTCCGAGCCAGGCCACGTCCTCGTACTCGCCCGGCCCCAGCCAGCGCAGCGCCCGGTGCTCCTTGGCCTCGGGCGTGCCGGACGCCAGGGAGGCCAGCCACACGCGCAGCACGTACCCCTCGGCCAGCGGCCAGTCTCCGCCGATGCGCTCACCGACGGAGATCTCCACCCCGAGTTCCTCGCGACACTCCCTGACCAGCGCCTCGACCTCGGTCTCCCCCGGGTCCACCTTGCCGCCGGGGAACTCCCAGCCGCCCGCGAGCGCGGGCGGCTCCGCCCGCTGCGCGGCCAGCACCCGCCTTCCGGACGCGACGATCACCGCTGCCACCACGATCACTGTCATAGGGACGCATTCTGCAACTTCTGCAGCTGGTCGAGAACGTCGGGGTTCTGCAACGGCCGGGTGAAGCCCATGATGTTGTCGCGATCCTGGTAGGTGGTGACCTTGATCGGCCCGCACAGCCGGCAGCGTGCCTCCACCATCTTCCCCTTCGACACGACCATCCCGACATGCCCGGGACGGTTCGGCCCGGTTCCGGGGCCGGCGTTGAAGAACACCAGGTCGCCCGCCTGCTCCGAGCCCGCGGAGATCTTCACGCCGAACGGCCACTGCCCGAACGTGGTGCGCGGGATCGACAGCCCGGCGGCCCGGTAGGCGGCGTAGATGACCCCGGAGCAGTCGAACGCGTCGGGCCCGGTGGCGCCCCACAGGTACGGCTTGCCGCGCTGGGCCAGCGCGTACTCCAGGATCCGCGCCACGATCTGGCTCGGCGCGGCCTCGACCAGCGGCTCGTCGCACGCCTCCTCGGCCTGCGGCGGCACCTCCACGTCGCCCGACTTGGCGTACCCCTTGGCGATCTCCACCACCTGGTCGACGTACCACCAGGCCCGGTTGTAGACGAACAGCGCCTGCCGGACGTTCTCCGGGGCGCCGTTGCGCTTGAGCATCTTCGCCGCGCCGAGAATGGCGTCGGCCGGGTTGTAGATGTCGCCGATCCCGTCGCCGTCGCCGTCGGAGGCGTACCCGTTGACCTGCGAGGACGTCGGGACCCTGGCCTTGCCGCCCCAGGTGCTGATCAGGAACTGCATCGGGCCCGCCGCGCCCGCGTAGTTCGTGCCGCTCTTCACGCCGGGCAGGTTGGACCGTCCGTGGTCGGTCTCCCGCTTGCCCACGGCGGCGAGGATCGTCCACTGCACGCCGATCTTCTTGCCGAACTTCTTGTACAGCTCCAGATAGTCGGCGGGGATGTCGGCGGAGCCCTTGTCGGAGACCTCCTGCACCCGGGCGCCGCTGTCGGTGCAGTCGGGCGGCTGGCCGTCGCCGCTGATGAAGGCCGGCAGCGAGGTCATGAGCAGCGGGGACATGATGATGGCGGCCAGCAGCAGCACTCCGGCGACGCCGACCGCCACACCGATGCGTACCTGGGACGTGTTCACCCCTGCGTGTCCCCGTCCTGGCCGTCGCCCGCGGGCTGTAAGTCGAAGACACGCCAGTCGGAGCCGAGCCGGCTGACCGTGACCGCGTAGTCGGCCACCAGCTGCTTGCCGCCGCTCTTGGCGGTGATCTGCTGCGTCCCGCCGACCACGAACACGACCGAGCTCTTGTCGATCTGCCTGATCTCCTTCATCTTGGCCGTCGCCGTGGAGACCACCTGGTCGTCGCGGTTGTGGCTGACAGTGCCCGGCGAGGTGAGGGTTCTCACCAGGACGTTGCCGAACTCGCTGGTCGTGAACGCCTTCATCCGCTCGGCGTAGGTGGCGGGGTCCTCGTCGTACCTGAACGTCCCGTACGCGGCGGTGAACCGCTCAGCCAGGTCGGCGGCGGCGGCGAGCTCCTGCTTGGTCATCGGCAGGAAGGCGTAGATGTCGAACGGCGCGCCGCTGGCGGTCGCCAGCGGCTTGCTCGACGTCGCCGCGGGCACGCTGCCGCTCGGACGGCCCGCGCTCTCCGGCTCGGCGGACGGTGTGCCGGAGTCGGGCCACATCGTCAGATAGAGCCCGACGGCGGCCACGACCACCACGATGGCGGCGAAGACGACCCCCCGCCTGTCACGCGCCATGATCAGTCCCTGTCGGAGTTACGAGATCTGAGCCAGAACGGGGCGGCCTCGTCGCCGCGCGACTCGCCGCTCGCACCGCGGGGCCTGATCCAGAACGGCGGCGCCGCGGAGTCCTCGCGTCCGGAGCCGCGGTCGTGCCTCCTGGGCAGCGACAGCGGCGGCGGTTCCGCCGCGCGCGGCCTCGGCGCCCGCGCGGGACGCGGCGCGGAGCCGCCCCCACCGCCGCCGCCGAACAGCCCGCCACCCGAGGACCCACCCGACGACCCG
>NZ_JBEPDC010000025.1:20038-156670 GCF_040300065.1 Nonomuraea sp. NPDC000554 | reverse complement strand
AGCTTCTTCGGCCCCTGCGGTTTGCGGTCCTTACGGATCTCGAAGTCCATCGCATCCCCCGAGCTGGGGTGTTGCGACGATCCCTAGAACTTAAGCCGCGGGAGGGGCTTTCTCGTTGTAGGGCTTCCTCGGGTGGCGTTCCTGGCGAGGGGCTGCTGTGTTCTTGGAAGGCTTCTACCCTCTGTAGCCGCGACGTCACGGAGTTTTCCCTTTTGCCGGGACAAACGCCCATCCGCCGTGAAAGATGGAGATGCCGCGCCCCGCCGCGGCAAGCCGCGGGCATGCTCTGGGGCGGTGTGGAGAGGACGCCGCCGGCAGGACGCGCCGCCGGACCCGGAACCCGGCGGAGCGCTCCGTGAAGCGGAAATGTGCTGGTGTTGCGTGCGTACCTGGATCAGGGCCCTGCGCCCTTTCGATGCCGTCCCCGTACAGACCCATGTCGAGCGAACCGTCGACATCCGTGAGGCCGAGCGCTTCATCAGGCTCTTCCACGCCGAGAACCCCTCAGCCGGCGGCCTTCAGGCCCGCCTGCGCGAGGTCGCCAGGGACGTGGCCCGCCACGGCACCTACGTCCACACCTTCGAGGAGTTGGAGTTCGGCGCCAGGGTGGCGTGGCGCAACAGCAACCGCTGCATCGGCCGCCTGTACTGGCGCTCGCTGAAGGTCCGCGACCGCCGGACGGTGACGAGCGCCGAGGGGGTGGCGATCGACTGCGTCGAGCACCTGCGGGCGGCGACGGGCAACGGCAGGATCCGGCCCACGATCACCGTCTTCCCGCCCGACACTCCCGGCCGCCGCGCCCCTCGCGTGCTGAACGAGCAGCTCATCCGCTACGCCGGGTACCGCGTACGCGGGGGCGGGGTCGTCGGCGACCCCCGGTACGTCCCGTTCACCGACCTGGTGCGGACGCTCGGCTGGCGGGGCGGCCCCGGCAGGTTCGACGTGCTGCCGCTGGTCGTCCAGCCGGGAGTGGGACGCCCGCTGCTGTGCCATCTGCCGGGGGACGCGGTCCTGGAGGTGCCGATCGTCCACCCTGCCTACCCGTGGTTCGCCGAGCTGGGGCTGCGCTGGCACGCCGTCCCGGCCATCTCGAACATGTGCCTGGAGATCGGCGGCGTCTGCTATCCCTGCGCGCCGTTCAACGGCTGGTACATGGGCGCCGAGATCGGCGCGCGCAACCTCGCGGACGTCACCCGTTACAACCAGCTCCCCGCCGTCGCCGAGCGGCTCGGCCTCGACACGTCCACGGAACGCTCGCTCTGGCGCGACCACGCGCTGGTGGAGCTGAACGTGGCGGTGCTGCACTCGTTCGAGCGGGCGGGCGTGACGATGACGGACCACCACACGGAGTCCAACCGGTTCCTCACCCACCTGGCGCGGGAGGAGAAGGCGGGACGGGTCTGCCCCGCGGACTGGTCCTGGATCGTCCCGCCGATCTCGGGGGGCGTGACCCGGGTCTTCCACCGCTACTACGACGAGCGCGTGCTGACCCCGGCCTTCGTCCATCACCGGTGACGTGGCTTGCCTCCCAGAGCTAGAACATGATTCTGTTGGGGTATGGCGGAACTCGTGCTCTCCTCGGTCGCCCAGGGCGTGCTGACGTTGACCTTCAACCGTCCCGACAGCCTGAACGCGTGGACGGACGCCATCGGCCGGCGCTACTTCGACCTGCTCGAACAGGCCGAGAAGGACCCGTCGGTGCGCGTGATCGTGGTGACGGGGGCGGGCAGGGGCTTCTGCTCGGGAGCCGACTTCACGACGCTCAGCGCCATCAGGAGCGGCTCCTACGACGAGACGCCCGACCCGCGGCCCAACACCTTCCCGACGACCATCAGGAAGCCGGTCATCGCCGCCGTGA
The DNA here is from genome assembly GCF_040300065.1 of Nonomuraea sp. NPDC000554. Taxonomy (NCBI): domain Bacteria; kingdom Bacillati; phylum Actinomycetota; class Actinomycetes; order Streptosporangiales; family Streptosporangiaceae; genus Nonomuraea; species Nonomuraea sp. NPDC000554. The sequence continues at coordinate 154,812 of NZ_JBEPDC010000025.1, read as the reverse complement.
ACGGCGCCTGCGCCGGGCTCGGCATGGTCCACGCGCTGGTGTGCGACCTGGTGTTCACCGCCGCCGAGGCCAAGTGGACCACGGCCTTCCCCCGGCGCGGGCTGATCGCCGAGTACGGGCTGTCATGGGTGCTGCCGAGGCTCGTCGGGCAGCAGCGGGCGATGGACCTGCTGCTGTCCGGGCGGGTCTTCACCGGCGCGGAGGCGTACGAGCTGGGGCTGGTCAACCGGGCGGTGCCGGGGGAGTCGCTGATGGAGGAGGTGCTGGCGTACGCGCGGGAGCTGGCCGTGCACAGCTCGCCCGCCTCGATGGCGGTCATCAAGCGGCAGGTCTGGAACGACTGGGACGTCACGCTGGAGGAGTCGGCGAAGACGGCGGTCCGCGAGATGCTGGCCTCCTTCGAGCGGCCGGACTTCGGCGAGGGCGTGGCCAGCTTCCTGGAACGGCGCGACCCGGACTTCCCCGCCCTGTGAAGCCCTGAGAGCCGTCCCGGACGCGGGTGGCGTCCGGGACGGGTGGGTGAAGCGCCGCGCGGAGGCTGAGGGGCAGCCGAGCTCCGCGCGCGGGGGTGTCAGCTGAGGCGGTGGGCGCCGCGTGCGGGGGTGGCGGGCAGGAAGCGGGGCTGCTTCCAGCCGCGCTCGGCGTAGGCGGCGGAGACCGAGTCGCGGACGGACTCCAGTCGGTCGTCGGCCACCAGCGCGATGGCCGAGCCGCCGAAGCCGCCGCCCGTCATCCGGGCGCCCCGCGCGCCGCCCCTGATCGCGGCCTCGACCGCCAGGTCCAGCTCGGGGGAGGAGACCTCGTACTGGTCGCGCAGCGACAGGTGCGAGGCGTTCAGCAGCGCGCCGATCTCGCTGATCGCGCCTGCTCGCAGCAGCCCGACCAGGGCCTCGACGCGGTGGTTCTCGGTGACGACGTGCATGGTGCGCTTGCGCTCGTCGCCCTGCAGCTGCGACAGCGCGCCGGCGAGGTCCTCGACGTCGCGCAGTGCCGCCACGCCCAGCTTGCGGGCCGCCGACTCGCACTCGGCGCGACGCTTGGCGTACTCGCCGTTGGCGTGCTCGTGGTGCACCTGCGTGTCGATGATGAGGATGCGCAGGCCGTGCGCGGCCAGGTCGAGCGGGATGTTCCTGGACCCCAGCGACCGGCAGTCGAGGAACAGCGCCTGCCCCTCCTGGGAGAGCGCCGAGGCGGCCTGGTCCATGATCCCGCACGGCATGCCGACGAACTCGTTCTCGGCCCGCTGGCTGATCAGTGCCAGCTCCATCGGCGACAGGCCGAGGCCGTGCAGGTCGTTGAGCGCGGACGCGACCGACACCTCCAGGGCGGCGCTGGAGCTGAGCCCCGCGCCCTGCGGCACGTCGCCGTCGATCGCGATGTCGGCGCCGCGCACCCGGTCGCCGAGCGTCGCCAGGACGCCGACCACGTAGCGGGTCCAGCCGCGCGACTCCTCGTGGGTCGGGATCGTCACCGGGTCGCCGTGCTGGAGCGACAGGAGGCGGACGGTGCTGTCGTCGCGAGGGGTGACCGCGGTCGTGACGCCCCACGGCACCGCGAACGGCAGCACGAAGCCGTCGTTGTAGTCGGTGTGCTCCCCGATCAGGTTCACCCGGCCGGGCGCGTGCCACACCGTGGCGGGGTCCGTGCCGAAGGCGGCACGGAAAGCTTCAACAACGCGCATAATCGCACACTCCTCAACAAAGGCCCGTCCGTAGACTAGCGCCATGGAAGAACTCCTGGATCCAGCACTCGCCCCGGTCCGGGTGTTCGTCAAGCACGACGACAACAAGGCCAGAAAGCTCAAGTACAACCTCGGGCATCCGCGCGTGCTCACCTTCGGCGGCGCGTACTCCAACCACGTCAGGGCTGTGGCGGCGGCGGGGCTGCGGCACGGGTTCGAGACGATCGGGGTGATCCGCGGCGAGGAGCGGCTGCCGCTGAACCCGTCGCTCGCGTACGCGGCGGCCTGCGGGATGCGGCTGACCTACCTCGACCGGGCGACCTACCGGCTCAAGCACACGGCCGAGGTGCAGGCGCGGCTGCGCGAGCGGTGGGGCGACGTGGCGATCCTGCCCGAGGGCGGCAGCAACGCGGCGGCCGTCCGGGGGTGCGCGGAACTGCCCGCGGAGATCGCCGAGGAGTACGACGTGATCTGCTGCCCGGTCGGCACGGGCGGCACACTGGCCGGGATCTCGGCGGGGCTGCCGCCTGGCCGGCGGGCGATCGGGTTCGCGGTGTTGAAGGGGGCGGGATTCCTGGCCGGCGAGGTGGCCGGGCTGCAGCGGGCGGCGTACGGACGGGTGTGGACGAACTGGTCGCTGGAGCTCGGCTACCACTTCGGCGGCTACGCCCGGACAACACCAGCCCTAGACGGATTTATCGCGAAATATCAGGTGGAAGGGGTGTACGTGGCGAAAATGCTCTACGGCATCTTCGACCTGGTACGCCAGGGCGCCTTCGCCGACGGCACCCGCATCGTGGCCGTCATCACCGGTGAGCCCTCGATCCCCGCCGCTCCCGATCAGCCCGCCACCCCGGTCGCCGAGCGCGCGGCCCCGACCGGCTCCCACGCCAGGATCGCCGGGGCCGCTTTCTAGCCGAGCTGGTCGAGGATGGGCGCCACCAGCGCGTTCAGCTCGCGCGCCAGCACCACCACCGCCCTGGCGGCGCTCTGCTCGACCTCGTCGTGCGGGCCCTCCGGCTCCGGCGGCAGGTCGGCGAGCGGCACCGGCGCCTCGACGAGCAGCGTGGCGCGCAGGAACGGGCTGCGTGCCAGGTCCTGCTGGGTCGGCTCGACGTACTGGCCGAACGTCTCCGGCCAGCCCTGCCAGCCGCGGTCGCGCCACCAGGTCCTGGATCTGGTCAGCTCCTCCGGCAGCGGCGACACCAGCTTGACGCGGGCGGTGAGGGTGCCGTCCCAGGTGTTGCGGAGGCAGGTGGCGTCGAGGACGCGCCGGTCCCAGCGGACGTAGCCGGGCGACAGCGACGTCGGCGTCGCCAGCCGCCACGCGGCGCAGGCGAACCGGACCGGCGCGATGTCGCCCCACTCGAACTCGTCCAGGTTCTTCCGCACGTGCACGGCGAAGCGCCCGTCACGGTCCCTGTCGAACTCTTGGTCGATCCAGAACGCTTTTGCCATGTGGTCTACGCTACGGCCCTCGACCCTCTCCGGGCCGCTGGTCTCCGGATCTCGGCATCTGGCGGTTTCCCGTCGATTTCCCTGTGACGATAGTGGCACATGTGTAGTTTTTTCACTTTCTACGGTGACTCTGGGAGTGGGCATGTCGTCAGATCAGCTCGGTGCGGCGATGAGGCGCTGGGAAGCGGGAGAGCTCGACGAGGCCGCCGGGTTGTTCAGGGCGATCGCCGCGACAGGGGACCCCGAGGCGTCCCATCTGCTGGCGTGCCTGCTGGAGGATCAGGGGGACCTGGACGGCGCCGAGGCGGCGCACCGGTCGGTGATCCAGTCGGGTGACCCGGTGTTCGGGCAGCGCTCGGCCATCGCCATGGGCATGATGCTGGTCAACGCCCGCGAGTGGCCCGCCGCCCACCGGGTGCTGACGATCGCCTCCGACGGCGCCGACTTCGAGGTGGCCGCGCTCGCCGACACGGCGCTCGTGCTGGTGCTGACCGAGTTGGGGGACGTCCAGGGCGCGGCGGAGGCGCTGGAACGGGCCCGGCGCTGCGACAGCTCCGCGGTCTCGGAGCTGGCCGAGCGGCTCGAACTGCCCTCCTTCTTCCCGGACGTCCAGGCCACGGGGACGGCCCGCGACCGCTTCGAGGCGGCGGAGGACGAGGACGACTACCGCGCGCTGCTGACCTGCGGCGACCCCGAGGTGGTGTCGCTGTCGGCGTTCCAGCTCTACCAGCTCTACGCCGACGAGGAGGAGTTCGAGGCCGCCAGGGAGGTGTGCGAGCACGCGATCGCCGTAGGGCACGCCGACCACCTGGCGATGGCGTACAAGCTGCTCGGCGCCGTGCTGGTGGACCTCGGTGAGTACGCCGAGTCGGTGGCCGCGTACGCCAGGGCGGCCGAGGACCCGCGTCCCGAGCTGCGGCTGCCCGCGCTCATCGAGCAGGCCAAGGTGACGGCCCAGCTCGGCGACGTGGAGGAGACGAAGGCGATCTTCCGCCGGGTGATCGCCAGCGGGCAGCAGGAGTACGCGGTCGAGGCGCAGGCGTGCCTGGCGCAGATGCACACCGAGGCCGGAGAGGTCGCGGAGGCGCTGGCGGCGGTGCGCGCCGTCCTGGCCGCGGGCGAGTCCGAGTGGTCGTCCATCTCGGTCACGCTCCTCGGGATGCTGCTGGACCGGCACCCGGACGCGCACGACGAGCTCATGGAGCTGATCAGGGCGACGGCCGAGCACGACGACCCCGACGCCGCGTTCAAGGCGGCGCTGCTGCTCGACCACGCCGCGCGGCAGCAGCCGCTGGCCGACCCGGTGGAGGAGCAGGCGCTCCAGGACGCCGACGACGCGCTGCGCCACCTGCAGGCGGGTGAGCTGACCGAGGCTCGGCTGCTGCTGCGCCGGGCCGCCGACTCCGGAGCGGCCACGCAGTCCATCAGGGCCATGGTCACGCTGGCCCAGCTGGAACTGGGCGAAGGCGACCGGGACCAGGCCGACGAGCTGCTCGCCTACGTCGCCGAGGGCGACGAGCCGCTCCAGGGCTTCACCGCCGCCTTCCTCCTCCACCTGCTTCGGACCTCCGGCGACGAACTGCACCCGGTGCTGGGGGCGGTCATCGACCACCAGCGGCTCGGCAGGGAGGAGGGGCTGGTCCGCTACCGCGCCGCCATGGACCACCCCGACCCGTCCGTGTCTGCCATCGGCACCGCCGTGTTCGCGCAGGTGCTGGCCTCGGTCGGGTTCGAACTGTCGGACGCGGCCAAGCTGTTCCACACCGCCGCCGACTCCGGCGACCCGTTCGCGCTGGCGTACACGGCGACGATCTTCAAGGACGTCCTGGCCAACCAGGACGAGCCGGACCAGGCGATCGCGCTGTTGCGCCGCGCCCGATCGTCCGGCCATCCCGCGCTGGCGCCCTGGGTGACGTACGGGCTGGGCGAGATGCTCGTCGAGCACGATGGCGACCTGGTGGAGGCGAGGGACGCGTACACGTCCGCGATGGGGGGTGAGCACTGCGGGCTGCGGGTCGAGGCGGCCGGCGCGCTGCTGCAGCTCTTCGAGCGGCAGGGCGACCTGCTGGCGGCGTGCGCGCTGCACGAGGCGTTCGTGGCCGAGGCCGACCCGGTGCAGGCGGGGCGCCACGCCTGGCTGCTCGGCCTCACCAGGGTCAGGCTCTACGACCTCGCCGGTGCGGCCGCGGCGTTCGAGCTGGTTCCCGAGGATCACGAGGATCAAGGCGAGACCGGGAGGTTCGCCCGGCTGCTGCTCTCCGGCGACTTCCCCGGCGCCGCGTCCGCGTTCGCCCCGATTCCCGACGACGGCCGGTCCTGGATGGCGACCTCGCTGGCCACGCAGAGCGCGCACACCTGGCAGCGCGCGGGCGACTCCGCCATGGCGGACGGCGCGCTCTCGCTGGTGATCGAGCACGGGCACCCGGACTTCCGGCAGGAGGCCGCCTGCTACCTCGGCGCGCTGCGCAACGACGCGGGCGACCGGCGGGGCGCGATCGTCGCCTGGGAGGTCGCGGCGCAGGGCGACGACGAGCGCCTGGCCGGGGTGGCGCTCCGCGCCCTGGCCCCCACCTGGCAGCGCCTCGGCGAGCCGGACGCGGCGGCCGACGCCTTCCTGCGGTGGGCGCAGGCCGCGACCGACGACGAGGCCGCCGCGAGCGCGGTCCTGGGGCTCGGCGAGGCGCTGGTCAGCGCCGGCAAGGCGGACGAGGCCCGCCAGGTGCTGGAGGAGAGCTTCGGCGAACTGGCCCCGCTGCACCTCGCCGGGTTCCTGCGCGACGCCGGGGACCTGGCCGCGGCCTTGGCCGCCGCCCGGACCGCCGTCGACTCCGCGCCGTCCGAGCTGCAGGGGGAGGCGTCGTGGTTGCTGGGCGACCTGCTCGCGCGGATGGGCGACCTGGCAGGGGCGCGCGCCTCGTTCGAGCGCGCGGTGGCGGCCGACCCCGACTCGGCGGGCAGCATGCTGCTGGAGGCGGGACGCAGCCTGGAGAAGGCGGGCGACGCGGACGCGGCGCGGTCCGCTTACCAGCGCGCCGCCGCCTGGGAGGCCGAACCGTACGTGGCGGCCGCGGCCCGCGTCCGCCTCGGCACGGCCACCCCGGAGGAGCGGCCGTGGGTCCTGGCCGCCGAGGGCGACCGCGAGGGCGCGCTGGCGGCCCTGACGGAGGTGACCGGCTCGGCGCGCCTGGCCGAACTCCTGCTGTCCCTGGACGCCGCCGACGTGCCGGCGGTGCGCCGGCTGCTGACCACCTGGCCGGACGGCCCGTCCGGGACGCCGCAGGGCCCGGGCGGCCTCGCCGGGACGCCCGAGAGCCGTCGCGACGTCGTGGAGACGCCGGAAACCGGCGTCGACCCCGTCCTCGACCCCATCTTTGACGACGCCCTCGCTGAGACGCTGGAGGCCGCGCGGGCGTGTGGCGACGGCGACACCGCCAAGGCGCTCTACCGGCTGGTCGTCGAGCTGGGGACGCCCGAGCGGTCCGCGATGGGGCGGCTGGGGCTGGGCGAGCTGATCGCCGCCGACGGGCACCACAGCCGGGCCGAGCTGTGCTACCTGCCCGCCACCGAATGCGGCAACGCCCAGATCGTCGAGATGGCCTGGCGGAACCTGGCGGCCGTCCGCAAGCGTCGCGGCGACCTCGACGGCGCGGCAGAGGCGCTGCGGGCGGCGATGCCCGCCACCGCGGTGCGCCTCGCCGCCCTGCTCGAAGAGCGCGGCGACGCCGCCGGCGCCCGCGAGGCGCTCACCGAGGGTGCCGCGCGGGGTGACCTCGACTGCCTGCGCCACCTGCTGGTGCACCTGCTCCAGCAGGAGGACTACGAGGCCGTCGCCGCGAAGGCGGATCAGGCCGTCAGCACCGGCGACCCCGAGACCGTGGCGATGGCCTACTGGGTGTGGGGAGACGCGTGCAAGGCCGTGGGCGACCTGGCGGGCGCGGTGCTGATGTACCGCAAGGGCATCGACGTCGGCTTCCCCGACACGACGCCCAGCATGCGGACCGACCTGGCCCAGGCGCTGCACGCGCAGGGCGACACGGCCGCCGCCGTGCAGGAGGCGCGCTGGGCCGTCGAGTCCGGCGAGCCGGACGCCGTGGCCAGAGGCGGCATCCACCTGGGCTGCTGGCTGCACGAGGACGGTGACCCGCTCGGCGCAGCCGAGGCGTTCGCCGCCGCCGCGGCCACCGAGACCGTCCTGGCGCAGACGGCGGTCGACAACCTGTCCGCGCTCGCCTATCAGGCCTACGAGCGGAACGAGCACGCGCTGGCCGTGCAGATCCTGTCACTCATGGGCGAGCACGCCGCCGACAGGGCCAAGGAGCTGGGCGGGATCTGCGACGACGCCGCCGCCGTCCGCGCCTACTACGCGCTGGCGGGCTCGGGCCCGTTCGTCGAGCTGGACGTCGCCGAGCGCCTCGCGGAGCTCGGGGACACGGCCGACGCCCGCGCGATCTACGAGCGGCTGAACGAGCACGAGGACCCGGACGTCCGGTTCGTCGCCGGCGGCAGACTGCTCACGCTGCTCGACGAGCAGGGCGACGCCGAGGCGTTCTACACCATCGCCGAACGGCAGGCGGGCGACGCCGACAGCCCCGTCCAGTCGGTGTTCGGCAGCCTGCTGGGCATGCTGCAGGAGCGCCAGGGCGACACCGAGGCGTCGCTGCGCACGCTCAGGACGGCGGCCGAGAGCGGCGAGCCCACCGCGCTCACCGTCCTGGCCCAGGCCCTGGTCAACGCGGGCGAGGTGGCGGAAGGGCGCGAGGTCTACCTGCGGGTGGTCAACGGCGACGACCCGGAACTCGCGGCGCGGGCCATGGTGGCGCTCGGCCACACCCACCACGACGAGAACGAGACCCAGGCCCGCCAGTGGTACATGCAGGCGGTGGACGCGGCAGAGGGGCGCGTCAGCGCACTCGCGGCGATGTACCTGGGCGCGCTGGCCAAGCGCCACCGCGACTTCCCCGAGGCGCTCACCTGGTACCAGCGGGTCATCGACTCGGGCGACAGCGAGTCGGGCATGGCGGCGGCCCACCTGGGCGAGCTGTGCTACTGGCTGGGCGACAGGGACGGCGCGCTGAAGTTCTACGAGCTGACGCTGAGCCTGACGGATCAGCCCGAGCTCGTGGCGGAGGCCGCGTACCGGCTGGGCGAGATCCGTCACGCCCACGGTGACGTCACCCTGGCCAGGCGCATGCTGGAGACCGCCGTGGCGACGGGCGACGCCACCTTCGCCCCGGAGGCCGAGGCCCTGCTGGAGAAGCTGGCCTAGGACCGAGGCCGAACGACGACCCTGCGAGGGGCACGCCCAGGTCGAGGGCGTGCCCCTCGCGTTTCTGACGATGGCGCCGGCTGGCGACCTTGCGTTTAATTTAATGACCGTATAGTCTCATCGGGTCAAATATTTGAGGTGAGACTGATGGCCAAGGTCGGCAGGCCGCCACAGGACCCCGCGCGCCAGCTGGAGCGGGCGCACCGGATTCTCGACGCCGCCGCGGAGCTGATCCTGCGCTGGGGCTACGACAAGACGACGATCGACGACGTCGCCCAACAGGCCGGGGTCGCCAAGGGCACGATCTACCTGCACTGGAAGACCCGCGACGCGCTGTTCGCCGCGTTGCTGCGCCGCGAGCGGGTGCGCATGCTGGGCGAGGTCCGCGCGCAGGCCCCCGCCACGCTGCGGGCCCTGCTCGCGGAGCTGTCCGCGACGCTGCTGCGCAGGCCGCTGATGAAGGCGCTGCTGCTGGGCGACGCGGAGGTGCTCGGCAAGCTCGCCCGGCACAAGCGCGGCGGAACGGGAGGCCCGGAGCAGGCCGCGTTCCAGGACTACCTCGGCGAACTGGACAAGCGGGGCGCGCTCCGCACGGACCGCACTCCGGCCGAGCACCTGACGATCCTCGGCTCGGTCGTCTACGGGTTCCTGATGGCGCAGAGCGTCCTGCCGGAGCCCGCCCGCCTGCCCGACGACCGGCTCGTCGAGCTGCTCGCCGACACCGGCGACCGCGCCATGAGCACGGAGGGGACGCCCACCGACGACGACGCCCGCGCCATCGCCGAGGCCACCCTCGACTACCTCGACACCATCGAGGAGATCGCGCAGCGGAAACTGGCGGTCTCTCTTGGGGGCGACCCCGCAAAGGAGCGTGTGACGTGAGGGCTGTCCTCCCTCTCGACGATGCCGCCGCCGACCTGGCGACCGTGGGCGGCAAGGGCGCCTCCCTGGCCAGGCTGACCAGGGCCGGGCTGCCGGTCCCCGGCGGGTTCCACATCACCACCGAGGCCTACCGGCTGTTCGTGGCCGGCTTCCGCGACCAGATCCTGGAAGCCGCGTCCGCCGGCGACGCCGACCGCATCGCGGCCCTGTTCGCCGCGCACGAGGTGCCCGCCGAGCTCGCCGCCGACATCCGCGACGCCTACGACCGGCTGGGCGGTGTGGCGGTGGCCGTGCGCTCGTCCGCCACCGCCGAGGACCTGCCCGACATGTCCTTCGCCGGCCAGCAGGACACCTACCTCAACGTCAGGGGCGAGACGCTGCTCGACGCGGTCAGGCGCTGCTGGGCCTCGCTCTGGAACGCCCGCGCCATCGCCTACCGCGAGCAGAACGGGGTGCCGCAGGACGACGTCGCGCTGGCCGTGGTCGTCCAGGAACTGGTCGACGCCGACGCCGCCGGGATCATGTTCACCGCCAACCCCGTCACCGGCGCGAGGGACGAGACCGTCGTCAACGCCTCGTGGGGCCTGGGCGAGGCCGTCGTCGGCGGCCAGGTCACGCCCGACACGATCGTGGTCACGTCAGGAAAGGTCACCGAGACGCGAGTGGGCGACAAGGCCGTGATGACGGTCCGCACCGCCGACGGCACCCGCGAGGAGCCCGTCCCGCAGGAGCGGCGCGGCGCGCCCGTCCTCGACTCCGCGCAGGCGGAGCGGCTCGCCGCGATCGGCGCGCGCATCCAGGACCTGTACGGGACCCCGATGGACGTCGAGTGGGCCAGGCGCGACGGCGCGTTCGCGATCGTCCAGGCCCGCCCGATCACCGGCCTCAAGCAGCAGGTCGAGGAGTGGAACGACAGCCGCAACGGCTTCTACCTGTGGACCGGTGGCAACCTCGGCGAGGCCATCCCCGACGTGATGACCCCCGCCACCTGGTCGTTCGTCCGCATGTTCATCCATGAGGCGATGTCGGCGTCCGCGCTGCCCGGCTTCGACCTGGTCGGCAACATCGGCGGGCGCTTCTACCTGAACCTGAGCATCACCTTCTCGATCGCCAAGGCGCTCGGCATGCAGGGCCGGCTCGGCGCGGTCGAGCAGGTCTTCGGCAAGCTGCCGCCCGGCCTGGACGTGCCCGGCGTGGCCATCTCCCGCTGGGAGATCATCCGGCGGACCATCCCGCTGGCCGTCCGCATCCAGAAGCGGGTCCGCACCAACCTCAAGGTCATGCGCCCCTTCCTGGCCACCGCCCAGCGGCGCTGCGAGGAGCTGCGCGACCGGATCGCCGCCACCACGACCGGCCCCGAACTGGCCGCCCTGTGGGCGGGCGAGATCGAGCCGCACGTCGTCACGGCGTGCCGCGTCCTGGAGGCCGCGGGCCGCCAGGGCGGCGCCACGCTCGTCTTCACCCGCGACAAACTGCGCAAGATGATGGGGGACGTCGACGCCGAGGCCATGCTCACCGGCGTCAACACCGACGGCGAACTGGCCAGCCTCGGCCCGGTCATGGGGCTGACGAGGCTGGCCAGAGGCGAGATCACCCGCGAGGACTTCGCCCGCTCCTACGGTCATCGCGGCCCGCACGAGTTCGAGGTCTCGATCCCGCGTCCGGGGGAGGACTCCGCCTGGATCGACGCCCAGCTCGCCGGGCTGCGCGACCTGCGCGCCGACACCGAGGCGCTGCTCGCCCGCCAGCGCAAGGCCCGCGACGAGGCCTGGGCCCGCTTCGCCCGCCGCTACCCGCGCAAGGAGGCCCGGATGCGGGCCAGGGTCGCACGGTGGAACGAGGTCGTCCGCGACCGGGAGTCGGCCCGCTCGGAGAACATGCGCGCGTTCTGGGTGCTGCGGGCGTTCGTGGTCCGCGCCGGCGAGCTGACCGGGCGCGGCGACGACCTGTTCTACCTGCACCTGGACGAGATCCTGGACGTGCTGCGCGGCTCGGACCAGCCGCTGCGGCAGGTCGCCGTGCGGCGGGCCACCTTCGAGCAGTACGCGGCCCTCCCGCCGTACCCGGCGCTGATCGTCGGCCACTTCGACCCGGTGCGCTGGGCCGCCGACCCCGGCAGGCGCAGCGACCTGTACGACCCGCGCGGCGGCATGGCCCCCGTCAGCGACACCGTCACCGGCTTCCCCGGCGCACCCGGCGTCGTGGAGGGCGTCGTCCGCGTGATCTCCAACCCGGAGGACGGCGACCGGCTCGGGCACGGCGACATCCTGGTGACGACGCTCACCAACGTCGGCTGGACGCCGATGTTCCCGCGCGCGGCCGCGGTCGTGACCGACATGGGGGCGCCGCTGTCGCACGCCTCGATCGTCGCCCGCGAGCTGGGCATCCCCGCCGTCGTCGGGACGGGTAACGCCACCATGCGGCTGCGTGACGGCGACCGCGTCCGGGTCGACGGGGAGCGGGGCACGGTCGAGCTGCTGGCGTCCGAGGCGACCGGGTGACCGTCCCCCTGCCGGAGCCGGTGGCCGTGGCCCTCGAACACCGGCTCGGCGCGCCCGTCCTGGACGTCTCAGCACGTCCGGGCGGCTTCTCGGGCGGGGTGCGCGGGGTGGCCGCGCCGGCCGGGGGGCGGAGGGTGTTCGTCAAGGCCATCCGGGAGGACAGCGAGCACGCCGGCGACTACCGCTCCGAGGCCATGGTCTCGGCGGCACTGCCCGCCGCGGTGCCGTCCGACCTCGGCGACGCCGACCCGCAGCAGATCTTCGTCGCCCACCCCGTGGGCCGGGACGCGGACCCGGATCGGGTCGACGCGCTGCTGGTGGCGCTGGCCGGCTACTGGACGCGCACCGCCGCGCTCCCCGGCCCGCCGCACGCCCCGCACCTGCGTGACCGTCGCGAACGCGCACGCGGGGCGACGACCGCCTGGCTCGCTCACCGCTGGTCGTGACCCCCTGCGGCCGGGTCCGTGGGATCGCCGGTCGCCTCGGCCGGGTCCGTGGGATCGCCGGTCGCCTCGGCCGGGGCTGGGGGGTCGCCGGTCGCGAGGTCGAAGGCCGCCAGTTCGGCGCGCAGCACGTCGGCGGCCTGGCCCGGCGGGATCGCGCCCGCGGCCATCCGCTGCCGGAGCCAGGCCCCGAAGGCGTGGGCCTCGTCCCGGTACTGCAGGGTGGCGGGGGAGTGCCGCCAGAACTCCTCCAGCTCGGTGCGCGCGGCGGCGCCGAGCAGGCGGCAGGTGAGTGGCAGCACCGAGAAGATCGTGACGAACCGGTTCACCCGGTACAGCGTGCAGTTCACCGACATGCCCCGATCGGCCAGCATGGCGCGCAGCCGCCGCCGTTCCCGCTCGTCGAGCGCGAACTCGCGGACCTCGGCGTCGAAGTCGGCGCCCGCCCGGACACAGCGCTCCGGGGACGCGACGAACTCAGCGGTCGCCCGCTGGAACTCGGCGAGTGACATCGTTCTCCCGTCGCGACGTCGTCCAGATGTCGCGGGCTCTGGCGAGCTCCCGCCTCACCCCGTCCGCTCCCAGGCCGGGAAAGTAGGACTCGTCGAACTCGAAGGTGACTCCCCGCAGGTTCGGGGCCCGCGGGACGACGGCTTCCAGCATCCGCCAGACCTCGGCCGGGCACGGGCCCGCGTGCGAGTCCAGGTAGGCGCCGTGGAAGTCGTTCCCCCCGGCGACGTGGATCTCCTCCACCGCGGTCAGGTCGAGGTCCCGCAGGAAGGCGTCGCCGTCCACGCCCAGGTTGCGGACGTTCACGAGGAGGTTGTGCAGGTCGAGCAGCAGGCGGCAGCCCGATCCGGCGGTGAGCCGGTTCAGGAACTCCACCTCGCTCATGTCCGTGTCGACCACGGGCGTGTAGACGACGCCGTTCTCCAGCAGCAGGGGCCGGCCGAGGATCTCGCCGGCCCGGCGCGTCCGCTCGGTGAGGAGGTCGAGCAGGTCCTCGTCCCAGGGCAGCGGCAGCGCGATCCCGGCGTGGTGGTCGGCGACCCCGTCGGGCGAGGTGCGCACCGCGGCGAGATGGTCGCTGACCCACCTCAGCCCGTACCGGTCACGCCAGACGGCGAGCTGTTCGAGGTAGGCGGTGTCGAACCTGGCGACGCTCGCGATCGACAGCCCCACACCGTGGGCCACCAGCGGATACTCGCGGGACAGCGCCTGCACGACCGCCACGTCGGCGGCGTGCTCCCGGAACCGCGAGGCCGCCCCCAGCCCGCGGTCGGACCAGCACCGGTCCGGGATGATCTCGACGTAGTCGACGGGCAGGGACCTGGTCAGCAGCAGTTCGGTGAGCGCCCGGTTGTACAGGACGCCCACCCCGAGAGCCCGCGTCATCGCCTACAGCCGCTTCATCGACTCCAGATCCACCCGGACGATCTGCGAGATCTCCGGCTCCTCGACGATCCAGACAGGCACCCCCGACGTGCAGGCGGGGCAGCCGTTCAGGCCGCGGATGATGTCGGTGATGTGCGGCTGGAGCTTGACCGTCTGCTCCAACCCCGTCCCCTTCGGCACGACGACCTTCACCGCCGGCCCGAGCGCTTCCTGCAACACCTGAATCTCGGCGAACCTGTTCGACTCCATCGCCGTCCCTTCGTCGTGGAGACCATCGAGAGGGTGCCAGACCGTTGTAAGCCGTACCTCCGCCGTCGTGCGTCAGGGCCTCTCCTGGGGAAAACCCTGGCCCGCTTCTGAGACCGTCGCGGAACGGACATCCGGCCGATGGCGGGTGTACTTTCGGCCGATGGAACCGGCCGCCGCGCCGCAAGATCATGAGATCTCGTGAATCGACTCCTCACGGCCTCGCTGCTCGCGGCGACGGCCGTCCTGCCAGGGCTGATCGCCGCTGAGCCGGCGCTGGCCGACACCTCCATCTCCTGGCAGCGGTGCGCCGAGCAGCCCGCCGCCGAGTGCGGCACCATCGAGGTGCCCGTCGACTGGGACGTCCCGTCCGGGCCGAAGACCAGGCTGTCCGTCGTGCGGCGCAAGGCCACCGATCCCGGCGCCCGAGCCGGCACCCTGTTCTTCAACCCCGGCGGCCCGGGCGGCCAGGCGGTGCTGATGGTCCGCGACTACCTGTCCGAGACCTTCTCCGACGATCTGCGCCGCCGCTTCGACATCGTGGGCATCGACCCGCGCGGGGTCGGCGAGAGCGGCGCCGTACGCTGCGGGCTGCCGGTTCACGACCCCGCGATCAGCCAGTACCCCCGCACGCCCGCCGAGTACGACCGGCTGGTCGCGCACAACGGCGCGGTCGGCGAGAGCTGCCTGACCGGCACGGGCCCGCTGCTTCGCCACATCGACACCACCAGCGTCGCCCGCGACTTCGACGCGGTGCGAGCCGCGCTGGGCGAGACGAAGGTGAGCTTTCTCGGCAAGTCGTACGGCACCATGCTCGGGACGGAGTACGCGCGGCTCTTCCCCGGACGGGTGCGCACCATGGCCCTGGACGGCGCCGTCGACCACGGGATGACCTCGGACCGGATGGTCACCGACGCGACCGTCGCCGTCGAGGACTCCTTCGAGCAGTTCGCCGCCTGGTGCGACCGCACGGCGACCTGCGCGCTCCACGGCCGCGACGTCGGGCGGGTGTGGGACGACCTGGTGGCGCGGGCCGAACGCACCCCCATCCCGGTGAAGGGCGGGCGTCCCATGACCGCCGAGCAGCTCCGCTACGTCGCCTACGTCTTCCTCACCCTGTCGCCCGAGTACGCCGGCGGCCTGGCCACCGGCATCGTCCAGGCCGAGAAGGGGGACGCGGCGCTCTTCGGGACCATGCGCGGGCAGGCGCTGGACGATCCGGCGAGCACCGCCGCGTACCGGTCGATCCTGTGCCTGGACATCGACCCGGGGATCCGCAGCTACCGCGACCTGCGGGAGCGCCTGCACAGGGTCCGCAAGCTGTCACCGCACATGAAGGGCACCTCGGAGTTCTGGGACATGACGACCGGCTGCCTCGGCTGGCCGCTGCCTCCGACGAACCCGCAGCGGCCGGTGGACGTGCACGGCACCCCGCCGATCCTGGTCGTCGGCAACACCCACGACCCCGCGACGCCGCTGCGCTGGGCCCGCAGCCTGTCGGCGCACATCCGCGACTCGGGCGTGCTGGTCTACGACGGCATGGGTCACACCGCCTACCGGCGGTCCGCCTGCGCGACCGGGCACATCGACCGCTACCTGATCACCGGACGCCTCCCCGCAACCGGGACGACCTGCCCCGCCGCCTGACGGCCCGCGGGCAAGACCGGTGCCGCCTGACGGTCTGCGGGGCAGGCCGTGGGGCGAGGTCGTCTGAACGGCGTGCGGGTCAGGCGGTGAAGACGGCGTCGAGGTAGACCCAGGCGCCCTCGTGCCGGGCGAACCGGCTCTGTTCGCGCAGTTCGCCGGGGCGACCCCCGTGCACGTAGCGGGCGCGGAAGGTGACGGTGCCCTCGGTGTGGAAGGGGGTTCCGCCGGAGGTGTCCTCGATGTCCAGGCCGGTCCAGCGCATGCCCGGTTCGAAGTCGACGCGGGACGGGCGGGTGCGGGGGTGCCAGGTCCGCAGCAGGTAGGCCTCGTCCTGGACGGCGAACGCGGTGAAGCGGGAGCGCATCAGAGCCTCGGCGGTCGGGGCGGCCTGCCCGGCGTGGAACCGTCCGCAGCACTCGGCGTACGCGCTGGGCAGGCCGCACGGGCAGGGCGCGCCGGCTGGTGGTGAGGCGGGACGGGGCCGCGGTCGGGACATGCCGTCCATTCTCTCCCGCCACGCAGTGGGCCGCTGGGTCAGGTTCGCCCTCGCGTCACCGGCTGCCGAACTCGCACTGCTCCGCGGTCCACTTGGCGGCCTGCTCGCTCGGGGTGACGCCGATGCCAGGACGGCCCGGCACGATCATCCGTCCGTCGCGGATCTCCAGACGCTCCTCGAACAGCGGCTCCAGCCACTCGAAGTGCTCGACCCAGGGCTCCAGCCCGTACGCGGCCGCCAGGTGCAGGTGGATCTCCATGGCGAAGTGCGGGGCCAGCTGCAGGCGGTTGTGCTCGGCCAGCGCGGCCAGGCGCAGGAACGGCGTGATGCCGCCGATCCTGGGCGCGTCCGGCTGGATGATGTCGGCGGCGCCGGCGCGGATGAGCTCGGCGTGCTCCGCGACGCTGGTGAGCATCTCGCCGGTGGCGATCGGCGTGTCGAGCGAGGCGGCGAGGGCCGCGTGGCCGGTGTTGTCGTAGGCGTCGAGCGGCTCCTCGATCCAGACGAGGCCGAACCGTTCGAGGGCGCGGCCGAGGCGCTGGGCGGTGGGGCGGTCCCACTGCTGGTTGGCGTCGACCATCAGCGGCACGCCGTCGCCCAGGTGCTCGCGGACCGCGGAGACCCTGGCCAGGTCGACCTTGGAGTCGGGGTGGCCGACCTTGAGCTTGATGCCGCCGATGCCGCGCTCCAGCGACGCGGTCGCGTTCTCGATGACCTGCTCGATGGGGGTGTGCAGGAATCCGCCCGAGGTGTTGTAGCAGCGCACGGAGTCGCGGTGGGCGCCGAGCAGCTTGGCGAGCGGCAGGCCGGCCCGCTTGGCCTTGAGGTCCCACAGCGCGATGTCGAGCGCGGCGATCGCCTGCGTCGCCAGCCCGCTGCGCCCGACGGACGCTCCGGCCCAGACGAGTTTCTCCCACAGCCGCGCGATGTCGCTGGGGTCCTCGCCGAGGAGGTCGGGGGCGATCTCCCTGGCGTGCGCGTACTGCCCGGGGCCGCCGGCGCGCTTGGAGTAGCCGAAGCCGAAGCCCTGGGCGCCGCTCTCCGCGCCGATCTCGGCGAACAGGAAGGCGATCTCGGTCATCGGACGCTGCCGCCCGGTGAGCACCTTCGCGTCACTGATGGGGGTGGCGAGCGGGAGGTAGACGGAGGAGAGCCGGACCCAGGAGATGCGGTCGGGCCTGCTGCTCGTGGAGCCGGCGTCCAAGATTCAGAGCCCGGTGGTGAGGCCGGACAGGTCCATGGGGGCCATCCGCTCGATCGCCAGCCGGGTGCGCTCCATGGCCTCGACGATCTCCCGCGTCCGGTCGTCGGTGAGCCTGGAGATGGGCACCGAGCAGCTGATCGCGTCGGTCGGCGGGCCGGTGTAGCGCAGCGCGAAGCCGAAGCAGGTCACGCCCGCGTAGTTCTCCTCGTTGTCGATCGCGTACCCGCGCCGGCGGGTCAGTTCCAGGTCGCGGACGAGGGCGTCGCGGTCGACCAGCGTGTTGGGCGTCAGCGGGGTCAGCTGCTCGGGGATGGGCACCTCCACGCCGGTGCCGAGCCGCTCGGCCAGCAGGGACTTGCCCATGGCCGTGCTGAAGGCGGGCAGCCTGCGACCCACACGGCTGAACGGGCGCAGGTACTGGCTCGACTCCTTGGTGGCCAGGTAGACGATGTCGCCCCGGTCGAGGCGGCCGAAGTGGATGGTCTCGTCGAGCAGCGCCCCGAGGTCGTTGATGTGCGGCTGGACGATGCGCAGGTAGGGGTCGGTGTCGAGGTAGGTCGTGCCCGCGAGCAGGGCGCGGATGCCGATGCTGTAGAGCGTGCCGGTCGCGTCGGTGCGGACCCAGCCGTGCTCCACCAGGGTGCGGATCAGCGCGTAGATGCTGCTCCTGGGCGCGCCGAGCGCCTCGCTGAGCTCCCGCAGGCGGGCGGGACGGTTCTGCCGCGAGGCGAGCAGCTCCAGGAGTTCCACCGTGCGCGCCGCCGACTTCACGCCCCGCACGCCGGTCTGCGCCGCGCTGTCGGAGGAGTCCGGCGGGCTGTCCGCGGCATCCAGGGGAAGAGACATCGCACCTCATCGGTCGGGGTGAGCTCGCTCAGCGTGTTGACACTTTACCAATGATGGGGCAAGACTGCTCGCCACGTGACCGGCATCTACATATGGAGACACTGTGACCGCTACGTATACAGACGAGAAAGTATGTGTACGGAGGTCTGAGCGAGTGGCCACAGCCGTCGAGCGGCTGCGGCGCGGCATGGAGACCGCGGTGTTGTCCTTCCCGCTCACGGCGTTCGACCCCGACGGCCGGATCGACCTGGACTCCTTCCGCGCCCACATCCGCCACCAGCTGTCGGCCGGCCCGGGCGCGCTGTTCCCCTGCTGCGGGACGGGCGAGTACTTCTCCCTGGCGGAGGACGAGTACGCGAGCCTGGTCGCCGCCGCCGTGGAGGAGGCCGCCGGCGCGGTGCCCGTGGTCGTGGGAGTGGGTTACGGCTGGGCCCAGGCCGCGCGGTTCGCCGCCATCGCCGAGAACGCGGGGGCCGACGGCGTGCTGCTGATGCCGCCCTACCTCGTGGAGGCGCCCCAGGCGGGCCTCGTCGAGCACGTCCGGCGGGTCGCCGCGAGCACGGAGCTGCCGATCATCGTCTACCAGCGTGCCCAGGTGAAGGTCGCCGTGGGCGGCGTCGCCGGGCTGGCCGCGATCCCGAACGTGATCGGCTTCAAGGACGGCCACTCCGACCTGGACCGGCTCCAGCGGCTCAAACTCGCCGCCCCGGCCGACTGGCTCTTCTTCAACGGCGCCGCGACAGCCGAGATGCAGGCCCGCGCGTACCGGAGCATCGGCGTCCCCGCGTACTCCTCGGCCGTGCACGCCTTCGCCCCTGAGATCGCGCAGTCGTTCTTCCGCGCCTTCCACGCCGACGACCACGCCGCCATGGAGCGCCTGCTGAGCGAGTTCTACGTCCCGCTGGTCGAGCTGCGCGACCAGGGGATCGGCTACAGCGTCTCGCTGGTCAAGGCCGCAGCGAGGCTCCGCGGCGCGAACGTCGGCTCGGTGCGCGCGCCGCTCGCCGACCCGCCCCCCGAGCACGTCGAGGCGCTGGACGCGCTGCTGACCAAGGGCCTGGCCCTCGTGGCCGCCACCCAGTAGGAGTCAGGCCGGTTGGTCCCAGATGCTGGGGGTGTCCGGCCCCTCGTGCCGGGCCGTCCGCAGGTCTGTCGACCAGTCGAGGGCCGCGTTGGCGTTCTCCAGGTCGTCGGTGGCGATGACGATCCGGACGCCGCCGAAGGTCGTGTAGGCGAGGTCGATGTTGACGTTCGCGTCGGCGAGTTGCCTGGTCAGCTCGCCGAGCGTCCCCGGCCGGTCGTCGATGTCCACCACCAGGACGGGGCGCTCGTCGGCGATCCCCATCCCCGCGTCTTCGAGCGCCTCCCGGCACCTGGCCGCGGCGGAGTCGTCGACGAGCACGTGCACGACGCCCTTGCCCTCACCCGTGAACGCGGCGAGGCCCTGGATGTTCACGCCGACCTGGCCGGTGACCTCCCCGAGACGGGCCAGCTCACCCGGCTGATCATTGAGAATCACAGAGATATCCGTAGGCATCGCTCTTTCATCTTCTCACCGGACCGCATATACGACAATTCGCCCAGAAGGGGACGCTCGCCCACGGCGAGCCCGGTGGGACGGCTAAAGGTTAGGAAACTTTCTTAAATTAGTTGACGCGCTCCCTGACCCGTGGCATTGATGGCGGTGTCAGCCCCTCGGACGTGAAGGAACCCCCCGTGCGCCTTCGCCTCGCCCTCGCCGCCCTCCTGTGCGTCTCCGCGCTCGCCGCGCCGACCCCCGCCCTCGCCCGGCCACAGGTCCGGGCCGCCGCCTTCAACCATCCCGGCGTCCTGGTCAGCAGGGCGCAGCTCGACTTCGTCAAGGTCCATCTGACGTCCGAGCCGTGGAAGTCGGCGTGGAGCGCGCTGCGCGCCAGCCAGTACGCCTCCCTGTCATGGACGCCGAGGCCGCGCGCCACCGTCGAGTGCGGGCCGAGCTCCAACCCTGACTACGGCTGCTCCGACGAGCGCGAGGACGCGATGGCGGCCTACACGCACGCCCTGCAGTGGTACCTGACCGGCGACTCCCGCAACGCCACGAAGGCCGTCCAGATCATGGACGCCTGGTCGGCCGTGATCACCGAGCACATCGGGAGCAACGCGCCCCTGCAGACCGGCTGGTCGGGCGCGTCGTTCTCGCGGGCCGCCGAGCTGATCAAGCACACGTACACCGGCTGGGCCAACGCGGGACGGTTCGCGTCCAAGCTGCGCTCGGTCTACCTGCCCACGGTCGTCAACGGGAGCCCCAACACCAACGGCAACTGGGAACTGATCATGACGGACGCGCTGATCGGCATCGCGGTGTTCCTCGACGACCGGGCCTCCTTCGACAAGGCCGTGCAGCTGTGGCGTGGCAGGCTCCCCGCCTACGTCTACCTCGCCTCCGACGGCGCCTACCCGAAGTCCCGGCCCGGCAGCAAGTACGACACCAAGGACGAGATCATCGACTACTGGCACGGGCAGACCACCTTCGTCGACGGCCTGGCCCAGGAGACCTGCCGCGACTTCGGCCACACCGGCTGGGGCATCGCTGCCGCCGCGCACGTCGCCGAGACCGCCCGCCACCAGGGCCTCGACCTGTACGCGGAAGGCAAGGACCGGCTCAGGCGCGCGATGGGCTTCCACTCCGGGCTCCAGCTCGGCGAGCCGGTGCCGTCCTGGCTGTGCGGCGGGAAGGTCAACCTGGGGCTCGGGCCGGTGCTGGAGGTCGGCTACAACGCGTTGCACAACCGGATGGGCATCGCCATGTCCCGTACGCAGCGGCTGGTGGAGCAGTCGCGTCCGGCAGGAGTCAGCCACTTCCTCGGCTGGGAGACGCTGACCCACGCCGAGAACCCGAACTGACGCTGTCCCGCGCCGATGACTCGAACGGGGATCGGCCTCCCGGCTGAGCCCTGAACTGAGGACTCACGTAACTTTCGTCTCACGCACACCTCTCGTACCGCCACCGTCCTTGATCACGTCCGATCTTGTCGGTCATGAACAGATGGCGCGTGGTCACGGCGGCCGCGATCTTCACTGCCGCGCTCGCGGCGCTCACCGGGACGGCGGGCGCGGACGAGATCCACGACAACTCCCGTCACACCTTCGACCTCCAGGCCCATCGAGGCGGGCTCGGGCTCGTGGTGGAGAGCACCCTGCCCGCCTTCGCCAACGCGCTGGAGCTCGGGGTCGGCACGCTGGAACTGGACGTGCAGATCACCGAGGACGGCCAGGCCGTCGTCACCCACGACCGGCGCATCAGCGGTACGAAGTGCCGCGACACCGCGCCCGCCACTCCTGGCGACCCCGAGTTCCCCTACGTCGGCAAGTACATCAAGACGCTCACGCTGGCCCAGGTCAGGACCATGGACTGCGGCTCGCTGACCCTGCCGGACTTCCCCGGCCAGCGGGCGGTGCCCGGAACCGGGATGGCGACCCTCCGCGAGGTCTTCGACCTGGTCAACCGCTACCACGCCCGCGGCGTCATGCTCAACGTCGAGACCAAGGTCGAGGCGGGCGCGCCGCAGGAGACCGCGCCGCGCGAGCAGTTCGTCCAGGTGACGGCCCAGGAGATCAGGCGCGCCGGGCTGCTGCGGCAGGTCACCATCCAGAGCTTCGACTGGGGCGCGCTCATGCGGATGCGCGAGGTCGAGCCGAAGCTGCCGCTCGTCGCCCTGACCAACCGCGACTTCCTGCAGACCGGCAAGCCGGGCGCGTCGCCGTGGCTCGGCGGCATCGACATCGACGACTTCGGCGGCGACCCGCTCAAGGCGATCAAGTCGTTCGGCGCGGACGCCTTCTCGCCCGTGCACGGGTTCCCGCAGAACGGCAAGGTGACCGACCCCGGCTACCAGGCGTACGTCACCAAGGACATGGTGGACCAGGCGCACGCGCTCGGCCTCAAGGTCATCCCGTGGACCATCGACGACGAGGCCACCCTCAACAAGCTGATGGACGACGGCGTGGACGGCATCATCACCGACTACCCCGACCGCCTCCGCCAGATCATGGCCGCCCGCGGCCTCAAGCTCCCCAAGCAGTACACGCTCAAGCCGTAACCCCTGGCAGACCCCTCCAGCAGCGCGCCGGACACTGTGCGGAACGGCGCAGGGTGGTGACGCTCAGACCCCCTTCTGAGCGTTGGTCGTCACGCCGCACACCGGCCCCTTCACGCGCCGCCCCCACGGGGGCGCCCGTGGAGGGGCTTCTGGCGATGGACGGCGGGGCGCGGGCGCGTCGGCGGGGGAGTGGCGCCGCTGTCGGGCGGCTGGCCGAAGGAGCGGCGGCGAGCGGGCTACTCCGTGGTCGGCGGGTGGCGGAAGGCGGCCTGGACGCCTGCCTGGAAGCGGGTGTGGGCGCCCAGCCTGCTCATCAGGTCCGCGATGCGGCGCTCCGCCGTGCGGTAGCCGATGCCGAGCTGGCGGGCGATGGCCTCGTCGGTGAGCCCGGCGACCAGGAGGGCGATCAGCCGCTCGTCGTCGTGACCGGGCTGCCGGGCGCGGGACGACGACGCGGCCCCGGGCGCGGGTGGCCGCAGCCGCAGGGGGAGGGCCCGCTGCCACAGCCCTTCGAAGAGCCTGCTCAACGCCTGGAGCAGGCCGGACGGGTGGACGACGAGCGCGGCGTCGGCGTCGGGGTCGTCAGGCTGGTGGCGCAGGAGCAGCAGCGCGAACCGGTCGTCCATGAGGTAGAGCTTCATGGGCAGGCCGGGCAGCACCCGCGCCTGCTGGCCCGCCCCGATCATCGTCTCGATCTGGCGCAGCGCCCCGGGCCGGTCGACGAACTCCCGCTCGTAGATCATGCGGACGGTGACGCCGCGGGCGAGCAGTTCGTGCTGGGCCGCCACGCTGCCCGGCGGGTCGAAGTACGGCGGCTTGGAGAAGCAGCGCAGCTGGTGCGACGCCGCGCGCTGGATCTGGGCCTGCCGCTGCTGCACCGCCCGGTGGCCCGTCACGACCTCGACGACGACCTGGGGCGCCTCCTCGGTGGCGCGGCGCTGGTAGGCCCGGTCGAGTTCGGCGGCGCGTTCGCGGGCCTGGAGCAGCTGCCGTTCGGCGGTGACCAGGAGGACGTCGAGGGCGACCTCCGGGGCGACGGCCGCGTACCGTGGCGGCTCGTCGGAGGACCTGGTGACCAGCCCCTTGGCCTCCAGCGTCCCGAGCAGGCCGGGAAGGGCCTCCGGACGCAGCCCGGCCGCCGCTCCCAGGGACGCGACCCGGGCCGAGGTCGCCGGCGAGCTGTCGATGAGCAGCTCGTACACCGCCTCCTCGGCCGGCGTGAGCCCCGCCGCGCCGAGGGCGTGCTGGGCGGCGGGGCCGTCAGGCGAGGGGCGCGTCATCCTGCGGGCTCTTCTCGTCGGCCAGCCACCCGCGCAGGACGGCCTGGTAGCCGGCCTGGAAGCGGGTCTGGGCGTCCAGCTGGATCATCATCGCGCGGACGTGGCGGCGGACCGTGCGGTCGCTCCAGCCGAGGTGGGCCGCGATCGCCCGGTCCGTCTGGCCCGCCACCAGCCGGGCGAGCAGGTCCCGCTGCGGGCCGGTCGGGCTCGTGGTCTCCGCCAGCTGCGCGCGTCCGCGGCTGACGTGCAGCGGGACGGCCCGCTCCCAGTACATCTCGAACAGCGCCGTCAGCGCGTCCAGCAGCGTCGAGTCGTGCACGACGAGCGCGGACTCGACCATCTGCAGGTCGTGGCGGAGCGGTACGAGGGCCATCGGATAGTCGCTGAGCACCAGCTTCATGGGGACGTCGCCGACCCGGACCTGCTCGCCGGCGGCGACGTAGTCGGCGATGGCCTGCAGTGTTCCGGGCACCTCGATGGCCCGCCTGTCGTAGACGACCCGGTAGTCGACGCCGCGGCTCAGCAGGTCGAACTCCTGGGTGTTCCCGCCCACGACGCCCGCGTACGGCGGCGCGTCGAACACGCGGATCTCCTTGCGCGTGCCGCGCTGGAGCTGTTCGAACCGGCGCAGGACCGCCTCCCGCCCGATCACCACCTCCACCAGCCCGCCGGACTCCTGCGCGGCCGTGGTCCGGTGGTAGCGCGTGGAGAGCTGGGCGACGCGCAGCCGGGCGTCGGCCAGCTCGCGGGCCCGCTCGCGGATCAGCGCGTCCAGCCCCATCTCCGGCGGGACGACGACGAACCGGGGCGGGTCCTCGGGGAGCCGGGCGATCAGCCCGAGCTCCTCGAGCCTGACGGCGACGGCGCCGGTCAGCCCCGGCGGGAGGTGCTGGGCGGCGAGCCGGCCCAGCTCTTCGAGGGTGACGGGGGAGTGCTCCACCAGCGCCTCGTAGAGGGCCTGCTCGGCAGCGGACAGGCCGAGGATGCGCAGCATGCCCTCCATGATCCTCACCACCGCGGGCCCGCGCTGTCCTTTCCGGTCATTGGCAGGAAGCCCCCGTAGGTGGGAGGCCGCGGGTTGGCGCCGCCTGCGCTCGGCGGGAAGCCCCGGTGGGCGTCGTCTCGCTCGTCAGTGGGAGGCCGTGCGCCCGTGTCGTCCTTTTCCCGTCATTGGCGGGAAAAGGACGACGCATCTTCTTTTCAGGATATTTCTGGACCTGTCATGGTGCGGGGGAGTCGATCAAGCATGCGATCCCGCAAGGAGGACCATGACTCGCCACCGATGGCGACACCCGTCGATCGGGCTGTCAGCGCTGGGACTGGCGCTGACGACCGGGATGGCCGTGGCGCCGACGCCGTCACCGTCCCCAGGACCGTCGGCCTCCAGCCAGACCCGCCTCGCGGCCCCGCCCGCGCTGCCCGGCCAGGACGCGGAGAAGATCACTCTGATCACCGGGGACGTGGTCTCCTTCAGCACCGCCCCCGACGGAACCCCGCGTCACCAGGTGAAACCTGCCCCACGCCCCGGCAGCGCCCCGGTGTCCTTCTTCTCCGTACGCGACCGCGACGCCTACTACGTCTTCCCGTCGGACGTGATGGGCCTGGTGGCGTCCGGCCGCATGGACAGGGGCCTGTTCGACGTCGCCTACCTGGCGCGCAACGGCTACACCGACCGGGAGAGCGCGAGCCTGCCCCTGATCCTGCAGTACGGCCGGGCCAAGCAGGCGGCGAACGCGTTGTCGGCGCAGGCCGACGCCCTCCCGGCCACCTCCGCCCCGCGCGGGCTGCCCAGCGTGGACGGCGCCGCGGTCAAGGTCGAGAAGAAGGCCGCCGGACAGTTCTGGACGTCCGTCGAGCCTCCGCAGGCCGCCAGGAGCGCCACCCTCGGCAGCGGCCTGTCGAAGGTGTGGCTGGACCGCAAGGTCGGGGCCCTGCTCGACAAGAGCGTCCCGCAGATCGGCGCCCCGGAGGCGTGGGCCGCCGGGTTCAAGGGCGACGGCGTCAAGGTCGCCGTCCTCGACACCGGCATCGACACCGGCCACCCCGACGTCGCCGACCGCGTCACGGCCACCGCGAACTTCACCGCCGAGCCGAGCGTGCAGGACGAGCATGGGCACGGCACCCACGTCGCCTCGACCATCGCCGGCACCGGGGCCGCGTCGAACGGCAAGTACACCGGTGTCGCGCCGAACGCCTCGCTGCTCATCGGCAAGGTCCTCGACAAGACCGGCCACGGCGAGGCGTCCACGATCATCGCCGGCATGGAGTGGGCGGTCGCCCAGCAGGCCAGGGTGATCAGCATCAGCATCGGCGTGTGCTGCGCCGGGCAGGACGACCCGATGACGCAGGCGGTCGACAACCTGAGCGCCGGGTCGGACTCCCTGTTCGTCATCGCCGCGGGCAACGACGGCGGCAGCCGGAAGATCAACACGCCGGGGTCGGCCGCGTCCGCCCTGACCGTCGGCGCGGTCGACGGCGAGGAGAAGCTCGCCCCCTTCTCCAGCAGGGGCCCGGTGCTGGCCGGCTACGGGCTCAAGCCCGACCTCGTCGCCCCCGGTGTGGACATCGCCGCGGCCCGCGCGGCGGGAACCTCTTTGGGGACGCCCGTGGACGACCGGTACACCAGCGCGTCCGGCACCTCGATGGCCACCCCGCACGTCGCGGGCGCCGCGGTGCTGCTGGCCCAGCAGCACCCGGACTGGACCGCCGCCCAGCTGAAGGCCGTCCTCGTCAGCACCGCCCGTGACGACGGGCACGCCACCTACGAGCAGGGCTCCGGGCGGGTGGACGTGGCC
This sequence comes from Nonomuraea sp. NPDC000554, assembly GCF_040300065.1. NCBI lineage: Bacteria > Bacillati > Actinomycetota > Actinomycetes > Streptosporangiales > Streptosporangiaceae > Nonomuraea > Nonomuraea sp. NPDC000554. The sequence goes on along the minus strand of NZ_JBEPDC010000025.1, from coordinate 128,593 downwards.
CGCGCCGTCCGGCAGACGGTGCACGGGTCGGGCAACGTCGACTTCGGCCTGCTGGCGCACCCGCAGCACGGCCCGGCCACCAGGACGCTCACCTACACCAACGACGGCGACCGGCCGGTGACGCTCACCCTGCGCTCCGGCGTCTCGGCCCACCTGGGAACCGCGCCCGCGCGCACCCTGTCCCTGGACCGCGACACCGTCACCGTCCCGGCGCACGGCAGCGCGCCCGTCGCCGTCACCTTCGACCCGTCGGGCCCCGCCACCTGGTACGAGGGGTTCGTGCGGGCCGCCGACGCGAGCGGCGCCGTCACGGTGAACACCGCAGTCGGCGCGTTCGTCGAGCCCAAGAAGCTCACACTGCGGACACGGATGGTCTTCCCGGACGGCGCGACCGACCTCGCGCCGATCCCCTGGGTGGTCACCAGAACCGACGACCGCGACGACCTCGACTTCGCGTACTACCCGGACAACGGCGCCGAGTCCGAGATCCAGGTCTACCCCGGCAGCTACAGCGTGACCTCCGCGGTCACCTGGCGGGGCACGGACGGTGAGTGGAACATGTCCCTGCCGACCCAGCCGGAGTTCACGGCGTCCAAGGACACCACCATCACCCTCGACCTGCGTACCGCGCGGAAGGCCACGCAGCGCACCCCGCGGCCGACCGAGGTCTTCACCTCGCAGTACTTCTCCGAGCGTGAGGCCGCGAACGGCGTCGGCTCCCTCCGCGCCGAGACGGCCTACCCCACGTACGGCCTGCACAACTACTGGATGCTGCCCACGCGCAAGGTCACCCAGGGAACCTTCGACCTCGCCGGCCAGTTCCTGCGGGGAGCCCCCGTCATCAGCATGACGGCCGACGGGCGCGCCCTGCACCCCCGCTACCAGGCCCTCACGGCCGCAATCCCCAAGCTGGACGGCCGCCGCGCCATCGCGCTGGTGTCCGGAGGCCGCGGCCAGGCCGCCGACCTCACCGCCGCGAACGTGCGCGGCAAGCTGGTCCTGCTCGACCTGAGCGACCTCTGCCCGACGACCGCCTGCACGGGCGACGCCCTCGACCGGGTCCAGGCCGCGGCGAGCGCGGGGGCCGTGGGCGTGCTCGGCTACGGCGCCGTCCACCGGGCCTTCCTCGACCCGTCCGGGTACTGGCCGGCCTACCCCGTCCCGACCATGAGCCTGCCGGCCGAGGAGGGCCGCGCCCTGGCCGCCGCGCTAGCCGGGCGGCCGGTGACCGTCCAGACCGAGGGCGTCGCGAACAGCCCGTACGTGTACGCGCTGCTCTTCCACGAGCGCGGACGCGTTCCCAGTGACCTGGACTACGAGGTCGGCAAGCGGAACCTCTACGAGATCACGGACCGCTTCCACGCCGACCGTCCCGCCCTCGCCACGGTCAGATGGGACACGGGAATCCTGACCCGCCCGGGGACGATGGACGAGACGCTCCGCATCGAGCACGCCTGGCGCGTGCCGAGCACCGTCACCGAGTACGTCGGCCCGGTCTCGCCGGACGTGGTGTGGAGCCGCGTCACGAACCTCCTCCTCGACGGCGACGGGCTGCGCCAGGGGATGACGGCGACCGCCATGGACGTCTACCCGTCCGTGGGCGCGAAGACCGACAACTGGGGAGCCCAGCCGCGAGTGCCCGGGACCCCGGTCCTGTCGCGCGAGACCTTCGCCAGCGGCGGCACCACCTGTTTCGACTGCCGTACCGGCGACACCCTCATGGCGACGCTGCCCGTCATGGGCGCCGGACCGAACCTTCAGGAGGCCTTCACCTACAACGCGAACTTCTACGCGCAGTACGGCGGCAAGGACGAACTGCACCTCTACCGTGACGGCCAGGAGATCCCCCTGGTCAGCGACGGGGTCGACGCCGGCCAGGTCATGATCGTCATGCCCAGGTTCGCCCTGCCTGCAGCGGAGTCGACGTACCGGCTGACCGACACGTTCCACACCCCCAACCCGCTGCAGCTGTACGCCCGGGACGTGTCGACCGCCTGGACGTTCCGTTCGAAGCGCCCGACCGGCGGGATGCAGTCCAGCAGCGACGGGCTCTGCCTCGGCTGGATGTTCACCCAGACCGTGGGGCCGTGTGAGCCTGTCCGCAAGCTCAATCTCCGCTACGACCTCGGGCTGGACCTGGACAACCGGGCGCCGGCGGGCAGGGCGCACCGGATCACGGTCACCGGCTACCAGGGTTCCTACGACCGGCCCGACGCCAAGCTCGCCGACCTCAAGCTCTGGGTCACCTTCGACGACGGCGCCCACTGGAAGGCGGTCGCCACGTCCAGGAAGGACGCCACCTCACGGAGCGCGACCATCGAGCATCCGCCGACGGCGGGCGCCAACGGCACCGTGGGCCTGCGCGTCCAGGCCGTGGACGCCGAGGGCAACACTGTCGACCAGACGATCAGCCGCGCCTACGGCCTCAGATAGCACCGCGAATCCGGCGGGAGCCCGTCTCACGGGCTCCCGCCGTGGCGTGTGGCGTGTGGCGCGTGGCTCGCTTCGGCCGGGCTCCGCGCGTGGCGGGCCCGGAGCTGTCACTCCCGGGCGCCGCCCAGGGCGTCCATCGGGCGGGAGAGGAGCGCAGCGGCAGGTGGGGGCCGGACGTGCCATCGGGCGGGCGGCCTCCGTTGACACCGTGTGTGCCGCCGCGTAAAGATACGGTCGTCCGTACAACCGAGGTGGAACCATGACCGACTGGGAGCGCCGGCTGGCCCTCGATCCGTCAGCCGCCGTGCCGCTCTACTACCAGCTGCGCGAGCGGCTGCGGGCGGTCATCCGCGACTGCGAGCCCGACACGCAGATCCCGGCGGAGAAGGACCTCATGCTCTACGCGGGCGTGAGCAGGGCGACGGCGCGCCGGGCGATCGGCGACCTCGTCCAGGAAGGTCTGCTGGTGGCCAGGCAGGGCAGCGGCACCTACACCGCGCCGCTGGCCGTCGCACCCGAACTGGGCGCCCGCCCGGCCGGTTTCACCGAGACGATGGCGAGGCTCGGCCGCAGGCCCACGACGCAGGTGCTGAAGGCGCGCCTGCAGCCGGCGGGCGCCGACGTCGCCGTCCCGCTCGGCCTGCGAGAAGGGCAGGAGGTCGTCTTCGTCGAGCGGCTGCGGCTGCTGGAGGGCGCGCCCTGCGTCGTGGAGAGCGCCCACCTGCCCGCCGAGCTGGTCCCCGGCATCCTCGGCGAGGACCTGACCGGCTCGCTCTACGACCTGCTCCGCACGAAGTACGGCCTGACGCCCGCGAGCGGCAGGGAGACGATCGGCGCGGTCAACGCCGACTACCGGCTCGCCGAGCTGCTGCGCGTGCCCATCGCCGCGGCCCTGCTGGCCACCACCCGCAGCACGAGGACGGAGAGCGGGGTGGCGCTCGAGTACACCATCCGCCACGCGCGTGGCGACTTCGCCGTGTTCTCCGTGGAGCTCAACGACGCCGAGAACGTCCTGATGGGCCAGTGAGCGGGCATGGCGTCCAGCCCGGACGGCATCGGATTCGACGGTTGACGGGGTGACGGGATGAGCGCGTTCGGCACATGGACCACCGCGTGCGGGCTGCCCGCCTTCGCCTACACGATGGATCAGGAGCGGGATCCGCGCGCGGAGTGGGACCCGTCCTCGACCCGCCCACCCGGCGGCACTTCGTCCATCTGGGGAATCGGCGGATCACGCTGGTCGCCGACAACTACGGGCTGAGCGACCTCTTCGACGAGCACACGGGGCTGCGGTGGCTCACGCGGGGTACGGGCGTCACCCGGGTCGGCGCGCTTTCTACCGATATTTCGTGATCGGAGCGGATATTCGGGCCGACGTTCGCGATCACCCGAGTGGTGGCGGCAGATGTCCCTGGCCGCGCACACGGCCGCCTACCCGGACGTCTGGGAGGGGACGCTGTCCGGGCCGGACGCCTACCTGGCGCCCGAGACCGACCGTCCCGGCCGCACCTGGGACCTGGCCGAGGTCGGCGTCGCCATGCAGGCGTACCCGGTCGCCAACCTGCACAGCCACTCCCAGCCGCTGCTGGCCTACCTGCGACTGCTCGGCGTCGACCCGTTGCGCACCGACCCGTTGCGCACGGACGGACCGGGCGCCGCCGCCCGGTCCGCGCCGCGTGCCTGGTTCTCGTCGCGCGTACTGACCGTGGGGGTGTGATCAAGGTTGTCCGGATGACCGGAACTATCGCTTCACACCGGCGGATGCCCATGGTTGGATCAAGGGCATGGAGCACGTCCCCTCCTCCGCGGAGATGCTCGGCTGGATCGAGACCATCGTGTCGCGGGGGGTCCGGCGGCCCGGCTACCCCGCCGATGCCTGGACGGAGCGCTGGCTGGCCGAGCGGCTGACCGGGTTCGGGCTCGACGTGTCGCTCGAACCGGTGGAGCTGACCCGCTGGCAGCCGGGCGCAGGAGTCCTGCGGCTGGACGACGGGGCCGAGTTCACAGGGCAGCCGGTGCCGTTCACCGCTCCGGCCGCCGGCCTGCGGGGCAGGATCGCGACGCTCGGCGAGGCCCGGCCGGGCGACCTCGTGGTCGACGAACTGGCCTTCACCGAGCTGCCGCAGTCGTACGTCAAGACGCTGGCGACGTCGGCCTACGATCCGGAGGGGGTCTTCGACACCCTCGTCCAGACGATCCCGTTCGGGCCCCGGATGATGGAGGTCGTCGAGCCCGCGCTGGCCGCGGGCGCCGCCGGGTTCGTCGGGGCGCTGACGGGCCTGCCGTGGGAGACGTGCGACTACTACGTGCCCTATGACGCGGTCGAGCGGCCGATTCCCGGTCTGTGGCTGACGGGGGCCGACGGCAGGCGGCTCCTCGCCCGGCTGCCCTGCGCGGGTGAGCTGGTCGTCCAGTCGGTCCGCGACAGGGTGACCAGCCACAACGTGGTCGCCACGCTGCCGGGCAACTCGCCGCACCTCGTCATCGTCGCCTCACACCACGACGGGCCGTGGGCGTCGGCCGTGGAGGACGCCTCCGGCGTCGCGCTCGTGCTGGCCGCCGCCCGTCACTGGGCGCGGGTGCCGGTCGAGGCGCGTCCGCACAACCTGATGTTCCTGTTCACCGCGGGGCACATGGCGCACGCGGCGGGCACCAGGGCGTTCATCGAGCGGCACCGCTCGGCGCTGGCCGACGTCGTGCTGGAGGTGCATCTGGAGCACGCCGCGCTGCGGTGCGAGCCCGTCGGCGGCAGGCTGGCGCCGACCGCGGACCCGGAGGTCAGATGGTGGTTCACCAGCCGGGCCCCGCGGCTGGAAGGGCTGGTCGCCGCGACGCTGGAGGCGGAGGGGCTGCGCAGGTCCTTCGTGCTGCCGCCCGACGTGTTCTCGCCGATGCCGCCCACCGACGGCGCGTTCTTCCACCCGGAGGGGGTGCCGCTGGTGCACTTCCTGTCGGCGCCGATGTACCTGTTCGACTCGGCCGACACGCTGGACAAGGTCGACGTGGCGGGGCTTGAGCCGCTGGCCCGCGCGGCCGTCCGCATCGTGGCGGGCACCGCCGGATGGTCGCCCGCCACGCTACGACAGCGGCGGGACGGCTGACATCCCCGCGAGGTCACGGAGGTGGCGGGGCGTCGGACGTCCGCAGGTGCTCGCGCGCCTCCTCGACCGAGCGTGCGATGCCCCGCGCGTCGCTCGCCTCGGCGAGCGCGCCCGCCTCCTCGACCAGCGCCAGCGCGTCGTCGCGGCGGCCCTGACCGGCGGCGATGTAGGCGAGCCCGACGAGGTTCGCGGCCACGCCCGGCAGGAAGCCCAGCTCCCTGCGCAGCCGCGCCGACTCCTCCAGCCGCTCGCGCGCCGTCTCCAGCCGCCCGGCGACGTGCGCCGCGATACCCAGGTGACGCAGCGCGTAGGAGACCGTCAGCAGGTCGCCGGCCTGGGCGGCCAGCTCGCGGGAGCGGTCGAGCACGGGCACCGCGGCGTCGTGGTCGTGCCGCACCACCTGGTGGAAGGCGCCGATCCAGAACAGCGCCTCGGCCTCGCCGCGCTCGTCGCCGAGCCGCTGGTAGAGCCGGGCCGCACGCTCGAACGCGGCCAGCTCGCCGGGGTCCTCCTGCTGCCCTTCGAGGAAGCGCGCGTGCGCGATCCGGCCCCGGGCCAGGGCGAGGTCGGCCTCGACCGCGTCCAGCTCCCGCTCGGCGGTCTCCAGCGCGCCGGCGTCGCCGCCGAAGACCGCCCGCTCGTAGAGCAGCCTGGCCTGTTCGATTCGTGAGTCCGTGCTCATGCCCGCCTCGTCCCTCGGGTTCCCGCGCGCCGGGACGCTACCGGCCCGCGGGGACGATTCTGTCGATCATGCGTGACCGTATCCTGGCGGGGATGTCCGGGGCGAAGCGTTCCAGATAGGAGTCCAGGTGGCCGGCCTCGTCCCAGAGGAAGGGCAGGTCGAACGCGAGCATCGTGCGGATCGCCAGCAGCGGGACGGGCGAGCGCAGCGGGCGGAAGTCCTGGTTCCACAGCCCCGGCTCGGCGCAGGTGGGGTGGAACTGGCCGATCATGAGCCCGTCGGAGACGTGCTCCTCCTTCAGCCGCCGCTGCAACGCGTCCAGTTCCGTGGAGTCGTCGTGGTCGAAGTCAGGAAGGATCACGATGAAGGTCAGCAGCTCCCTGCTGGCGGACGGCAACGTGGCGGCCAGCTCCTGGAACCGCGTCCGGAACGCCGACAGCACCTCGGCCGTCGAGTCGATGTCCGCCACGTCCTCCTGGACGGCCAGGTAGAACAGGTCGCGCCGCAGCGAGGGGGCGCTGAACGGGCAGACGGGCCCGTGACGGCCCAGCTCGGGATGGCCCTGGGTGAGGAACTCCCTGCTCCAGTCGAGGATCTTCCGCAGCTCGGGCAGCCGCGGGTGGTCGAAGCCCGCCGACACCTCGGCGGCGGACCACAGGCGTGGCTCAGACCTCATGCGGGTCCCGCCACATCGGACGCAACCCCGGGCCACCGGGGATGAAGATCTCGGGCCCGTGCGGCTCGAACCCGAAGCCACGCGACAGCGCCTCCCCGCCCGCGGAGCTGGCCTCCAGGTAGGCGGGGGTGCCGTCGCGGTCGCAGCTCTCCAGCATGTGCCGCATCAGCTCCGCGCCCAGGCCGCTCCGCTGCCGGTGCGGCGCCACCGCGCCGAAGCCCAGGTACAGGTGCCGGGGCGAGGCGGGGTGGTGCGCGTCCTGGAGGTCGACGATGGTCATCAGCGCGTCGGCGTACTCGCCCGCGATCTCGCGCAGGCGCTCGGCGAACTCCGCACCGGGTTCCCGCGCCCCCGGCGGGGACGAGAGCACGACCCCTTCGTGGTCGTCGGTCGTGAACACGCCGCCCTGGGAGAGCGACAGCTCGAAGAACGCCCGGAACATGTCAGGGAGGATCTGCTTGCGCCGATCGGGGTCGGGGAACGCCCAGACCGTCAGCGCGTCCCCGAAGAAGGACTCCGACAGCAGCGCGATCAGCGGCTCAGCGTCGGCACCGGTGGCCTGGCGGATGGGGACGGTGGGACTGGACAACGGGGACTCCTTCCGGTGGCGAGCCCCTCAAGCCGTTGATGCAGGTGTTCGAGGGAGTCGCCGATCTCGGGTTTGATCAGGACACTGCGCAGGATGCGGGCGTTCGGGGCGTCCGCCACGAGCCAGGGGTGGCGCTCGGTGAGGGCGTCACTGTCCACCCGCAGGGTGCTGACGTAGACGGGGTCGGGGCCGGCCATGCCGTCGCTCAGCACCCTGGCCGTCGCCTCGTCGACGCCGGCCAGGGTCGGCTCGGACGGGAAGTAGGTGACGATGTCCAGCTCGGGCGGCTGGTACAGCGTCAGATGCGGCGAGTCGCGGAGCAGGTCCGCCCAGCGCCTGGACGCCCGCAGGCCGGGCAGCAGCACCTGCCCCAGCCCTTCGCGGGTGGCGGGCAGCAGGCGGAGCGTGAGCCACAGCGCCGCCGCGGCGGCGCCCGCCCGCGAGCACTCCAGGCTGATCTCGCCGAGGTGCAGGTCGCTGGGGGTGAAGTAGGTGTAGGGGGAGTCGTGCCGGTAGTGCCTGGCCACCTGGGGGTCGCGGAACAGCACGGCGCCGCACCCGTAGGGCTGCAGCCCGTGCTTGTGCGGGTCGACCACGACCGAGTCGCAGAACGCGATCGCGTCCCACGGGCGGCGGTCGAACAGCCCCTCGCCCGCCAGCAGCGTGAAGAACCCCCCGTAGGCGGCGTCCACGTGCAGGCGCACGCCGAACCGGGCCTTCAGCGCGAGCGCCTCGTGGACGGGGTCGACCGCGCCGGTGCCGGTCGTCCCCGCCGTCAGCACGACGGTCCCGATGCGCTCGTGGCGCAGCAGGTCCTCCAGCGCGTCGAGGTCCATCCGGCCGTGCCGGTCGACGGGCACGGCGTGCCCCTCCACCCCGAGCACGCGGCACATCCGCGCGTGGGTGAAGTGGCTGTCGGCGCTGTAGGCGACGCCCGCGCCGGGGTGGCTCTCGCGGGCGACGTACAGCGCCTCGAGGTTGCCCATCGTCCCGCTGGTCGTGAGGTGCCCGAGGTGCCGACGGAAGCCGAACATGGCGGCCAGCTCGGCGATCACCTCGCGCTCCATGTCGGCCGTGGCGGGGCCGCCCTCGCGGGCGTGGTTGTTCGGGTTGACGAGCATCGCGGCGAGGTAGCCGACCACCGCCGCCGGGTGCGGCGGCTTGACCATCTGCCCCACGTAGCTCGGGTGGAAGAACGGGTAGTTGTCGCGCAGACGCTTGGTGAGGTCCGCGAAGGCCGCGCCGAACCGCTCGTCGTCCACGTGGTGCGACGGGTGCGGGGTGAACGGGGCGAACTCCGCGGCCCACTCGCCGGACGCCTGGACCGCGCGGGTCAACCAGTGCTGGAGGTCCATCGCGCTCAGCCCACCCGTTCCAGGACGGGCGTGGCCAGGCCGAGGTGGGCCTTCCTGCGCTCGTCCTCCTCGGGGGTGAGCTGCACGCGGGCCATGGCGACTCGCAGGATGGGCGGCGCGATGACCGAGGTGATGACCGCGACCAGGATGATGATGGTGAACACCTCGGTGCTGATGACACCCAGGCGCAGGCCGACCATGGCGACGATGACCTCGACGACGCCGCGGGCGTTCATCCCCGCGCCCAGGGCCAGCGCCTCCCACTTGTTCAGGCGGCTGGTGAGGGCGCCCAGGTAGGCGCCGGCGAACTTGCCGGCGATGGCGATGGCCAGGATGAGCACGGCGAGGCCCAGGACGTCCGGCCTGGCCAGCGCGGTGAGGTCCATGCGCAGGCCGGCGGTGGCGAAGAAGATCGGGGCGAGCACCGCGAGGACGACCGTGCGCAGCGGCGCGAGCCTGGCCGGGTCGGGCCTGCCCGACGCGCTGATGAGCACGCCCATGACGAAGGCGCCGAAGATGGGTTCGAGGCCGAGCGCGTGGCTGCCCGCGGAGGCGAGCAGGATCAGCACGACCGTGCTCGCGATCGTCGGGACGGCGTCCGCGGAGCGTGCCGCCAGCTGGTAGACCTTGCGCACCAGCGGGCGGCCGATGACGGCGGCGAAGAGGAGCACGCCGGCCAGGTAGGCCAGCGACAGCAGCACGTTGCCGGTGTGCAGGCCGGTGGTGGCCATGGCCGACACGACCGAGAGCATCAGCCAGCCGAAGGCGTCGTCCACCATGCCCGCCGTCAGCGTCAGCTGGCCGATGTTGCGGTGCATGAGGTTCATGTCGATGAGGGTCTTCGCGATCACCGGGATCGCGCTGACGCACATGGCGACGCCGAGGAAGAGGGCGAACACCGTCTGGTCCTTGCCTCCGGTGAACGCCTGCGGCAGCAGCAGGCCGGTGGCGACGCCCAGGCCGAGCGGGATCACCAGCCCGAACCCGCTGACCTTCACGGCCGCCGCGCCTTGCTTGCGGATCAGCTTCGTGTCCAGGTGCGCGCCGGTGATGCCGACCAGCAGCAGCACGCCGATCTGGCCCACCGCGTCCAGCAGGTGGAACTGCTCGGCCTCGTGCGGGATCAGCCACGCTGACAGGTCGGGGGAGACCTGGAAGAACAGCGAGGGGCCGAGCAGGACGCCGGCGGTCAGTTCGCCGACCACCGCGGGCAGCTTCAGCCGCACCGCGAGCCGGCCCAGGGCGAGTGCCAGCAGGAGCAGCACCCCGATCTGCAGCAGGAGAAGGAGCAGCGCGTGCGCTCCTATCGGTGCAATGGGAGCCATGGAATCAACCTCTCCACTCGGGTGACCGAGAGCCAGGCTGCCATCGGCCACGCGGTTTTCCACCGAGGAGATGACCGAAGTCATTGTGGAAAGGCCCTCTAGCACCGCTCTGAATCCGCGTTGAGCGGGCCTCCACCGGCCGTCGCGATACTGGCCGACAAGCGCCCGTTGAAGATGGGGGAAGCCATGCAGGACCCACAGCCCCTGCTCGGCCGAGGGCCCGAGATCGAGCTGCTGGACAGGCTCATCGGCGACGTGGAGGAGAGCCGCTCCGCTGTGGTGATCGTCGAAGGAGGGGCGGGATCGGGGAAGACCGCCCTGCTCAACCATGTGGTCGCCGCCACCAGGCGGAAACGGCTCCGGGTGCTGTTCGCCTCCGGCGGTCGCCGGCGCCCGCAGCCCGTCCTCGGCGCCGTGTGCGAGCTCCTCCAACTGCAGCAGCCGCCACCCGTTCCGGACTCCGGGAGGGACGATGTGTACGCCGTCCTGTACGAGCAGGTCCGCCAGGTCACCGAGGAGGGGCCGCTGGTGCTCGTCGTCGACGACGTGCACCGCGTCGACGACCTTTCGCTCGGCTGGCTGGCTCACCTGGCGCGGAGGTTATCCAGCATCCCGGTACTGCTGGTGGTTTCCGTCCCGATAGGGGAGCTGCCTGCGTCGCGGCAGGCCTATGACGAGCTGCGCAACACGCTCAACCACACCGAGATCCACCTGAACCCGCTGGGTCAGGAAGAGGTCGGCCGCCTCCTGGACAGGTACCGGCCGACGCCGGCCAGCCCGCAGTTCACCGCGCTGTGCTGGCGGCTGACGGGCGGCAACCCGCGGTTCGCGCACGACCTGGCCCGCCAGCTCAACCTGGAGGGCATCGGCACCGACGACGAGTCCGCGGGGCTGCTCCCCGGGCTGGCGCCGCCGCGCATCGCGCGCTACATCTCCGACAGGCTCACCCGCCACTCGGCCCATTCGCTGACCGTCGCCCAGGTCCTCGCCGTCCTCGACGGCGACGCCAGGCCGACCCTGGTCAAGGAGCTGTGCGGCATCGAGGACACGGAGTGCGCCAACACCATCCAGTCGCTCACCGAGCTGGGCCTGCTGCGCGCCGGAGGCACCATCGCGTTCGTCCACCCGATCGTGCGCACGGCGCTGTACCGCTGCATGCGCGCCGAGGAGCGCAACCGCTACCACCTCGCCGCCGCGAAGCTCCTGGCCGCGCGGGACGCCGACGCGCCGCTCACCGGACGGCACCTGCTCGCCACCGGCCCCACCACCGCCCCGGAGATCACCGACCTGCTCTGCGACGTGGCCGTCCGGCTCACCTCGATGGGCTACCTGGAGCAGGCCACGGCCTGCATGCAGCGGGCGATCAGCAACTCGCTCTCGCCCGCGCACCGGGTGAAGCTGACGCTGCAGCTGGGCGTCGCGCTCAGCGGGCACGACCACCACGCCTCGATCAAGCACCTCAGGAACGCCAGCACCGGGGTCAGGACGGCGGCGGAGCACGCGCTCATCGGGCAGCATCTCGCGCTCGCCACGGCGGCGCTGGGCGACCTCGACGGCGCGATCGCCGTGCTGGACGAGCACGTCGAGCTGATCGACCGGCTCGACCCGCCGCTCAGCGAGCGGCTGCGAGGCTACCGGCTGATCCTGAGCATGCTGAGCGGGTCGCGGCCCCAGGAGCCGATCACGGCCGCCGACGACGGCGGCACCCGGGCGGCGCTGGCGGCCCGGCTGGCCTGGGCGGGCGACGACCTCGACCGGTCGGCGGCCGAGGCCGGGGCGGCGCTCGCGACCGACCGGCTGATCGAGGCGGGCTCGCTGGTGACCAGCTTCGGCCTGCTGCCGCTGCTGTACGCCGACCGGCTCGACACGGTCGAACGGCACCTGCTCGACGCCGAGCAGCACGCGCCGCCCGTCCAGGTGCCCGAGCTGGCCGCGATCAGGTCGCACGCCGCGCTGCGCAGAGGGGACGTCGGGCAGGCGGAGGCCGCCGCGCGCACCGCGGTCGACGCCGTCGCCGACGGGCTGCCCGAGCCGATGATCTTCCATCATCTCGGGGTGCTCATCGACGTGCTCCTGGAGCGCGGCGAGCACGAGCAGGCCGACGAGCTGCTGCGGCAGGCCGGGCTGCCCAACGAGCTGCCGCTCACCTGGCGGTACAACCACCTGCTCGGCAGCAGGGGGCGGCTGCGGATCGCGTGCGGGCACGTCCGGGCGGGGGTCGACGACCTGCTCGCCTGCGGTGAGCGGCTGGCCCGCTGGGGGGTGTCCAACCCGGCGGTCAGCGACTGGCGCTCGCACGCGGCGATCGCCCTGGACCGGCTCGGCGAGCGGGAGCGGGCGCTGGCCCTGGCGCGCGAGCAGGTCCGGGCCGCCCGGTCGTGGCCGGCGGGGAGGTCCCTCGGCATCAGCCTGAGGGCCCTGGCCATGCTCACGTCCGACCCGGACAGGCGGGTGGCGATGCTGCGTGAGTCCGTCGAGATCCTGGAGCGGTCGCCCGCCGCGCTGGAGCTGGGCCGCAGCGTCGTCGGTCTCGGCACCGCGCTCGCGGACGCGAACCAGGAGGTCGAGGCCCGCGACATGCTGCGGCGCGGGCTGGACCTCGGCCAGCACTGCGGCGGCACCGCGCTCGCCGACCACGCGCACGCCGAGCTGCTCAAGCACGGCGCACGCCCGCGCAGGCGGGCGCAGACGGGGTGGGACTCGCTGACGCCCGCCGAGATCAGGGTCGCCGAGCTGGTCGTGGACGGGAAGAAGAACAGGGAGATCGCGCAGCTGCTGTTCGTCTCGCAGCGGACGGTCGAGCTGCACCTGACGAGCATCTACCGGAAGCTGAACGTCTCCAACCGGGCCGAGCTGGTCAAAGCCGGCTGAACGCCGCCGCCGGCGTCCCGCTCTTCGGGGGAGGGGGCGGTGGCGCTCTACGGGGCCGGTTGGGCGCCGCCGCCTTGCCGGGCGGCGGCTCACGCGTCAGGTGCGGCTGTGGGCCGCCGCGTCGCGGGCGGCGGCCCGTCCGTCGGGTGCGGTTGTGGGCCGCCGCGTCGCGGGCGGCGGCCCGTCCGTCAGGCCCGGCTGAGGACCGCCGCGTTGCGCTCGTCGCGGCGCTCGACGAAGCGGCTCGCCTGGACGTCGAGCTGCCCGAGGAACGACGCGAGCTCCTCCCGCGCCGCCTCTCCGCGGGGGGACAGGCCGGTGCGCTCGAAGACCTGCCAGTGCCGCAGGATCGGCATGATGACCTTGTCCAGGTGCAGCCGCAGGTCGTAGATGCCGCCCTGGGCGATCATCACGGCCATGCGGCGGAAGCCCGGCTGCCCGGCCCCCGGCATCTCGAAGTTCTGCACGACGTCCGTGATGGCCGCCATCGTCTCGTCGGGGGCCAGATCCAGCGCCGCGCCGACCAGGTTCCGGTAGAAGAGCATGTGCAGGTTCTCGTCGGCGGCGATACGGGCCAGGAGCTGCTCGCCGATCGGGTCCCCGGTGGCCGTGCCGGTGTTGCGGTGCGACAGCCGGGTGGCGAGCTCCTGCAGCGCCGTGTACACCACGTTCGGCAGCAGCTCGACGGGCTCGCGGGCGGGCCCCGACGACATCAGCTGCATGCGGCGGCGTTCCAGGTCCACGGGGTCCACGGCGCGCGTCACCACGAGGTAGTCGCGCAGCGTCATGGCGTGCCTGGCCTCTTCCGCCGTCCAGCGGTAGATCCACTGCCCCCACGCGCCGTCAGGCCCGAGGGCGGTGACGAGGTTGTGGTGGTAGGCGGGCAGGTTGTCCTCCGTCAGCAGGTTCACGATCAGCGAGGCGCGGGCCACAGGGTCGATCTTGGTGTCCTCGGGCCGCCAGTCCTCGCCTCCGAGGAGCGCGAAGTCGCGACCCTGGCTCCAGGGCACGTAGTCGTGCGGATGCCAGTCACGGACCACCTTGAGGTGGCGGTCCATGTTCTCGGCCACGACCGGCTCCAGCTCCCGCAGCAGGTTCACGCTCTGCTCGTGCTCCACCGTTTCCTCCTTCAGCTGGTCGGAGCTTCACAGGGGTCCGGGGCGGCGGGGACGTGGTCCCCGCCGCCGTCCGGGTCAGGCCACGCCCACCGACTGGTTCTGCTCGATGTGGTCGAGGACGGCGCCGACCGTCTCCAGGTCGGCCGCGATCTCGTCGGGGGTCGCCACGCCGAACTTCTCCTCGACGGCGACCATGATCTCCACCATCGACAGCGAGTCGATGTCCAGGTCGTCACGGAGGTGGCTGTCCGGCTGCACCTCGCCGACCGGCAGGCCGACGACCTCGCTGACGATCTCGGCGAACTCCGACAGCAGTCTTTCCTTGCTCATCTCTTTCTCCCTGCGGTTGTTTGCGATCAGTGGATTCACTCGTAGCGCCGCACGACGAGGGTGGCGTTGTGCCCGGCGAAGCCGAACGAGTTGCTCACCGCCACCCTGACGTCGTGCTGCTGGGGCTTGTGGGGGACGAAGTTCAGCCCGGTGTCCTCGGGGTCGTCGCAGTTGATGGTCGGCGGCACGTGGCCGGTGAGGATCGCCTGGACGGTCGCGATCAGCTCGACCGCTCCCGCGGCGCCGATCATGTGCCCGGTCATGGACTTCACCCCGGAGATCGGGATGTTCTCGGCGTGGGCGCCGAACACCTTGCGGATCGCCGCGGCCTCCGTCCTGTCGTTCAGCACGGTGCTCGTGCCGTGGGCGTTGATGTGGTTCACCTCGGAGGCGGGGATGCCCGCGTCGTCCAGGGCGAGTTGCATGGCCCTGCGGGCGCCCAGCCCCTCCGGGTGCGGCGCGGTGGGGTGGTAGGCGTCGCTGGTCGCGCCGTAGCCGACGACCTCGGCGAGGATCGGCGCGCCACGGCGCTCGGCCGAGTGCGCGTCCTCCAGGACGAGGGCGCCCGCGCCCGCGGCCATGACGAACCCGTCCCTGTTCTTGTCGAAGGGGCGGCTGGCCCGCTGCGGGTCGTCGTTGCGGCGCGACAGCGCCCTGGACATCGCGGTCGAGCCGATGTCGAAGGAGGTGATCGAGTTGTCGGCGCCGCCGGCGATGACCGCGTCCACGTCGCCGCGCTGGATCATCCGCATGGCCTCACCGACCGCCGAGGTGCCCGACGCGCAGGCCGTGCTGACCGCGCCGGACGGGCCGGTGGCGCCCAGCCTGAGGGCGACCTCGCCCGCGGCGCAGTCGATCGAGGTGGCCGCCGACAACCACGGCGCCAGGCCGCGGTGGCCGCGCTGGTCCAGCGTCAGCGTGCCCGACTGGACCAGCGCGGTGGGGCCGTACCCCGAGCCGATGAGGACGCCGACCCGGTGCGTGTTGGCCTCGTCAATAATGATCTTGGAGTTCTCGACCGCCTGCATGGCCGCCGCGACGGCGAACTGCGCGTACTTGTCGATGCGGCGGCTCACCGTCCGGACCATGTAGTCGAGCGGGTCGAACCCGGTCACCTCGCCGGCGATCTGCACAGGCAGCTCGCTCGCGTCGAAGGACTGGATCGGCCCCACGCCGCTGCGGCCGGCCATCAGCGAGTCCCAGAAGTCGTTGACGCTCAACCCGACCGGCGAGATGACGCCCTGCCCGGTGATGACGACACGCCGTCCGTAGGTTCTCATCAGTGTTCTCCCTCCATCTCGGTGAGATCGGCGGGCACGTCCTCGAGCCGCACCGGTATCTCGACGACGGCCACCCGGCCCGCGGCGCAGGCCTCGGCCGCCAGCCGCAGCTCCTTGTCCAGCCGGCTCTTGTCGTCCACCACGACGTGGTGCAGGCCGGGTCTGGCGCCGCCGGTCACGCCGAGGTCGCGGACGAACCTGAACCGCGAGTCCTGGCTGCCGTGCTCGAGCTGGGCCTGCAGCCAGCCGTAGCCGCCGTTGTCCAGCACCACGTACAGGACGCCGATGCCCTCGTCGATCAGGACGTCGAGGTCGGCGCCCAGCTTGCCGAAGGCGCCGTCGCCGACGAAGGCGGCCACCGCGTGGTCGGGGGCGGCGAGCTTGACCCCCGCCGCGGCGACGGCGCCGAAGCCGAGGCTCGTCTGCTCCGACGGCACGATCGAGCCGGCCTGCGCGCCGAAGCTCCAGTGCGGGTAGAAGTACGTCCACATGTCCTGCAGGCCGTTCTCCTGCACCAGGATCCGCTTGTCCGGCAGCACCTCGTCCATGACGCGCAGCAGGTCGGCGAGGTGGATGCCGGGCAGCTCGCGCACCCGGTCCCGCTCCGCCGCGACGCGGTCGGCGGCTTCGCGGCGGCCGGTCCTCGCGGTGGCGGTCCACTCGGGATCCGCCCCTTGCCCGTCCGCGGGCAGGTCCGACAGCCACGCCCGCACGGCCGCGCCGGCGTCCCCGACGACCACCGGCCCCGGCCATTCGGCCGACACCTCCGACGGCTCCAGGTTCACCTGCACGACGCGGACGCCGCGCGGGACGAATCCCGGGCCGTACGTGGCGGTCTCCTCCAGCCTGCTGCCCAGGGCCACCACCAGGTCGGCGCCGGCCCACAGCGGCTGCGTCTCCTCGGCGGCGTAGAGGCCGGACAGCCCGCAGTACAGCGGATGGTCCTCATCGACGCAGCCGCGTCCCGACGCGGTGGTGAAGATCGGCGCGCCGAGCCGTTCGGCCAGCCGCTCCACGCCGCCGTCGGCGTTCCTGTGCCGCATCCCGCCGCCGACCAGCAGCACCGGCCGGCGGGCCGCCCGCAGCGCGGCCAGCGACTCCTCCACCGCCTGCGCGTCGGGCCCGGGACGGTGCGCCCGCGGCAGCCGCCACGGGCGGTCGCGGACCACCTCGGCGTCCAGCAGGTCGGCGGGGAGCTCCAGGTAGACCGGCCCGGGCGCGCCGTTGGCCGCGACCAGGAAGGCCCGCTCGATGGCGGGGACCACGCGGTCGGGGTGGTCGACTCGGTGCGCCCACTTGACCACGGGGGCGATCATCGCCATCTGGTCGAGCTCCTGGAACGCCCCGGAACCGCGCGCCTTGGCCGCGGTGCCCGACGCGAGCACCACCATCGGCGCGCCTCCGCAGCGGGCCTCGACCAGGCCGCCGACGACGTTGGCGGCGGCCGGTCCCTTCCCGATGACGCAGACCGCGGTCTGCCCGGAGGTCAGCGCGTGCCCCGCCGCCATGAAGGCGGCGGCGCGCTGGTCGCGGCAGAGCACCATCCTGAGGCCGGTCGGCTCCATCGCCTTGAGCGGGACGAGGTCGTCGTCGGGCAGCCCGAAGACGGTCTCGACGCCGCACGCCTGGACGAAGTCGACGGCCGCGTGCCATGCACTCGGGTACGTGGTCATGGCCGGCCCGCCCTGTCGCCCGCGTACTCGGCCACGATCTGGGAGATGAGCAGCGGCCTGGCCGTCCGCTTCTTGCGGTGGGCGACGTAGTTGGCCATGATGCCGCGCCCGCCGAAGGGCAGGTTGCCGTTGTCGATGTCGAGCAGCGTCTCGCCGACGCCCACCATGTGCCGCTTGCGCAGGTGCTCGACGAGCTCGGGGGCGTCGCCGTACACCATCGCGCCCATGGCCCGGTCCTGGTAGTAGCCGGTGCCGAGCTTCTCGTACACCTGCGACAGGTCGCTGTAGGTGACGAGGTTGAACAGCGGCGCGAAGATCTCGGAGAGCGCCATCTCGTCCCGGGCGGAGCGCAGCAGCACGGTCGGCTGGATCTGCCGGGTGCGGAAGTCGATCTGGCCGCCGTAGATGATGTGGTCCGTGTTGTCCTGAAGGAACTCGGCCGCCTCGACGATCGCGCTCGGGTAGCACATCGGCCCGTAGTCGGCCTCAGGGTCGTCGTAGTCGCCGAAGGTCAGCGTCGAGAGCCGCTTGAGCAGCGCCTCGACGAACCTGGGCGCGTCGGACTCGTGGATGAAGAAGACGTCGGGGCCGAAGCAGTCCTGCCCAGAGTTGAGCATCCGGATGCGCAGGGCGTCCTCGGAGGCCACGTCGATGTCGGCGCCGGGGGCGACGATGAACGGGTTGGCGCCCTGGCCGAAGAGCATGAAGATCTGCTCGGGGCGCAGGTCGGCGCGGATGGTCTCGGCGTTCTGGTAGGTGCCGGTGAAGACGACGACGTCCGCCTCCGCCACCGGGCCCTCACGGAACTTGCGCTGGCTCAGCGAGCTCATCTCGATGGGCAGGCCGTGCACCGGCGCCAGTAACTCGTGCAGCCGCCTGGTCTGCGCGGCCACCTGCGTCGACGGGCGGGCGACGACGCTCTCCGTGTACAGCGCGGGCACCAGCAGGTACAGCACGTACGCCGTCAGCAGGACGTTGGAGGACATGAAGACCGCCATCCGGTCCACCTTCGGCGGCTCGTTGCGGACGACCTCCTCCACGGCGCCGGCGAGCGTGTGCAGCGCCCCGTCGATCTCCGCCTCGACGGACTTGTAGTCGGAGATCTCGGTGAGCACGGCCAGGACGGCGCCGGGGTCGGTGCGCAAGAAGTGCGCCACCGCCTTCAGCGCGGCCACCCGCTCGGCGAACGGGACCCTGTCCAGTCCGGCGGGCAGCGCGATGTCCTCCTCCTCGGCGGGCCGCGGCCACAGCCTGACCGGCCGGTAGACGGCGTTCTCCGCGAGCCGCCGCAGGTTCCTGACGTCGACCTTGCCCGTGCCGTTCACCGGCAGCGACGGCAGCACGACGACCTTGTTCGGGTGCTCGTAGGAGGGCAGCAGCGAGCAGATGGCGGTGCGCCAGTGCGACGCCGACGCCTCGTTCTGGTCCTCCACGAAGAAGACCAGCTGGCTGCCCTGACGCTCGTCGTCCACCGCGACGATCTTCACGGGACGGCCGCAGAACTCGGCCTTGCGCTCGATGGCCTCCAGGTAGAGGTTGTGCCCCATGCGCTGGACGGCGTGCTTGCGCCCCATCACCACCAGGTTGCCCTCGGGCGTCCAGTAGCCGAGGTCTTCGGTCGCGAACGGCTCGGCGCCGACCGGGGTGACGGTGCCGTCCTGCGCCAGGTAGCCCGCCATCAGGCTCGGCGACTCCACGAAGATCTCGCCCACCTGGCCGGGGCCGGTCGGGGAGCCGTCGCGGTCCAGGATGCGCACGTCCACGTCGGTGAGCGGGCGCCCGCACCCTCCGGGGTTCGCCGGGCTGGCCAGCGCGATGTTGCCGGCCTCGTTGCTGCCGTAGCCGTCGAGCAGCGGCCGGCTGAACGTCCGCCCGAAGCGCTCGTTCAGCGCCGGCGGCAGCGGGGCCCCGCCGGTGCAGAACATCCGCACGGAGCTCAGCTCCCTGACGGTGCCCGGCCTGCGCCGGGCCATCGCGTGCAGGGTGTGGTACGTGGACGGCGTCGCGTCGATCACGGTCGCGCCCGCCACGGCCGCCAGCCGCACGGCCAGGTCGAGCCGCTCCAGCGGCGCCACCACCAGCGAGCAGCCGACCGTCCACTGCAGGATCGCCAGCGTCAGCCCGTAGAAGTGGGAGAACGGCAGCAGCGGCATCAGCACGTCGTCCGGGCGGTAGCCCATCCGCTCGCGGGTGCGCTGCAGGTCGTTGAGGAAGGCCCGGCCCGAGCGGACGACGCCCTTGGCGGACCCGGTCGAACCCGACGACCAGGTGACAAGAGCGTCCGAGCGGGCGTGCCACGCGGAGAAGGACAGGAACTCCGTCCCCGGCTTGCGGCGGCGGGCCTCCTCGGCGAGCGAGTGCACGGCCAGCGACGGCACGCGGTCGGTGAGGTCGGCGAAGTCGTTGTCGGTGATGAGCAGCCGCGCCTTGGCGGTCGCGCTCATCCTGCGCCGCTCCGCGAGCGTCTCGCGGTGGTCCACCAGGACGATCGAGCAGTCCAGGTGCATCAGCGCCAGCAGCGCGGCGATGTACTCGGCGGAGTTGTCAGCGCTGATCACGACCCTGTCGCCGGCGGTCACCGAGCTGTCGCTGATGATCGCGGCCATGCCGAGGGCGAGTTCCTCGATCTCGATCGAGGTGTAGGTTGCGGTGGGCGTTATAACTTTTCCGGTAGTCCAGTCCACAGTCTCATCCGTTCCTTTTGGGCGTGGAGCCCGCCAGACCCTTCAGCTCTTCGGCGAGGACGTTGATGGTGTGTTCGATCTGCTCCGCGGTGTGCTCGGAGGTGACGAAGAACCGCAGCCGCACCAGCTCCTCCGGCACCGCCGGGTAGAGGATCGGATTGGCGCTGATGCCACGGTCGAAGAGCCTGTTCGCGAGGGCCAGGCACTGCTCGTTGTCACCGACGATGCACGGGACGACCGGCGACTCCGCGCTCACGCCCGTGTCGATGCCGGCGTTCTTGGCCAGCTTCAGGAACAGCTCGGAGTTGGTGCGCAGCCGCTCCAGGCGCTCCGGCTCGTCGCGCATCACGCGCAGCGCTTCCAGCGCCGCCGCCGCGTTCGGCGGGGTCATCCCGACGCTGTAGACGAAGCCGGGAACGGTGTACTTCAGGAAGTCGACGACCTCGCGGGACCCCGCGACGTACCCGCCGCAGCTGGCCCCCGCCTTCGACAGGGTGCCCGACCAGAGCTCCACCTGCGAGCGGTCCACGCCGAAGTGGTCGCCGATGCCGCCGCCCGACTTGCCGACCGTGCCGAGGCTGTGGGCCTCGTCGATCAGCAGGACGGCGCCGTGCCGGTTCTTGACCTCGATGATGGCGGGCAGGTCGGCGAGGTCGCCGTCCATGCTGTAGACGCCCTCGACGACGACCAGCGCCCTGCGGTACAGGTGGCGGTGGCGGCGCAGCACGTCGTCCAGCGCGGCCGGGTCGTTGTGCGCGAAGGGCCGGCGGGTGGCGCCCGACAGGGCGCAGCCCTGCAGGATGCTGTCGTGCGCCAGCTCGTCGTGGACGATGAGGTCGCCGGGGCCGACGATGTGCCCGATCACCGAGACGTTGGTGGCGTGGCCGCTGACCAGGACGAGCGCGTCCTCGGTGCCGAGCAGGGCGGCCAGCTCCTGCTCCAGCTCGTGGTGGATCGGCCGGTTGCCCGACAGGAACCGGCTGGCCGAGACCGACGTGCCGTACCGCTCGACGGCTTCGCGGACCGCCTCGTTGACGCGCGGGTGCCCGGACAGGCCGAGGTAGTTGTAGCTGGAGAAGCTGATCAGTTCCCTGCCGTCGACGACGGTCGTGTCCCTGATGTTGGCCTGGTGGTCGATGAAGTAGGGGTTGCGGCCGAAGCTCTTCATGATCTCCCGGTGTTCCACCAGGTCGGACCACTGTTCGAGCCCCACCTCCATGGCCACCTGCCGCGCGGGCGCCTCAGGGGCCGCCGCCTGAGGCTGCGCCGGCGCGGCGGCGGGCGTGACCGGGACGCCGAGCTCGGTGGCCACGGCGGCGACGATCTGGTCGATGGACGGCCGCTTGGGCAGCCCGGTCAGCCCGCCGACCAGCTCCGGCCACACCTTCTGGAGCGCGGCGGACAGCTCGGTGATCATCAGCGAGTCGAAGCCGAGTTCCTCCACGAGGAGGGTCCGGCCGCTGAGCTGGTCCATCGGGAAGGCGCCGATCCTGGCGATCTGCTCATACACCTTCTCCCTGACGGCGGCGTCCCCACCCGCCGGAGCCGCCGCGGGCACGGGGGCCGTCGCCGGCGCGGCGACAGGGACCGGCACCGGGGCCTGCTGGGCCGTCGAGACGGTCGCGGGCGGCAGGACGGAGCCCGCGCCGGCCCCGGCCGCGCGCAGCAGGGCGATCTGCTCACGGAACAGACTGACGATCTCGCTCACATGACTCTCCTCCGCTGGGAGCGGGTGGTGGGGAGGGGGCTGCGCCCCCTGGTGCGGCCCTGGGACGGCACCGACGTGCACGGCCGGGTCGGGCTGCCCAGGCTGACCGGCGGCGGATGACCGCACGGCCGTGGCGGCCTGCCCCGCGCCCGGGTGCGCGGCGGGAGCGGCCTGGGGGGACGGCATCGGGAAGGGCGGCAGGGCGTGGACCTTGCGGAGCAGCGGCGACGGCGGCAGGCTCGTGAGGACCCGCGTCCCGTCGTCCTCCGGCAGCGTCACCTCGACGCCGAGCACCGCGAGCTGCCCCAGCCCCGACAGGAAGCTCCGCCCGCCGTCGGGCGTGTCACCCGACAGGGCGACGTAGTGGCAGCCCTGCTGCTCGCCGAGCGTCCGCTTGACCATCGACAGCAGCGAGCGTCCGCCGCTCACCTGGACGAAGACCCGCGCGCCCAGCTCGTGGGCCGCCTGCGTGGCGTCGGCGAAGCGCACCGGCGAGGAGGCGTGCCCCTCCCACAGCTTCCGCAGCTCGGCGGGCTCCTCGGCCTGCCGGCCGCTGACGCAGGACACGTACGCCGCGGCCGAGGGGCGGCCGATCTCGCGGAGGTCCAGATCCTTGCGGATGTCTCCGCGGACTCCTTCCAGCAGGGGGGTATGGAAGGCGTTGGACACCGCCAGCGGCCTGGCGCTGATCCGCGCCGTGGCGCAGCGCTCGGCGAGCACGGCCAGCCCCTCGGGTTCTCCGGCGACGACCGTCTGCCGGGGGGTGTTGTAGCAGGCGGGCCAGACGCCCGCGATCCCCTCCGACAGCTCGGCCACCTTGTCGGCGGCGGCCTGGACGACCAGCATCCCGCCGCCTTCGCCGTTCTCCGCCCGCCGCATGACGGCTCCGCGCCCGGACATCACGCGGACGGCCTCGGCGTCGTCCATCACTCCGGCGACGGCGGCGGCGGGGAACTCGCCGACGCTGTGCCCGAGGGAGACGGAGGGCGTCACCCCGCAGGAGATCGCGAGCCGGGCGGCGGCGAGGCCGAGCACGCCGAGCAGCGGCTGGCACACGTCGGTTCCCCTGATTCGGTCGCGGCCCGCGTCGGTGTCGGCGTCCTTGCCGTATACGTTTTCCAGGACGTCAACGCCGAAGCCCTCGTGGGCGACCGCGGCCAGGGCGTCGGCCGTGGCGCGGAAGCCGCCGAAGCGCTCGTACAGGTCCCCCAGCAGGTGGGGGCGCTGGCTGCCCTGGCCGGGGAACAGGAGGGCGGTGGCGCGCCGGCCCGCGTCGAGGGGGGCCGCCGCGGCGTACATGCCGTCGCCGAGCGCGCCCGTCCTGCCTTCGCGCAGCGCCGCGGCGGCCGTGCGCAGCAGCGCGGCGAGCTCGTCGTGGCCGGACGCGACGACCGCGAGCCGCGCCTTGAGCAGCTCGCGCCGGGCGAGCGTGGCGGCGACCGACGCCAGCGGCAGCTCGGGCTGCGCGGCCAGGTGCTGGACGAACCCGTCGAGGTAGCCGGCCAGCAGCTCCACCGTCGCGCCGGAGAACAGGAACAGCTCGGCGCGGGGCGGCTGCGCCGGCACGGGCTCAGGCGCGGCCGGGGCCTCCTCCAGCACCACGTGCACGTTCGTGCCGCCGAACGCGAAGGAGTTGATCCCGGCGCGGCGGGCGGCGGCGGCGTCACGCGGCCAGGGGACGTTGGAGTCGGGGATGCGCAGCGCGGCGATCGCCGGGTCGGCCTCGGGGCCGGGGACGGTCTCGGGCTGGGCGGGGATCACGCCGTGGTGCAGCGCGAGCGCGGTCTTGATCAGCGACGCCATGCCGGACGCGGTCAGCGAGTGGCCGATCAGCGCCTTGACCGAGCCGAGGTAGGCCGTCTCCGGCTCCCGTCCGGACTCGTAGCGGACGTGCTGGAGGGACTCCAGCTCGACCCGGTCCCCGACCGTGGTGGCGGTCCCGTGCGCCTCGACGAAGCCGACAGAGCCCGGCTCGACCCCGGCGTCGGCGTAGGCGCGGCGCAGCGAGAGCCGCTGGCCCTGCGAGCGCGGTGTCATCGGCCCGTCGGTGGTGCCGTCGTTGGAGCAGCCGATGCCCCGGATGACCGCGTAGACGCGGTCGCCCGCGGCCACCGCGGCCTCCAGCGGGCGCAGCACCACGACGCCGACCCCCTCACCGAGGACGAACCCGTCGGCCCGGTGGTCGAACGGCCTGCACACGCCCTCGCGGGAGACCGCGCCCACCTTGGAGAAGCCGATGAGGCTGTGCGGGATGAGGTTGACGTAGGCCCCGCCGACGAGCGCCTCCGTGCACACGCCCGACCGCAGCGCCACCACGGCCTCGTGCAGCGCGACGAGCCCGGAGGAGCAGGAGGAGTCGACCGTGAAGCTGGGCCCGGCGAGGTCGTAGAACTGGCTGACGTTGGTGGCCGCCATGTTGAGCTGCTCGCCGGGGATCGACCAGGGCTCCATGTCCATCGGGTTGGGGGTGAGGTACATGAAGTCGGCGGTGCTCATCGCGAAGTAGACGCCGGTGTTCTCCCGGTCGAAGGGGCGCCGCTCCCAGCCCGCGTCCTGGATGGCGTCGCGGGTGACGTCCAGGATCAGCCGCTGCTGCGGGTCCATCGTGCGGACCCGCCGTGGCGGCATCCGGAAGTAGGAGGCGTCGAAGCGGTCGATGCCCGTCAGGTAGGAGACCTGGTCGGTGTACGCCTTACGCGGCGCCCTGCCCTCGGCCGGGTCGTGGAAAACGCCGTGGTCCCAGCGCTCCGCCGGCACAGAATGGAAACGGCGTTCGCCGCCGAGCAGGAGCCGGAGATATTCCTGGATATTTCCTGCGCCGGGGAAACGGCATCCCATACCGACTATCGCGATATCACGCATGGTGTCCCTACTTCGCGTCGCCGTGTCGCAGAATTTGTCATCGCTTTCTGCGGCTTTCCGCAGCTTTCTGGAACTTGCTGAATGCAGCATCGCACCGGCGCCGCCGTTTTCCACCGAGGGGATTACCGAAGTACTTCGGCCTTCGGTGCGGCGGCGGGCTGCGCGTCCTGGACGGCCCGCCTGGACAGCGCGGCGACGACGAGCGCGAGCGCTCCCGCCGCCACGGTGACCAGGAAGGCCTGCCGGGCGCCGACGGTGTCGGTCACCTGGCCGGCGAGCTGCACGCCGGTGGCCAGGCCGACCACCAGCGCGCTCTGCACCCACCCGAACGCCTCGCTGCTCCGCCGGCCAGGCACCGCGGTCTCGACGATCTCGTAGACGACGATCAGCGTCGGCGCCATGGCCGATCCGGCGACGAACGAGCAGACGGCCATCAGCGGCGCGCCGCCGACCAGGGTGAGCGGCACCAGGCCGACGGCCAGGCAGGCGGCGAAGGCCAGGAAGCGCTGGGGCAGCGGGGCACGCCACTGGCGCGAGCCGTACCACAGGCCGGTGATCAGGCTGCCGACCGACATCGCCGCGACGAGCGGGCCCGCGAGCACCGTGTCGCCCAGGTGCTCGGCGAAGCCGACCATGGAGATCTCGGTTGAGCCGAGGACGACGCCGAGCGCCAGGGCGAACAGCAGCGTCAGCCGCAGCACGGGGATCCTGAGCAGCGAGGGGCCGGTCTGGCGGCCCGGCACGGGCGCCGGTTCCGTACGACGCATGGCCGCGAACGCCAGGCCGCCCACCGCCGTCAGCACCAGCCCGGCGAGGAACCCCACGGCCGGGTTCACCGCGGTGGCGAGCGTGGTGGCGACCACGGGGCCGATGATGTAGACGACCTCGTCGATCGCGCTCTCGATCGACAGGGCGGCCTTGAGCAGGGGCGTTCCCCCGACCCTGGCGGCCCAGCGGGCCCGGACCATCGGCCCGAGCGGCGGGAAGGCCACGCCCGCGCACACGGCCGACGGGAACAGCAGCCACGGCGCGTCCAGCGCGACACCGGCCATGATGCCGGCCAGCCCGAGCACGTGGAGCAGCACGACGGGCCTGAGCACCCGTCCCTGCCCGTAACGGTCGCCTAGCCTGCCGACCCTGGGGGCGGCGAACGCCTGGGAGACGAGGATGGTGGCGCCGACGGCGCCGGCGAGGGCGTAGGAACCCGTGGCCGAGGTGACCAGCAGGATCGTGGCGATGCCGAGCATCGACATCTGGAGCCGCCCGACGAACCCGGCCAGGACGAACCAGCGGGCCTCGGGCGGGGCGAGTAGCGCCTTGAAATCGTTGTCTGCCACCCGTCAACAGTGCACGCGGGCGGCGCCGGTATTAAGGCCGTAGCAAATGACTTCGGTAATCTCCTCGGTTCCGCGGGCAGCCCTGCGTGCGATTGTTGCGTCGGCGGGCTTGGCCCACCGCTCCAGACGCACGGAGAAAGAGGATGCAATGGCCAACGAGCTGAGCGACTATTACGACGTCGTCATCATGGGTGGCGGCCCGGCAGGTTCGACATTGGCCGCGCAATTGGCGCGGACCTCGAATCTGAGTGTCGCCGTTTTCGACAAGGCGAAATTCCCGCGCGAGCACATCGGTGAGTCGCTCGCGCACCCCACGACGCCCGCCCTCGAGGAGATCGGCGCGCTGGACAAGATGATGTCCAGCGAGTTCAAGGTCAAGAAGTTCGGCGGCATCTTCAAGTGGGACGGTACGCCCAGCGTCGGCTTCTTCGACCACGAGTCGTACCAGGCCGACGGCGTCCAGCGGTGGGCCGCGCACGTCAACCGGTCCGAGTTCGACCACCTGCTGCTCCAGCACGCCGCCGAGTGCGGCGCGAACGTGTTCGAGGAGTACACGATCTCGGCCTTCGACCGGCTCGCCGACGACTGCGAGGTCACCTTCAACGACGGCCGCAAGATCCGCTGCGGCTACTTCGTCGACGCCTCCGGCCGGCGCAACAGCATCGCTTCCAAGAAGAAGCGCAGCTACCTGTCGGGGTACAAGAACATCGCGATCTGGATGCACTACACCGGCGCCACGCACGCGTACGAGATGCCGGAGGACTGGAACATCTTCCACGAGAAGAGCCAGTCGCCGATCGCCTGCTCGGCCTTCTCCGACGGCTGGTGCTGGTACATCCCGGTTCCGAAGGTCATCAACGGCGAGCGCGTGATGACGCACTCCGTCGGCATCGTGACCATCCCGGCGATCCTCAAGGAGCCCGGCAAGGACTTCACCGAGCTCGACCAGTTCACCAACGCGATCAAGGACATCCCGATGATCGGCGAGCTGGTCAAGAACGGCACGCCGATCTCCGACAAGATGCAGACCGCCACGAACTACTCCATGATCAACGACCAGTTCGCCAACTTCGACGAGCGCTGGATCCTGGTCGGCGACGCCGCCTACTTCGTGGACCCGCTGTTCTCCTCGGGCGTGGCCTTCGCCATGCACCACGGACTGTCGGCGGCGACCGTGCTCAAGGCGACCTTCGACGAGAGCATCGACGAGCAGCACAAGCGCGACCTGTGGCACGACTACGACATGGAGTGGCACGGCATCGCCGAGTCCTTCTCGCTCTCGATCGACCAGTGGTACCACGCCATCGGCAAGAGCAACCCCGACAGCATCTACTGGCGCACCCGCGGCCAGGACGTCACCTCGGGCATCCGCGAGCAGACCTTCCAGATCCTGCTCAGCACGACGATGGAGCCCGACCTGCTGCGGGTCCTCACCGACGCCGACGGCACGCAGGCCGACCTGGACGCGGACGGCCCGTACATGAAGGCGTACGGCATGGCCGACCCCGGGAAGATCGGCGACGACGACCACGTCAGCCTGACCCCCGGCGCCACGATCAGGAAGAGCCTGGGCCTGGACATCCCCGGCTTCAAGGGGTTCGCCCCGCCGCCGCCGTTCCAGCTGTCGCCCGAGGAGCAGGCCGCCCTCACCAAGTACTGGGAGGACCCGGTCGCCAACGGCGACGCGGTGATCTCGCCCCTGTCGCAGCCGCTGGCGTGCCACCGCTACTCGGTGGAGGGTTCCGCCTCGGGCGTCGAGGTGCGCAGCTTCGACGAGGTCGACGGCGGCAAGGTCGTCTGGGACTGCCTCCAGCAGGGCGGGATGCGCTTCGGCGACCTCCGCGAGACCCTCAACGAGCTCCAGCTCCACCTGGTCAAGCTGCTCTGGCGGACGGGCGTGGTCACGGTCACGCCCGCCGAGAGCTGAGAGCGGGCTGAGATGGGGCTGCTCACAGGCAAGAACCTGCTCATCACCGGTGTCCTGACCGACGCCTCCATCGCCTTCCACGTGGCCAGGGTCGCGCAGGAGGAGGGGGCCAAGGTCGTCCTGACCGGCTTCGGCCGGATGAGCCTGGTCCAGCGCACCGCGCGGCGGCTGCCCGACCCCGCCACGCCCGTGATCGAGCTGGACCTGACCGACGAGGGCCAGCTCGCCACCCTGGGCGAGCGGGTCACGGAGCACGTGGACCGCCTCGACGGGGTGCTGCACGCGGTGGCGTTCGCCCCCGAGTCGGCGCTCGGCGGCAACTTCCTGGACACGCCGTGGCCGGACGTCTCGACGGCGTTCCACGTCTCCACCTACTCGCTCAAGGCGCTGAGCGTGGCCTGCGCGCCGCTGATGCCGCGCGGCGGCTCCGTGGTGGGCCTGGACTTCGACGCCACCGTCTCCTGGGCGAACTACGACTGGATGGGCGTGGCCAAGGCCGGGCTGGAGTCCTGCTCCCGCTACCTGGCCCGCTACCTCGGGCCGCGCGGCATCCGGGTCAACCTCGTCGCCGCCGGCCCGTTGCGGACGGTCGCGGCCCGAGGCATCCCCGGCTTCGCCGGCGTCGAGGCGAGCTGGGACGCCAGGTCGGCGCTCGGCTGGAAGGCCGACGACTGCGAGCCGGTGGCCAGGGCCTGCACGGCCCTGCTGTCCGACTGGTTCCCGGCCACAACCGGAGAGGTGATCCACGTGGATGGAGGCTTCCATGCGATGGGCGACTGAGAAACGCGCCGTGTTCAGGATCGGCGCGGCGGCCGGGATCGCCGGCGTCGTGCTGGCCGTCATGGGCGCCATGGCCGTGCTGGTGGGCATCCAGGACCCGTTCGCCGACGTGGCCGCGTCCGACTACATGACGGGCATCGCCTCGGCGCCCGCGCTGTGGGCGCTGCTGCACTTCGCGGTCGCCGTGGGCACCTCGCTGCGGCTCGCCGGGCTACTGACCGTCGGCGAGACCTTCTCCGGCACGCCGGCCAGGCCGCTGGCGCTGATGGGCAACGGCCTGTCCATCGTCGGCGTCGCCCTGCTGATCGTCACGTACTCGCGTGACGGCTACGTCCACACCTTCCTGACCCGCGTGTGGCAGGAGGCAGGGGACGGCAAGGGCGTCCAGGAGGCGATCTTCAGCGCGAGCTCCAGGGCCGCGTACTCCACCGAGATCACCGGCGTCCTGCTGGTGGCCGGCCTCGCGCCGCTGGCCTACGGCGCCGCCATGCTGGTGAGCAGGCTGTACGCGCGGTGGATCGGCTGGCTCGGCGTCGTCGGCGGCGCGGGCGCGGTGCTGACCGCCGGATACCTGTACGCGACCGGCGTGACCGACCTCGGCTACGGCGTGCTCTACCCGCTGTTCGCCATGCTGTTCCCCACGGTCTGGCTGATCTCGGCGTGCGTCCAGATCTGGCGCGCCCCCGCGCTGCCCGATCTCGCCGCGCACGCCCTGGAAACCGAAGGGCAGCGTTCATGACCCTGCTCGACGACACCCGTGGCTCCAGCCTGCTCTCCACCGTCGTGGAGCAGGCTGGGGACGCGGACCCCAGAGACCCCTTTCTGAGACTCGCCTCGTTCTTCGACCCCGGGACGCTGACGCTCCTGGCCCCCGCCGACCGCAGCGGCGTCCTCGCCGGCATCGGCAAGGCCATGGGAGTCACGGCGGTGGCGTTCGCCAGCGACCCGCGCGTCCAGGGCGGCGCCATGGGCACCGACGGCTGCGAGCACATCGTGCACGCCTACGACGTCGCCGTGCGCAGGGGCCTGCCGATCGTGGGCCTGTGGCACTCGGGCGGCGCCAGGCTGGCCGAGGGCGTGGGCTCGCTGCACGCCGTGGGCACGGTCTTCGCCGCCATGACCCGCGCGTCCGGGGTCGTGCCGCAGCTGTCGGTCGTGTTCGGCCCCGCCGCCGGCGGCGCCGCCTACGGGCCGGCGCTGACCGACCTGGTCATCATGTCCGACCAGGGCCGCATCTTCGTCACCGGGCCCGACGTGGTCCGCAGCGTCACCGGCGAGGACGTCGACATGGCCACCCTCGGCGGCCCCGACACGCACGCCCGCAAGAGCGGCGTCGTGCACATCGCCACCAAGACCGACGCGGAGGCGTTCGAGCGGGCCAGGACCATCACCGCCCTGCTCGGCGACCAGGGCGGCCCGCCCGGCGAGGTCGCCGAGGTGGACTTCTCGGCCCTGCTCCCGGAGAGCGCCAAGCGGGCCTACGCCGTGCAGCCGCTCATCGACGGCCTGCTCGACGGGCCCGGCATGGAGCTGCACGCCAAGTGGGCGCCGAACGTCGTGACCACGCTGGGCCGGCTGGGCGGCCGGACCATCGGGGTGATCGCCAACAACCCGATGCGGCTCGGCGGGTGCCTCAACGCGACCTCCGCCGAGAAGGCCGCCCGCTTCGTACGCATGTGCGACGCGTTCGGGGTGCCCCTCGTCGTCATCGTGGACGTCCCCGGCTACCTGCCCGGCGTGGGCCAGGAGTGGGACGGCGTCGTACGGCGCGGCGCGAAGCTGCTGCACGCCTTCGCCGAGGCGTCGGTGCCGCGGGTGACGCTCGTGACGCGCAAGGCGTACGGCGGCGCCTACATCGCGATGAACTCCCGCGCCCTCGGCGCGACGCGGGTCTTCGCCTGGCCGACCACCGAGGTCGCCGTGATGGGCGCGGTCGCGGCCGTGCGCATCCTGCACCGCCGCCGCCTGGCCGCCTGCGCCTCGCCCGAGGAGACGGCGGCCCTGGAGGAAGAGCTGGCCAGGCAGCACGACGAGACCATCGGCGGGCTCGGACGGGCCGTGGAGCTGGGCGTGGTGGACGAGGTGATCGCCACGAACGAGACCCGGGGCGCGATCGCGCGGGCCATCGCCGCCTCCCCGCCCGTGCGGGGCGCCCACGGCAACATCCCTCTCTGATCTGGAGCTTTCAGGCATGGACGACGACGTCTTCGGCGCCCTGGCCGGGTTCATCGAGCAGGGCGACTTCGTCTGCCTCGGGGCTCGTGCCGCGCTGCACAAGAAAGCGATCGTGCACCACCACTACGCGGAACTGGGCGAGGCCGGTTCGGTCCTCGCCCACCACCGCGACGTGCTCGCGTTCCTGGAGACCTTCGAGCCGTCGGCGCGCAGCTTCACCTCGTTCGTCGCCACCTTCGAGGGGCCGCTCGGCCTGTCGGAGCACGAGTACGAGGCCCTGGTGTGGCGCCACCTGCAGGCGATGCACGACGAGGACAGCAAGACCCATCCGTGGAACGACCAGTACAGCTCCGACCCTGCGTCGGCGGACTTCGCCTACTCGGTGGGCTCCCACCCGTTCTTCGTGGTGGGCCTGCACGACGGCGCGTCACGGCCGAGCAGGCGATTCGAGAAACCCACGCTGGTTTTCAACTCGCATATCCAGTTCAACGCCCTGGGGATCAAGTTCTTCAAACTCCGGAGCAAGATCCGGACTCGGGAACGGGCGTTCCACGGGTCGGTGAACCCGAGTTTTGTGACCTACAAGGACGAGGCGCGGCACTACGGCGGCAGATTCACCGAACCCACCTGGGAGTGCCCGTTCAAGCCGAAGGGAGAATGAGTTTTGACCGGGAGCAGGCACCCGGTGGGCGAGGTCCAGCCGATCGTCGGCGGCCTCGCCCGCGCCATGTCCGGGCCCCGTCGCACGCCGGGTGGCCTGGTGATCCGGGACGCCCGTGAGCCTGTCCACTCGCTTGCCCGGATCGGACGGTTTTGCGGGGACTACTCCTTTCGATACCCGGACGAATCCTCCGGCTCGCCCGGGGTGACCTTGGTGAATTTCTGTTGTGACCCCACTGCGAGCTGGCTACCTTCGGGTCTGACCGCGACCGGAGTCGGTCCGAGATTGGGGTTTAGCCCGATGGTCGAATTCAAAGTGCTCGGTCCGCTGGAAATCACCGACGAGACCCGGGTATGGAGACTGACCGCTGCACGGCAACGGCAAATTCTCGGCCTGTTGCTGCTCTCCGCTAATCAGATCGTCGACGTCGATTCGCTGACGGTGGAGCTGTGGGGGGACACCCCGCCGAAGAGCGCGCTGACCACCGTCCAGACCTACATGTACCAGCTGCGCAGGTTCTTCGACCACGAGGCCGAACTCCCCGCCGGCGACGAGATCCTCATCACCAGGCCGCCCGGCTACCTCATCGAGGTCGCCCCCGAGCAGGTGGACGTGTTCCGCTTCCGCCGGCTCGTCCAGGAAGGCCGCGCCCTCCTCGACACGGGCAAGGCCGAGGAGGCGTCTCACAGGCTCCGCGAAGCCCTCGACCTCTGGTCCGGGCACCCGCTCACCGACGTCATCCCCGGCCGCGTCCTGGAGGCGTACCTGGCCGACCTGGAGGAGACGCGGCTGCGCGCCCTGGAGATGCGCATCGAGGCCGACCTGGAGATCGGCAGGGGCCGCGACCTCATCGGCGAGCTGAGGTTCCTGGTCGCCACCAACCCGCTCAACGAGTGGTTCCACGGCCGCCTCATGGAGGCGCTGTGCCAGGTGGGCCGGCGCAACGAGGCGCTCGGCGCCTACCAGGAACTGCACGCCGTCCTGGACCGCGAGCTCGGCCTGGAGCCCTCGCGCGAGCTGCGGCAGCTGCAGTACCAGATGCTGCACGCGCAGGGCGCCCGTCCGGGCGTCCGCAGGCGCGGGCGCGGCGTCGCGGCGGCAGCCGGCGTCGCGTGACCCCGGATCTTGACCGGATGAGAAAGGGATAGGACTGTGAAGGCTCTTGTCCTGGTGGGCGGGACGGGCACGCGACCGCGGCCCTTCGGTCACGCCACACAGAGACAGCTCGTGACTGTCGCCAACCGGCCGGTGCTGTTCTTCGGCCTGGAGGCGATCAGGAAGTCGGGCATCTCCGAGATCGCGATCGTCGTCGGGAAGGAAGACAAGGCGGTCCGCGACGCCGTCGGCACCGGCGCCGCCTTCGGCCTCGACGTGACCTACATCCGCCAGGACGCCCAGCTGGGCCTCGGGCACGGCGTGCTGATCGCCAGGGACTACCTGGACGGCGACGACTTCCTCGTCCTACAGGACGACAGCGTCATCCTCGACGGCATCCCCCGGCTGGTGGAGGAGTTCCGGCGCAGCGACAGGCCGGAGGCCCTGGTCATGGTCGGCGACGTCACCGGCGGGGGCGGCCGGCAGACCGTCGTCACCGTCGACGGGCGCGGCCACGTGACCGGGCTGAAGCAGGGACAGGGGCACCCGTACTTCGACCGCACCCTGGTCGGCGCGTACGTCTTCAACCCCGGCGTGCACCAGGCCATCCTGTCGACCACACCGGACTGGCGCAGGCATCGCGAGGTCACCGACGTCATGGCGTGGCTGGTCGCCAA
This sequence comes from Nonomuraea sp. NPDC000554, assembly GCF_040300065.1. NCBI lineage: Bacteria > Bacillati > Actinomycetota > Actinomycetes > Streptosporangiales > Streptosporangiaceae > Nonomuraea > Nonomuraea sp. NPDC000554. The sequence continues at coordinate 95,254 of NZ_JBEPDC010000025.1, read as the reverse complement.
CGGCGGCACGGTCCTCGCCTACTCCACCAAGGGCTACTGGAACACCCTCGGCTGCGTCGACAACCTGCTCGACTGCAACCGGGAGGTCCTCTCCCGCCTCGACCCCGTGGTGCTCGGCGACGTGGACGACGCCAGCGAGCTGCTCGGCCCCGTCCTCGTGGACGCGGGCGCGTCCATCAAGGGGTCACGCGTGGTCGGGCCCGCCGTCGTCGGCGTCGGCACCACCGTGACCGACAGCGTGATCGGCCCGCACACCTCGCTCGGCGCCGACTGCGACATCCAGGCCAGCGCCATCGAGCACTCCATCGTGCTGGAGCGGGCCTCGCTGCGCGCGGTGGGCCCCGTCAGGAACTCGCTGATCGGCCGTGACGCCCAGGTCTGGGCGGAGCCCGCGGGCTCGCGGCTGATCCTCGGCGACCGCAGCCAGGTGGCCCTGCCGACGGGTGTGGTCCGATGAGCGAGCCGGAGGAGCAGCAGCCGTGGGCCGTGCTGTGGCCGCACGCTGTGCAGAAGGAAGCGCTGGACATGGCCGCGCGGCTCGCCGGGCAGGGGGTGCGCGCGGGTGACCGGGTGCTGCTGACGGGGGAGAACTCCGCGGGGTTCGTCTCGGCCCTGCTGGCCCTGTGCCACCTGGACGTCTCCATCGTCCTGGCCGACCCGCAGCTCACGTCGAGCCAGCTCACCCGGATGATCGACATCGCCGGGGTGCGGTGGGCGGTCGCCGGGGTGACGGCCGACCGCATCCCGCTGCCGGAGCCGTCCGTGCTGGACCTGGACTCCGCCGGGCCGCCGCCGGCCGAGCCGCCCGACGAGGCGATCTCGCTCGACCGCTGGGAGGCCAGGAAGGACGCCGTCGTCATGTGGTCCTCGGGCACCACCGGCGAACCCAAGGCGGTCGTGAAGTCCGGCCACGCCGTGCTGGAGAACTCCCGCGTCACCGGCACGTACATGGGCTACCGGCCCGACGACGTGCTCGCCCCCCTGCTGCCCTTCTCCCACCAGTACGGCATGTCGCTGCTGCTGATCTGGTGGCTGACCGGCTGCGGCCTGCTCGTCGCCCCCTACCGCAGGCTGGAGCCGGCGCTGGCGGCGGTGGCGGGGGCGGGCGCCACGGTCGTCGACGGCACGCCGCCGACCTACCACGGCATGCTCACCCTGGCCGCCCGCACGCCCGCCCTCCTGGAGAGCCTCCGCGAGGTGCGCATGTGGTGCGTCGGCGGCGCGCCGCTGAACCGGCCCCTGGCCGAGCGCTTCCACCAGGCGACCGGGCACCCCCTGCTCGACGGCTACGGCATGACCGAGACGGGCAACATCGCGCTCACGCTCCCGAACCTGACCGAGGGCTGCGGCAACCCGCTGCCGGGCGTGGACGTGCGCGTCGTGGACGAGGACGGCACGCCCGTGCCCGCGGGCTCGCCCGGCGAGATCGAGGTGCGCACCGCAGGACGGCTGGAAGGCTACCTGCGCCCCGACGGCGGCCTCACCCCGTTCCAGGGCCCCTGGTTCAAGACCCGCGACCTCGGCCGGCTGGACGAGGAGGGCGTGCTCCACGTCTTCGGCCGGATGAACGCGGTGCACCGGCTGGGCCACACGCTCTACCCTGAGTACCTCGAACGCAGGGCAGAGGAGTGCGGCGCGCCCGTCAAGGTCATCGCGCTGGACGACGACAGGTCAGGAGCGGTGCTGGTCTTCTTCGTGCAGGACACCGTCCACGACGAACGGGTCTGGCGGAGCAGGTTCCGCGAGTCGCTGGCCTCCTACGAGCGGCCCAACGCCGTGGTGACCGTCGCCGAGTTCCCCGTCAACCGCAACGGCAAGGTCGACACGGCCGCGCTCAGGGAGCAGGCGGCCGCGATCCTCAAGAACCGCACGCGTTCCCGGGACGACGGATCGAGGGCAGGCTGAGCATGGACGTCGAGATACTGGCGCGGTTACAGTTCGCGATCACCGTGGGGTTCCACTGGTTATTCGTGCTGCTGACGCTCGGGCTGGCCCCGATCATCGCGTACATGCAGGCGCGCCACGTCATCGGCGGCAACCCCAGGTTCGAGCGCATGACCAGGTTCTGGGGCCAGATCTACGTGGTGAACTACGCGCTCGGCATCGCCACCGGGCTGGTCATGGAGTTCCAGTTCGGGCTGTCGTGGAGCGGCCTGTCGGCCTTCTCCGGCAACGTCTTCGGCGCGCCGCTGGCGATGGAGACCCTCATCGCCTTCTTCACCGAGTCCACCCTCCTCGGAATGTGGATCTTCGGGTGGGGGCGGCTGCCCAAGGTGCTCCACATGCTGCTGTTCTGGCTGGTCACCGCGACCGCGTACGCGTCCACGTACTTCGTGCTGGTGGCGAACGGGTTCATGCATCACCCGGTGGGCCACCAGGTCAGAGACGGCGTGGCGTACCTGACCGACGTCGCGGCGCTGCTCACCAACTCCAACGCCATCAACGCCATGTGGCACATCATCGCGGCGGCGCTGGTCGCCGGAGGGGGCTTCGTCGCCGGGGTCAGCGCCTACCAGTTCTTCAGGCGCACCAAGGAGGTGCCGTTCTTCCTCAGCTCGGCACGCGCGGGGCTGGCCGTCGCGGTGCCGTTCGGCATCGTCAACGCCGAGTCCGGGTTCCGGCAGATCCCCGCGCTGCACCTGGCCCAGCCGATGAAGATGGCGGTGCTGCACGACGTGCTGCTCCCGGAGGACCGCGGGCACTACACCGTGGACCAGGTGCAGGCGATGATGGCCGCGCGGTTCGGGCCCGGCGACTACGCCCCGCCCGGCTGGATCGCCAACGCCTACGACATCATGATGACCTCGGCGTTCTTCATCGTGGTCTTCTCGCTGCTCGGCGCGGCGTTCCTGATCCGCGACGTGCTCGCCCGCTCGCGCGGCGCGGCGCTGGTCGTGATGGCCATCGTGCCGATCCCGTTCGTCGCGTCCACCCTGGGCTGGCTCGTCCGCGAGGTGGGCAGGCAGCCGTGGGCCGTCTACGGCGAGCTGCTCACCTCCCAGGCCCGCTCGCCCGTGGGAGCCGGAACCATGCTGGCCTCCCTCATCGGCTTCACCGTGCTGCTGTCCGCCCTGGCCGTCACCAACTGGTGTCTCATCGCGCGGTACGCCCACCGCGGGCCGCGCGACACCGATCTCGGATCGCCCGCGGGGCCGCCGAGCCCGGAACCCGCCATGGCCCTCCACCTCTAGGGACGACGACTCATGAGCCTGGAAACGATCTGGCTGTTGCTGCTGGGGCTGCTGCTCGTCGGCTACTTCGTCCTCGGTGGCTACGACTACGGCGTGCAGATGCTGCAGCGCGGGCTCGCCCACGGCGAGTCCGAGCGGCGGCTCGCGCTCAACTCCTTCGGGCCGTTCTTCCTCGGCAACGAGGTGTGGCTGGTGGCCACCGCCGGCGTGCTCATGGGCGCCTTCCCCAAGCTGGAAGGCGCGCTGTTCACCGGGATGTACGCGCCGATCGCGGTCATCGTCGGCGCGGTGGTCCTCGGCACCGTCTCCGTCCAGTTGCGCAGCAGGCACGGCAGCCGCGCGGCGCGGGCGGTCTGGGACACGCTGGCCCTGGTCGGCGGGCTGGTGGCCGCCGCGGGCTGGGGGATCGTGCTCGGCCTGCTGCTGCACGGGCTGCCGATGACCGCGCGGGGCACCTTCGCCGTCGGCGCCGCCGAGCTCCTCGACCCGTTCGTGCTGCTGTGCGCGGCGACGACGCTGACACTGTTCGCCGGGCACGGCGCGGCCTTCATCGCCATGCGGACCCGTGACGCGCTGCGTGAGCGCGCGACCCGCACCGGGCGGTCGCTGCTCGCCGCGGCGGCCGTGCTCGCCGTCGCCACGGCCGTGCTGGGCGCCGCCGGGGGAGTGAGCGCCCGCGGCTGGGCGGCGGCCCTGCCGGCCGCGGCGCTGGTCGTCGCGCTCGGCGTGGCCGCCCTGGCGCTGACCCGGCGCGCCCCCCGGCTGGCGTTCGCGGCCAGTTGCTGCGCGGCCGGGCTGCCCGTGCTCATCGTCGGGTTCGGCCTGTACCCGAACCTGCTGTCCTCGGCGCGCGACGGCGGGCCCAGCCTGCCCATCGCCCACGCCGTGGCCGACACCGCGACCCTCCAGCTGCTCCTGCCCGTCGCGGTGCTGATGATCCCGCTGCTGACCGCCTTCCAGATGGTGAGCTGGTGGGCCTTCCGCGTGAGAGCGGGCAGCCGCCCGCCGACATACCTGTGACGTGCCTGTGAGGTCACATCCCATGCAGACGACAACGGAGGTGATCCCATGAGGCACAGAAGACTGGGTAAGGCCGGGCCGATCTCATCCTGCATCGGCCTGGGCGCGGCGGCTCTCACCGGCTCCCAGGGGCGGATCGACCCGGCCGCGTCGATGGCCATCGTCTACCACGCCATCAGCTCCGGGATCACCATGTTCGACGTCAGCGACCTGGGCGCGGGCAGCCAGCTGGAACCCCTGATCGGCAGGGCGCTGTCCGAGCAGCGCGCGGAGATGCTGCTCGCCACCTGCCAGTGGGCCGGTTCGCGGCGCACCGACGGGTCGGGGCGGCTGCGGCGTTCCTGCGACGACACGCTGTCGCGATTCGGTGTCGACTACATCGACATCTACTACCTGCGCGTCCAGCCGTGGGCGCGGATCGAGAACAGCGTCGCCGAGCTGGCGGAGCTCGTCAGCGAGGGGAAGATCCGCTACATCGGGCTGGTCGACGGGGAGCCGGGCCAGGTGCGCCTGGCCCACGCCGTCCACCCCGTCACGGTGCTCGCGACGGAGTACTCGCTCTGGCGGCAGGCGGCCGAGAAGGAGCACCTGCCCGTGGCGCGGGAGCTGGGCATCGGTATCGTCGCCCGCAGCCCGCTGGGCCGCGGCCTGCTCGGCGGCGGGCTGCCCTCGCCTGAGCAGCTCGACCCGCACGACCCGCGACGGATGGACCCGGGCCTGTCGCCGAGCGTCGTCCCCGACGCCGGGCGCATGCTGCGCGAGGCGGAGGCGATCGCGGCCGACCTGGACATCGGCATCAGCCGTCTCGCCCTGGCCTGGCTGCTGTCGAGGAACGACGACGTCGTCCCGGTGCCCAGCGCGCACGACCCGATCCAGCTGGAGATGAACATCGCCTCGACGGGCGTGGAGCTGTCGCGGGAGACGTGCGACCGCCTGGCCGAGGTCTTCTCCCCGGGAGTCGCGTGATGCGCTGGCAGGTCAGGGCGGTGGCGCTAGCCGAATCCCTTCGGCACCGCTCCCGGGTCCCGCGGAGCGGTGATCAGCGACGCGGCGATCGCCCGGTTGACCGCGTCGATGCGGGAGACCGCGCCGAGCTTGACGAAGATGTTGCGCAGGTGCCGCTTGACGGTCGCCTCGGTCAGGCCGAGCCGGGTGGCGATCTGCTGGTTGCTGAGAGCCTGCGCGGCGAACTCCAGAACCTGCCGCTCCTTGTCGGTGAGGACGTTCGGCGACGGGCCGTGCAGCTGGGCGAGGCTGTCGCGCGAGACGGCCAGCACGAGCCGGTCCGGGTCGCTGACGACGCTCTTGATGGCGGAGATCACCTCCTCCCTGTGCACGCTCTTCAGCAGGTAGCCGCGGATTCCCGACGACAGCAGCCGGCGCAGCAGCTGGGGCCCGTCGTACATGCTCAGGACGATGACCTTGGTCTCGGGTGAGATGACCCGGATTCGGGCGACGGTGTCGAGGACGCCGTCACCGGGGATCTCGATGTCGAGCATGAGGACGTTCGGACGCTTGTCGGCCACCATCGTCAGCGCCTCGGCCGAGTCGCCCGCCTCGCCCACCACCTCCAGGTCGTCGCTCGCCTCGAGGATCTCCCGCAGGCCCTCGCGGAAGAGGGCGTGGTCGTCGACGATGCCGATCGTGGTCAGCTGGCCGGATCTGCTCATAAGTTCGCCTCGTGCAGCGGCACGTGGAAGTCGACCGTGGTGCCCTTGCCCTGTTCGCTCGACACCACCACCGAACCTCCGAGCAGCTCGGCCCGTTCCCGCATCGATCTCAGTCCCATCGCCGAGCCCGACACCCCCTCCTGCGCGAACCCCCGGCCGTTGTCCTGGACGGTGCCCCGCATCTCGTGCGGGGCGATGTCGATCTGGATGAGGATCACCGAGGCCCGCGCGTGGGCCAGCGCGTTGCGCACGCCCTCGCGGAAGATGAGGAAGGACTCGTCCCGCACCTCGGGCGGCGCCCACGTCTCGTCGCCGTTGACGTGCAGCCGGACGGTCACCTCACGGGTGTCGACGGTTTCGAGGTAGCAGAGCAACGCCTTCTCCAGGCTCTTCAGCGGCTCGTTGGGGTGCAGCTCCGACGTCACCTGCCGCAGGTTCTGCATCGTCTCCTGGATGGCCTGCTCGGCGAGCTTGACGTTGCCCGAGGCCCTGGCCGGCTCGCTGAGGCGGTTGAACTCGTGCAGTTCGAGCTGCTGGTGGGCGACGCTGATGCCGTGGCCGATCCGGTCGTGCAGCTCCCTGGCGATGCGGTGCCGCTCCTCCACCTGCACGTCGTGCACCCTGTTCAGGAGGAACCCCGTGTAGGCGGCCGACGCCGCGCGGATCCTGGCCGAGATGCTGTGCTCCAGGCTCAGTGCCACGATGTTGAACAGCCGGGCGAAGTCGGGTAGCGCGACCATCGACTCGCTCAGGGCCGGCAGGGCGACCCTGAAGAAGATCGACGCCGCCTCCAGGGACTCCTTGGGATGGATGCCGGCCTGTGCCCTGTCGGCCCCGATGTCCCAGGCCAGGCGGCTGTAGGAGTCGTCTGTGCGGACCTTGCCTGCCTCCAGCGCCGTCACCACGTCGGCCAGAATCTCTTCGGCGTTCGCAATCAATTGACGCAGCGTGGCAGACTCCCGCACCAGCGACGCACATTCGACTCTGAGCCTGCGCGTGTATTCGGCGAGGATCTGGTCGCGACAGCTGTCTACTAGGGCTGTGAAGTCTTTAGTGTTACGAGCGTGACTCCCCATCAAGGCCGCCTCCGGACCTAGGGAAACCGGATGGCCCATTTTTACCCATTTATGTTGGTCAGGCAACAGGAGGATATGCCATGACTACGACTAAAATCAGATGAACTCCATACTGCGTAGTCATAAACGCACGATACGGACGCCGCCGGTGTGCACGGTCGCCCCGCGAAAGCGGCCCGAGTGTCACCACGGTGACGACGATCGCCCCCACGAACATCGTCACGACCGCCCCGACCAGCGGCAGGTCAAGCAGGAGCACGACCGCCCCGAACGCGGTCGCGGTGGCCAGCGCGGCCCCCGCGGCGAGCAGCCGTACCGTCTCCTCTCCGCGCGTCACTCCGAGAGTAGACCTTCCGGCTTCCGCGTCTCCCTCGATATCGGAAAGATCCTTGGTGAGGATGCCGACGAGCCCGGTCCACAGGGAGACGGCCAGGGTGAAGACCACCAGCGGCTCCGCGCGGGCGACCCAGCACTCGTCCGACTGCACGACGAAGCCGGCCGCGTACGTCAGGAGGCAGGCGAGCATGCCGATCGCGGCGGCGGGGCCCGATCTGCGCTTCAGGTGGAACGGCGGGCCCGAGTAGGCGTATCCCAGGGCCAGCAGGATGAGCACCATCCAGGCGATCGGCGAGGGCAGCAGGGCGGCGCCCGCCAGCGAGAGCAGCGCGGCGCCGCGGGCTACCGCGAAGGCGACGTCGGGCTCCAGCTCGCCCCGCGCGATCGGCCTCGCGGAGCCGTTGGCGCGGTCCTCCGTGACGTCCATCACGCCGTTGAACAGGTAGACCGCGAAGATCGCCGTGACCCAGACCAGGCCGGTGCCCACCATCTGCCACGGGGTGCCGCCCCGGACGTCGAGGGCCTGCGCCCCCAGGGTGGCGCCGGCGGCGAAGCGCAGTGAGAACATCACGAGGACGGAGGGACGGGTCTCGATCAGGCACATCCGCAACAGGCTGACACCGCTTCTGACGCGGAGGGCAGGCGGATGCCCGGGGGAGGTCCGAAGGCTTGGCATGAACCCGATGTTCCAGTGATTATTGATGGAAGTTAAGTAGGGCATTGAAGGTTGTAGTCCCGTCTACTACTTCCGATATTCCGGACGATACTTGTTGAGCCCCGCGACCCGGTTGTAGCGTAAATCACGGCTTTGCCCCCGGTAGTAGACGCGAGAAAGGGAAAGCGGCCGTGAAATCTCCTCGAATATCCGCAGGGCGCTATCGGGAATTCGTGCCGCTATCGCTTCCCGACCGTGCCTGGCCCGACCGGCGCGCCGTCACCGCCCCCCGCTGGCTCTCCACCGACCTGCGCGACGGCAACCAGGCCCTCCCCACCCCGATGGACCCGGCCCGCAAGCTGGAGATGTTCGAGCTGCTGGTGGCGATGGGCTACAAGGAGATCGAAGTCGGCTTCCCGATGGCCAGCCGGGACGACCACGCGTTCGTCCGAATGCTCATCGAGCAGAACCGCATCCCCGACGACGTGTGGATCACGGTGCTCGTCCCCGCCCGCGACGAGCTGATCAGGCAGACCGTCGAGAGCCTGAAGGGCGCGCCCAGGGCCACGATCCACCTGTACAACGCCATCGCGCCGGTGTTCAGGCGGGTCGTGTTCGGCATGACCCGCGACGAGTGCAAGGACATGGCCGTGCGCGGCACCCGGCTGATGATGAAGTACGCGGAGCGTACTCTCGCCGGATGCGACCTCCGCTTCCAGTACTCCCCGGAGGTGTTCAACGAGTCCGAGCCCGACTTCGCGCTGGACGTCTGCGAGTCGGTGATGGACGTCTGGCAGCCTGATTTCGGACGTCCGATGATCCTCAATTTCCCGTCCACGGTGGAGCGCTCGCACCCGCACGTCTTCGCCGACCAGATCGAGTGGCTCGACCGCAACCTGTCCAGGCGGGAGCACGTCTGCCTGTCCATCCACCCGCACAACGACCGCGGGACGGCGGTCGCCTCCGCCGAACTGGCCCTGCTGGCGGGTGCGGAGCGGATCGAGGGCTGCCTGTTCGGAAACGGCGAGCGGGCGGGCAACGTCTGCCTGGTCACGCTGGGGATGAACCTGCTGACGCAGGGTATTGACCCCGGGATCGACTTCTCTGACATCGACGCCGTCAAAGAGACCTTCGAGCGCTGCACCCGGATGGCGGTGCATCCCCGCCACCCCTACGCCGGCGGTCTGGTCTACACCGCCTTCTCCGGCTCCCATCAGGACGCGATCAAGAAGGGGCTGGCCGCGCACGACCGCGAGGCCGCCGAGGCCGGGGTGGCCCCAGACGAGCTGCCGTGGCAGGTGCCGTACCTGCCGCTGGACCCGTCCGAAGTCGGCCGCTCGTACGAGGCGATGGTGCGGATCAACAGCCAATCCGGCAAGGGCGGGGTCGCCTACGTGTTGAACGCCCACCACGGGGTGGAGGTCCCGATCGAGCGGCAACGTGAATTCGCCAATGTGATCCAGTCTCTTGCGGACGCCGAAGGCGGAGAGATCACTCCCGAGCGGATCGCGGACGCTTTTATACGTAAATACGGGGATACGTACCCCTCCGAAAAATCGCATATTCCCGCCGATTCCTAGGGAGAGACCGTGAGTCGTTCCGTCCTCGTCACCGGGGGCAGCCGGGGCATCGGCCTGGCCGTGGCGCGCGCCTTCGCCGCCGACGGCGACAAGGTCGCCGTCACCTACCGGACGAGCGAGCCGCCGGCCGACCTCGCGGGGGTCTCCTGCGACGTCACCTCGCCCGCCGACGTCGAACGCGCCGTCTCGGAGGTGCAGAGCCTGCACGGCCCGGTGGAGGTCCTCGTCGCCAACGCCGGCATCACCCGCGACAAGCTCCTGCTGCGCATGACCGAGGAGGACTTCGAGGCCACCCTGGACGCCAACCTCAAGGGCGCCTTCCGCGTGGTCAGGCAGGTGGCGCCGGCCATGCTCAAGGCCAGGCGCGGCCGCATCGTGTTCATCTCCTCGACGGTGGGCCTGCGGGGCGAGCAGGGGCAGAGCAACTACGCCGCCTCCAAGGCCGGTCTGGTCGGGTTCGCCCGCTCCCTCGCCTGGGAGTTCGGCAAGCGTGGCATCACGGTGAACGTGATCGCCCCCGGCCTCACCGACACCGCCATGACGGCCGTCCTGCCGGAGAAGCGCATCGCCGAGATGTGCGCGACGATCCCGCTGCAGCGGATGGCGAGCCCCGAGGAGATCGCGGAGGTCGTCAGGTTCGTGGCCTCGCCCCAGGCGTCCTACCTCACGGGCGCCGTCATCCCGGTCGACGGGGGCGCGTCGATGGGCCACTAGACGGCCGCCGCCCCCGCTTGGCGCCCCCGCCCCTCGTGGCGGGGGCGCTTCGCGTTGTCCGCGGGCGGCCGGTAGCCGGTCTGCTGGAGGACGGCCGACAGGAAGGTCTTGACCTCGACGGCGTTCTCGGTGTCGGGACGCGCGCCGAGATGGTGCAGGACCGCGCCGTTGAGCACCTGCTGCAGGACCTCCACGTCCTGCTCCGGCGGGAACTGGCCGTCGGCGACGGCGCGGGCCAGCGTGGCGCGCTCGGCTGAGGCGCGCCGCCCGCCGTGGGAGTCGCGGTACGTCCGCAGCAGTTCGGGGTAGTCGTCCACCGCGCCGTAGAGCCGGCGGAGCATGCGGCGGTTGCCCGGCCGGCTGAGATAGCCGGCCCAGTCGTCGAGCATCCGGTCGATGTCGGGCCACTCCAGGGGGGCGAGGCCGTCCTCCTCGTGCACCGCCTCGATCGACTGGATCAGCAGAGCGGTCTTGTCGGCGAACCTGCGGTAGATCGTCGCCCTGGTGACTCCGGCGCGCTGCGCGACCTGCTCGATGCTGGTCTCGGCGGCCCCGCGCTCCAGCAGCAGGTCGAGCGCCGCGCAGAGGATGGCCGTGTCCGCTTCCTGGCTGCGCGGCCGGCCGGGTTGCCGCGCGGAAGCCGCCGTCTCGGTCATGTGGCGACCAGTCCCCTAGATTTAAATTCAGGCATGTACTGTATTGTAATCCAGCGAAGGAGCCGGAGCTGTCCTCGGCGCGCACGCCCGGCGGTACTGCCCGACAAGAGCCAGATGGGATTCCAGCCATGAGTGCCTACGTACTCGGTTTCGACGAGATCGACAGAACCCAGCTCGCCGTGGTCGGCGGGAAGGGCGCCAACCTCGGAGAGCTGTCCTCGATCGACGGGGTCCGCGTGCCCGCCGGATTCTGCGTCACCACGGAGGCCTACCAGGCGGTGGTCGAGCGCGATCCCGAGGTCGGCCGGCTCATCGACGGGCTGTCCGGCCTGCTGGCCGACGACCGGGCGGGCATCGCCGACGCCTGCGCGCGCCTGCGCGCCGCCATCGAGAGCCTGCCCATCCCGGCCGGGATCGAGCAGGGCATCGTCGGCCACCTCGCCGGGCTCGGCGGCGACGACGTCCCCTGCGCCGTGCGGTCCAGCGCGACCGCCGAGGACCTGCCGTCGAGCTCCTTCGCCGGCCAGCAGGACACCTACCTGAACGTCCGGGGGGCCGCGTCGGTGGTCCGCGACGTGCGGCGGTGCTGGGCCTCCCTGTTCACCGACCGCGCCGTGGCCTACCGCATCAAGAGCGGGTTCGGCCACCGGGCCGTCCGGGTGTCGGTGGTCGTCCAGCGGATGGTCTTCCCCGACGCGGCGGGCATCATGTTCACCGCCGACCCCGTCACCTCCAACCGGAGGGTGCTCTCCATCGACGCCGGCTTCGGCCTGGGCGAGGCGATGGTCTCCGGGCTGGTCAACGCCGACACCTACCGGGTGCGGGAGGGGCGGATCATCGACAAGAAGGTGTCCGTCCAGACGATGGAGCTGTGCGCCTCGGCCGACGGCGGCACGGAGGAGCGGCCGATCGAGGCCGCCCGGCAGCACGTGCAGACCCTCGGCGACGAGCAGATCCTCCAGCTGGAAGCCCTTGGGCGGCGGATCGAGGCGCACTTCGGCCGCCCGCAGGACATCGAGTGGGGCCTGGCCGACGGCGTGCTGCACGTGCTGCAGAGCCGTCCCATCACCACGCTGTACCCGATCCCCGCCGCCCACGACGGCAAGAACCACGTGTACATGTCGTACGGGCACCGGCAGATGATGACCGACGCCTTCGCCCCCCTCGGCCTGTCGTTCTTCGCCCTGCTGCACGAGAAGCTGGGCCGCTCGGCGGGCACCGTGGCGGGGAACCGGTTCTACAAGGACATGTCCCACGAGCTGACCTCGCCCGTGGCCAGGATGGTCACGCTCAAGAGCCTCGGCCAGGTCGACGTCCTGATGGCCAACGCCCTGCGCACCGTGCTGGGCAGGAAGGAGTTCGTCAAGGACCTCGCGCACGGCAAGACGTCGGTGATGGACTTCGGCAAGGGCGGGCCGCTGCCGGTGGCGCGCCAGTACCTCAAGCTCGGCCGCGAGGACGACCCCCGCGTCGTCCCCGAGCTCATCGCGCAGAACGAGGAGACGGTCGAGCGGCTGCGGCGCGGCATCGACGGCAAGTCGGGCGACGAGCTGTTCGCGTACATCATCGAGGACCACGACGTGCTGGCCGACCTCACCTTCGACCCCCGCAGCGTGGCGGCCGCGTTCGTCGGCATCCAGTCGGTGAACTGGGTCAACAAGCACATGGAGGAGTGGCTGGGCGAGAAGAACACCGCCGACGTGGTCGCCCAGTCCGCCGACCACAACGTCGTGGCGGCGATGGGCCTGGAGCTCCTGGACGTCGCCGACGTGGTCCGGCAGTATCCGGCCGTCATGGAGTACCTGGAAAGGGCCGGGCGCGAGACGTTCTTCGCCGGGCTGGCCGGGCTTGACGGCGGCGCCGTCGTCCGCCACACCTTCGAGGAGTACCTGCGCAAGTACGGCATGCACTGCCCCGGGGACATCGACATCACCAGGACCCGCTGGAGCGAGGATCCGACGCTGCTGGTGCCGCTCATCCTCAGCAACATCAGGAACTTCGCGCCGGGGGAGCGGGCCCGCAAGGAGCAGCGCGGGCGCGCCGACGCGGAAGGCATGATGAACGGCCTGCTGGAGCGGCTGAGGCAGCTGCCCGGAGGGTCGGGGAAGGCGAAGAAGGCGGCGCGGCAGATGAGCCTGGTGCGCCACTTCATCGGCTACCGCGAGTACTCCAAGCACGCCCTGCTGCTGCGGCTCGAACTGTACAAGCGGGCGCTGCTCGTCGAGGCGGGCAAGCTGGTCGCGCAGGGAGTGATCAAGGAGCCGGAGGACGTCTACTTCCTGTCCATCGAGGAGTTCAGGAACGTGGTGAACACCGGGCAGCTGGACTACGCCCTCATCACCGAGCGGCGCGAGGCGCATGAGACGTACCAGAAGCTGACCCCGCCGCGGGTGATCACCTCAGAGGGAGAGGTGATCTCCGGCGAGTACGACACCGGAGCCCTGCCAGAGGGTGCGCTGGCGGGCGTCGCGGTCTCGTCGGGCGTGGTCGAGGGCCGCGCACGGGTCGTCATGAGGATGGAGGACGCCCAGGTGGAGGAGGGCGACATCCTCGTGACGGTCTTCACCGATCCCAGCTGGTCCCCGCTGTTCGTCTCGGTGAAGGGCGTCGTGATGGAGGTGGGCGGGGTGATGACCCACGGCGCGGTGGTCGCCCGGGAGTACGGGCTCCCCGCGGTCGTCGGCGTGGAGAACGCCACCGAGCGGATCAAGGACGGGCAGCTCATCCGGCTGAACGGCAGCGAGGGATACGTGGAGCTGCTGTCGGACTCGTGACCCGGCCCTCGCCCACCTGGAGGAGAACCTCGACGCGGCGTCCCTCCAGCGCACGGCCGACGACCTCGGCCGGCTGGAGCGGTTCGCCGGCGAACGTGGTGATACCGCCCTCGTCAGACCAGCCGGAGGCCGGCGGGCCGGACGAGCGACGTGACAAGGGCCTGGACGAGGCGCATGATCAGCGCCTCGAGCAGCATGAAAGCCGCCTTGGCCGCTACAGAAGCCAGGAATTCGGACACTTCGTACCTCACGCTAAGAACAGTGCTGTTAAAGGCATATTTCACCGTGAACTGACCCGGCAACTGTAGCGGAGGTGACCGTAAAGTGAACTATCGATGACGGTTGTCAACTTGATCGTTGGATCGCCCCGGCGGCCAGGGTCGCGGCCGCGGCGCAGCCGAGCCCGATACCCCAGCCGAACGGCCCGATCGGACGGTTGCCGAAGAACTGGCTGAGGCCCGGCACCGAGACGATCACAGCCAGCACGGCCAGCGACGACAGCGAGGCGAGCAGCACCGTCCGGTCCCGGCCGCCCAGCGCCACCGTCTGCAGCAACTGGGCGCTCACCAGGCCGACGAGCCCGACGGTGTCGGCGCGGGAGCGGGTTCCGGTCATCCGTGCCAGCACCCACGCCGCGGTCGCCGCCGCCGCGGTGGTGACCGCGCGCAGGTAGATGTCCCGCGTCAGAGCGGCTCCGAGCGAGGCTTCCGGCCCCTCGGCGAGCAGCTTCTCCGGGCTGGCCGCGCTGGGCGGCCTGATCGCCACCGCCATGGCGGGCAACATGTCGGTGAGCAGGTTGACCAGCAGCAGCTGGCGGGCGTTCAACGCGCTACGCCGCGTGAGCAGGCTGGAGCCGAGGGTGAAGGCGATCTCCCCGATGTTGCCCCCGAGCAGGATGCCCAGTGCGTCGCGCACCGACCCCCACATGGCCCGGCCCTCGACGATGGCATCGATGATCGTCTCGATGCGGTCGTCGACCACGACGAGGTCCGCGGCGGACCGGGCGGCGGGCGTGGCACGGGAGCCGAGGGCGACGCCCACGTCGGCGAGCCTGATCGCCGGCACGTCGTTGGCGCCGTCGCCCGTGACGGCCACGACCTTGCCCGCCCGGCGCAGGTTGGTGACGATCCGCGCCTTGTGCTCGGGGGTGACCCGCGCGAAGACCGCCACCTTCGGCAGCTCCACGGCCAGCGCGTCGTCGTCCAGGCCGTCCAGTTCGGGGCCGGTCATCACGCGCAGGCCGTTCAGCGCGTTGATCTCGGCGGCGATGGCCTCGGCCGTGCTGGGATGGTCGCCGGTGATCATGACGACCCTGACGCCGGCCCGCATCAGCCCCTCCACGCTGCGCTTCGCCGTCGGCCGGACCGGGTCGGCCAGGCCGAGGAAGCCCAGGAAGCGCAGCCTCTCGATGCGCGACTCGTCCAGCTCGGCGTGGCTGGAAGCCGCTCGCTCCGCGACGGCGAGCACCCGGTAGCCCTGCAGGGCCAGCCTGTCCACCTCCTGCTCCAGCTCCCGCCTGATCCCCTCGTCCAGCGGGACGGCCATCCCGCCGCGCATCACGTCCGCGCAGCGGGTGAGCACGACCTCGGGAGCGCCCTTGACGCTCAGCAGGTGCCCGGACTCCGACAGGCCCAGCACCGCGTGGTAGCCCCGCGCCGGTTCGAAGGGCAGTTCGTCGACGCGCGTCCACTCCCGTAGCCCGTCCACGGGGGTGATGCCGAGCGCGTCGGCGCCCTCGACCACGGCCCGGTCGGTGGGGTGCGGGATGGCGCGCCCGCCGCCGAAGCGGGGCCCCGCCCGCAGCGCCGCGCCGACGATCGCCCGCAGCTGGGGCGTCAGCCCCTCCGGCTCCGACTCGGTCCACCCGTCCGACACCCTGCCCAGGCTGATGTGCCCCTGCGTCAGGGTGCCCGTCTTGTCGAAGCAGAGCACGTCCACCCGGCCGAGCGCCTCGATCGTCGACGCGTTGCGCACCAGCGTGTTACGCGTCGACAGCCGCTTGGCCGAGGCCAGCTCCGCCACGGTGGCGACGAACGGCAGCCCCTCCGGAACCGCTGCCACCATCAAGCTCACCGCCGGGGCGAGCGCCTGCGACAGGGGCGAGCCGCGCAGCAGGTCCAGGACCATCAGGAGCACGCCCGACCCGATCGCGGCGGGCAGGATCCTGCGGCTCAGCGCGCGGAGCCGCAGCTCCACCCCGCTGGGCGGCGGCCCCTCCTCGGCCAGGACGGCGGTCCTGCCCGCCTCGGTCGCGTCGCCCACGGCCACGACCACGGCCAGGCCGTGGCCCGCCGCGACGGTCGTCCCCTGGTAGACCATCGAGACGCGGTCCGCGATCGCGGGCGCCGCGGTCGGCACCGTCGTCTTGGCGACGAGCTGCGACTCGCCGGTGAGAGTGGACTCGTCGACTTCGAGGCCGGTTGCCTGGATCAGCCTGCCGTCCGCCGGCACGGCGTCACCGGCGCGCAGCTCGATCACGTCCCCCGGCACCAGGGTGTCGGCGACGCCCGACACGCCGCCGTCGGGGCGGCGCAGCCGCACCCGGGTGGCGGTGATCTCGGTGAGGCGGTGCACCGCCCGGTCGGCGCCGCGCCGCTGCGCGCCGCCGAGCACCGCGTCGACCACCATCACGCCGCCGATCAGCACGGCGTCCAGCGCCGAGCCGACCGCCGCCGACACGCCCGCGCCCGCGGCGAGGACCGGGGTCAGCGGGTTGGCGAGCTCTTCCGCGGACGCGGCGAGCAGCGACACCGGCCCCAGGACCTCTCGCCGCGTCGGCGCCGTCCTGCGGCCCGCGGCCTCCGCCTCGGTCAGCCCGCTGGGCGACGAGCGGAGCCGCTCCAGGACGTCCCGCACCGCCATGGCGTGCCAGGGCGTCTGGTCGACCTGGATGGGCGGCGCCATCCGCCGCAACCCACGCGCCGTCCACTCCCCGGCGACCAGAGCCGCCAGCGACAGGCCGTCGCGCGCCAGCTGCGCCCGCTGGACCGCGGTCCGCTGGGGGCCCAGGAACGCCAGCCCCGCCCCGGCGAGCGCCCCCGTCGCCGCCACTCCCACGCTCCGCGCGCTCGCCTTCCTGGCGCACGGCAGGCACCGCAGCAGCAGGTGGACGCCGTCGAGCTCGCCCATCACGTCCGCGTCCCACGGAATCCGCCGCGTCCCGCCGAGCACGCCGATGCCCAGGTCGGCCTGGCTCAGCCCGCGCCGCGAGCGCTGCGACACGACGGCCACGCCGCGCCCCTCGGCCTGCAGCGCCCGCACCGACATGGCCAGCCGCGTCCCGCCGTCGACCAGCCGAGCCACGCCGAGCCGCCGGCCCAGGCCGGGCTCGCCGCCGGCCAGCACCACCTCGCACGCGCCCCCCGGCGCCGCCACCAGGGCCTCGGCCATGGGGTGCAGCTCCGGCGCCAGGCCCACCAGGGCGACCAGGACGCCCTGGTGCGACACCGCGACCGGGCGGATCCCCTCCTCGCGCCACTCGGCCAGCCGCGAGGACACCTCCATCTGCCCGGCGGCCGCTGTTCCGGCGTCGAACGGCTCGGCGGTCCACCCGTCGCGCTCGCGCCGGGCCGAGGGGTCGGCGAGGTCGAGGAGCGTGAACAGCCGGGCGTGCAGGTCGTCCAGGTCCGCGTCCGGGACGAGCTGGATGACACCGTCGAGCGTCCAGCCGCCCGTGGTGAGCACGGCGGTGTCGAGGACGACCGTGTCGATGCGGTCCATGCGGACCAGGGCGTCGCGGTCGAGGACGATCGTGCGGCGTCGCGCCAGGGCCCGCACGGTGGCGCTGGTGAAGGCCTCCCTGCCCAGGCGGGCGGCCTTGGGGGAGCTCGTGATGAGCACCGACAGGCCCCGCTGGTGGTTCCGGCTGACGACCGTGGTCACGGCGTGCGCGCCCACCGCCGCCGCCCCGGCCGCGTCGCCGTAGCGCTCGACGGGGCCGCGGGGCAGCAGGGTCGCACGCGAGGCCGCCGCGGTCCTTGTGTGCCGGTAGGCGCCGTCCTTGGCGGCGAAGTCCTTCTCGCGCAGCATCCACGCGCGGCGACCTGCGCGCGCGTCGACGTACCGGCCCGCCGCCGCGGCGGAGTCGATCAGCAGCGCCACGGGCCGCATGGCCAGCGTGTTGGAGACGATCCGGGTGGTCACCATCAGCGCCTCCGCGGCGGGCTTGCCGAGGCGCTGCTCCAGCTCGCGGCGGGCCCGCGGGACGTCCTCGACCAGGGCGAGGAAGCTGGGGACCGTGGCGGGCAGCCTCGGGAGCCCGGTGACCCGGCCGACCAGCGCCACCCCGGTGCCGACGAGGTGCAGGCCGAGGCTGATCGCGGAGCGGGCCTGCTGCTCCACGCCGTCGATCGCCCGGGGCGCGGGCACCGCGGCGCCCGAGTCGACTTCCTCGACGATCGCCACGATCTTGTCCATGTCCAGCATGGACAGGTCCCCGCCGACGAACACGCAGCCGAGCGCCCCGTTCACCTCGGCGCGTGGCACGCCCGACGCCAGCAGCCGCTCCTCGAGAGCGCGCGCGAGCCGCTCGGTTCCCTGGCCGCCGATGCCCCGCAGCTCGACGCGGACCCCGCCAGCGCACGGTTGCACCCGGCGGGGGCGCGGAACCATGCTCCGCACCGGCTCGGGAAGCATGTTCAGCAACGTGTCAACGGTGAGCAGACCGGACCACACCGTGCGGCCTCCTATCAAGGGCGTCCGTGGATGGGCGCCCAGGCACAGCCGCGCGGGCACACGCTTCGTTCAGTTGTCCGTCGTCCGGTTCAGCTGCCAACCGGGCTCACCCGCCCGACCGCGCACGACCGGCCGTGGTCTTCCGCTGGGTCGACGTGCTGGAGGTCGAGGCGGTCCTGCGCCGCGTGGTGGCGGTGGTTCCCGTGGTCCGCCTGCCTCCCGTGGTGGCAGCGGTCCCGGTGGTCCCCGTGGTTCGCCTGGCTCTGGTGGCGGTGGTCCCGGTGGTTCCCGTGGTTCCGGTGGCTCGCCTGGCTCTGGTGGCGGTGGTCCCGGTGGTCTCCGTGGTTCCGGTGGTTCCGGTGGTTCCGGTGGTTCGCCTGGCTCTGGTGGCGGTGGTTCCGGTGGTTCGCCTGGCTCCCGTGGTGGCGGTGGCCCGCCTCCGCGTGGTCGTCGCGGCGGGCTTCGGCGGCTCGGCGGGCGCGGGCTCCGGCGGCTTGCGCGCCGCCGCCTTGGGCGCACCCTCCCTCCGCGCGCGCTGCGCGATGATCGTCCCGGCGCCGATGGCGGCCGCGACGGGCCATTCGAGCACTCCGAACACGGCCAGGGCGCCGAGCACTCCGTAGTAGGCGACGCGCTCAGGAGCGGGGAGGAACGACTTGGCGATGTCGACCGCGTGGCCGACCTCCTGCTTGCCGATGTGCGGCAGCGGCGGCATCGGCACGTGCGGCATCGCGAGGTGCGGCAGGGCCATGTGGGGCATCCGGACGTCGGGTGCGCGGAGCTGGACCGTCATCATCGGTAGGTCCAGCGTGAGCCGCCTGCCGGACTCCTTCCGTCCGGGCGCGGCGGTAGCGGTGGACGGACGCCCTCGTGACGGGCGCGTCTGGGCGGCGGCCATGATTCCTCCTCCAGGACGAGGAAAGTCCACCCCTGACGTCATGCCAGGGAACGACGGGACCCGAGAGCCGCGGCGCAGCCCTCCATGTGTCCCTATCCCTCGCCGGTCCAGTTATTCCGGGCGGAGGTTATATGTCGGGTTGTGCCGTCCCATATTCGCTTCAGGTCGACTCGTCCCCGTGGAGTAGGTTCGTCTGCCATGGACGTGATCGAAGCCCATCGGGGCCTGCTGCGCGGGCTCCTGCCAGACGACGATCTGCCGGCGCTCTCCGTCCACCGGGGGCAGTTCCACGACGTGGTGATCGGCGCGGAGCGGGTCGTCTGCTTCGCGCGGACCGGGGCCGCAGGCGACCGGCTGCCCCGGCGGGCCGCCGTGCTCCGCGTCCTCGCCGGGCTCGACCTCGGTGTCCGCACGCCCGTCCCCCTCGATGACGGGGCTTCCTGGCTGGTGCTCAGCCGCGTCCCCGGCGCGCCGCTGGCCCAGGAGGAGCTTCGCCGCCGCGAGGTCGCCGACCTGGTGGCCGCCCGGTACGCCGCCCTGTTCGCCGGGCTCGCCGCGGCGGGCGCGCGGACGGCGGTGCGCGAGGCCCTGCCGCACGCCGCGCGCGACAGGTGGCGGGAGTTCGCCGCGGACGTGCGGGCGGAGCTGTTCGCGCTCATGTCCGGCGCCGGACGGGCGCGGGCCGAACGCGAACTCGCGGCGCTGGACGGCCTTCCCCACCTCACCTCCGCCGTGGTGCACGGCGACCTCGGCGGCGAGAACGTCCTGTGGGAGCGGGTGGGCGGGCTGCCCCGGCTGAGCGGCGTGGTCGACTGGGACGACGTCTGCCTGGGGGACCAGGCGGAGGACCTCGCCGCCGTCGCGGCCAGCTACGGCGACGCGCTGCTCGACGCCGTCGTCTCCCGCCTCGGCGCGCCGCGCGGGCTGGCGGAACGCGTCGCGGCGATCCGCGGCACGTTCGCGCTCCAGCAGGCCCTGTACGCGGCGCGCGACGGCGACCAGCACGAACTGGACGACGGGCTGACCGGCTACCGCTGACCGGACCGGCTCCGAGGAGCAGGGGCGGCGGCGTCCGTCACGCCTGCTCCTCGTAGGTGATGTGGTACTTGGCGGCGATGCGGTTGAGCTTCTCGGGGTCGAACTTCCCGCTCGTGGTGGCCGCGGGCCCGGCCTCGATCAGGTCCTCGACGTAGCACTCCCAGCCTCCCGGCGAGGAGATCTGCACCATCCGCGGAGGCGGCGTGGACGCCTTGCGCAGGGCGTGCGGGACGCCGTGCGGCAGCAGCACGAACCCGCCCTTGGGCACCGTCTCCGTCCGGTCGTCGAACTCCACCTCGAGCAGGCCGTCCAGCACGAAGATGCACTCGTCGGCCTCGTGGTGGACGTGGCGCGGGATGTCGCGCGCGAGGGTCACCTCCAGCAGGGAGAACCTTCCCTCGGTGTCCTCGGTCCTGGCCTTGATCGCGAACGCGGGCGGGATAGGGATCCGGCTCGGCCGGACCTCGCCGGGGCTCAGCAGGATGAAGCGCTCTTTCGACATGGAGTCTCCGTCTTCTGGCACGTGCGATAATACGGAATGCGGAATCCGTATTCCGAAAGTCTAGACAGAGGATCTCTTCGGATGTCAACTCCGCCGTCCCGCCGCAAGCCGCGTACCGACGCGGAACGCAACCGGACCCGTGTCCTGGAGGCCCCCCGGAGGACAGCGGGGGCGGTGATCACGTCGATGACCGGCGGCCGGTCGCAGGACAGCAGGCGGGGGTGTCACGCGGGGGCGGTGATCGCGTCGACGAAGGCTCGCAGGACGCGGCGGGAGAGCTCGCCGGGAACCCCTGGAAGGAGCGCGAGCGCCGCCTCGCGGACGCGCCGGCACTCCGCCACCGCGGCCTCCACCGCCCGCGCCCGCTCCTCGTCCGCGAGCCCGTGACCGGGACGGCCGAGCAGGTGGGGAATCGCGGAGATCCGCGCCGTGATGGCGGTCTCGGGCGTGGTGTCCAGGCGGTTCCGTTGTCCGCGCAGCGCGAGGATGTCGTCGGCGAGCAGGAACGCCGTCCCGCAGTGCCGTCCGAAGGCTCGCAGGCGCGCGACGAGCGCGGGGGAGCCGCAGCCGAGTTGCGCGCCCAGTCTGGCAGGGAACTCGAACATGGCGGCGAAGACGTCGGCCGCGGTGACGCCGGGCGGGTCGGTGAGCCGGCCCCCGCGCAGGCAGGTCAGCTCGGTCAGCCAGTCGGCGAACGACCACGCGACGTCCGGGGCCTCGGCCGACACCAGCCGGGTCGCCTGCGCCAGCAGGAAGTCGCCCACGAGCACGGTCGTGGTGGTACCCCAGTCGACGCCCCTGCCAGTGTGTTCGGCGGGACGTCCCGGCCCGAGGAACGCCAGCGCGCCGAGCATGGCCAGCTCGACGGCGGAGCCGACCGTCACCTGCGCAGCCTGCGGGACGCCGCCCGCAGCGGCCAGCGCGGCGACGAACAGCACCGCGGGGCGGATCCGGGCCTCGCCGGGGCCTCTCCCGGCGAGCAGCAGCCGGGCGATGAACGGCCACTCCTCGCGCACGGCGGCCAGGGCCACCTCGTCGCAGGCGGCGAGGAACGGGGCGAGCGCCAGCGCGTCGGCCTCCGGCAGCTCGATCTGGTCGGCCATGGTGGCGCCGGCCAGCCCCTCGGGGAGCAGGACCGCCCGCCGTCCCTTGACGAACAGCGGGCTGTCGCTGCCCGACGTGGCCTCCAGCATCCGCCACGCCAGGTGGTAGCGGTGCGCGGCGTGCCGTGCGGTCTCGAAGTAGCCGACGAACGTGGCGGACAGTCTGCGCGCGTAGGCGTCGCGTGCCGCCGCCGGGTCGTCCGGGTGCGCGGCGATGGCCTCGGCCGCGTACAGGGCGCTGTGCACGGTGTGGCTCAGTCCCTCCCCGGTGAACGGGTTGGCCAGCCCGGCCGCGTCCCCCACCCGGAGGCAGCCGCCCTCCACGGTGCGCGCCGGGGCGAAGGCGCTGCTGACGGGCCCGGTCACGGGCGGTCCCGCCGGGGTGGCCGCGGCGAACCGGTCGTCGCGTCTCATCAGCTCGGCGACCGCTCGGTCGTGCGCCTCCTCGCAGTCCGTCCCGTCGCCGATCCGGGCGAGGCCGATCGTGCAGGTGTCGCCGTCCCCGGGGACGATCCACAGGCAGGCGGGCCGCGCCCGCGCGTCGGTGCGCGGCGGGACGGCCAGCCGCAGCGACAACCGGCCGTCCAGGCGCACGCCGCGATATCGCCGCGCGCACGCGACCCCGCCGGCGAGCGTGCTCACGACTCCGCTGGGGAGCGCGCCCGCGACGGGTGTCCGCGCGATGCCGGGACGTTCGCATCCTGTCGCGAGGACGACGTGCCCGGCGGTGATCGTCATCGCCCGCTGCCCCTGGCGGACCAGGACCCGGTCTCCCTCGACGGCGACGACGCGGCCGGTGAGGGGTTCGGCGCCGTTCGCCTCGGCGAGGCCGTGCAGCCAGGAGTCCAGCCGGTCCCGGGCGAACACCGCCATCGGAGCGTCGGCCAGCTCCCGCGGCGATCCCGCACCGAAGGCCAGGTCGGCGGCGTTCAGCCGACGCAGCGGTGCGGCGTCCGCGCCGGGGATCGCCGCCAGGCCGTCCAGCGCGACGGCGCTCAGCACCACGTCGTACTGCCGGCCGTGCCCGCTGCCATCGCCGACCAGCACCGTGCGCAGTCCGGACGCGGCCAGCGCGGCCGCCGCCACGCTCCCGGCCGGCCCCGCACCGACGACCACGACGTCGGTCTCGCGGCTCTCGCCAACCGGCGGCCCCGCACCGACGACCACGACATCCGCCTCGCGGCTCTCGCCGACCGGTGGCCCCGTGCCCGCGACCGCTGCCTCGCGGTTGCCGCTCATCGGAAACCTCCCCAGGCTGCGTCCGCGGCGCAGGCCACGTGGGAGCGCAGGG
This sequence comes from Nonomuraea sp. NPDC000554, assembly GCF_040300065.1. Classification (NCBI taxonomy): domain Bacteria; kingdom Bacillati; phylum Actinomycetota; class Actinomycetes; order Streptosporangiales; family Streptosporangiaceae; genus Nonomuraea; species Nonomuraea sp. NPDC000554. The sequence continues at coordinate 72,076 of NZ_JBEPDC010000025.1, read as the reverse complement.
CGTCGTCGGCGAGCTGGGCGAGTTCGGCCGTGGCCCGCGCGTAGCGCTCGCGTGCGAGGTCCTCCGCCTGGTCGAGGCCGCCGAGCGAGATGATCAGCGAACGCGCCTTCGGCACGTCGTCCCGGCCGAAGTCGGGCGCGAGCAGCAGGGCGCCGAGCTCGCCGGTGACGTCGGCGCGGAGCGCCAGCAGCGTGGGCGCGCCGAACAGCCCGAGGACGTGATCCGTGCCGATCGCCTTGTCGACCTCCCCGGTCGACAGGTCGAGGCAGTCGTCGAGGATCTGGAACGCCACCCCGAACCCGAGCCCGAACCGGCCCAGGACGGCCCCCTCCTCCGGTTCCAGCGCCGCCTCGGCCGCGCCGAGCAGGCAGGCCAGCCGGAACAGCTCCCCGGTCTTGCGTTCCACCAGCTCGACGTAGTCGTCCAGGCCGAGTGCGGTGTCGAACGCGCGCTCCACGTCGAGCAGCTCCCCGTAGGCGAGCCCGGCGACGGTCCGCCCGGTGGCGGCGGCGACGCCGGGGCCGAGCTGCGCGGACTCCGTCCCCGCGAGGGAGAAGCAGGCGAGCCCGGCGAGCATCGCGGTCTCGGCCCCGACGACCGTGTGCGCGGCGGGACCGCCCCGGCGCAGGGGCGCGCGGTCGACCACGTCGTCGTGCAGCAGCGAGGCCATGTGCAGCAGTTCGACCAGCGCACCCAGCCGCACCAGCCGTGAGGGGACCGCGGGCGACGCCCCCGCGCAGGCGGCGAGCAGCGACGAGCGCAGGCACTTGCCCGGCCGCCCGGCCAGGTCGCGCACCACCGGCCCCAGCGGCTCCGGCAGCCCGGAGGCCAGCTCCCGCAGCCGCGCGACGACGTGCTCCGTGTAGGCGGGCCGCCCTGAGTCCCGGGAGGCCGCCTCGTCAGTGGCCGACACCGACCCAGGCGTTCGTCTCCAGCGTCGGGGCCTTCGCGACGGCGTCGAGAACCTTGTGGTAGACGGCGTCGGTGTTCATGTACGCGATGACCTGCGCCCTGTTCATGCCCAGGGTCGGGGACATCACGTCGTTGAACAGGGTGGTCGCGGCGTTGGACTCCTCCGGGGTCAGCAGGCTCTGCTCGAGCCCCGTGATGATGAAGGCGACGTCGTTGAGGTTCTCCTGGGTGATCACGGCTGTCGAATTGGGATTAGCGAGCAAATTGGCAATAAAGTCATGATATTTCTTGTAATAAGTCGCGGCGTATGACTTTTCGGTGTCGGTGCCTTCTTTGCCGCGTACCCGGTCGATGATGACCTGGGAGTTGATGTAGAAGAGCTGCCCGATCAGCTGCCCGGCCTGGCTCTGGTAGAGGAAGCTGTCGCGGGCCTTGTCGGCGAGCGCGCTGTCGCCGACGAGCGGCAGGTCGTAGTAGCCGCCGAGGCTGTCGAGGATGTTGCACGGGATCGGCTTCTCCGGCGGCACCGTCGTCTTCCCGTCACCGCCGCGGCAGACGAGCGAGCCCGAGTCGCCCGCCCAGAGGAACCCCCGGGTGGCGATGCAGCGGAACCAGAAGTCCTCTTTCGGCTCTTCCATGGAGATGCGGACCACGGCGTTGATCGCGAACACCTTGCTGGAGGTGTAGCCGGTCGTCCGCCCCACCTTCTCGATGTGGTCGTCGATGTCCACCTCGGCCGTCGAGCCGGGGCTGAGCATCTCCACGTTGAGCCCGCTCAGGGTCGGCGCGATCCGCACGACGAAGCCGACACCGGTCTGGTCGGAGCCCGCGAAGCACAGGCCGATCGCGGGGTGCGCCGCCGAGGGCGGCGCCATCAGGTCGCGGGCCACCTGTGAGACGCTCACCAACGACGAGTCGAGGACCTGTGCGATGGCCGCGTCGGTCTCGTTGGGCTGGTCCTTGCTGCCCCCGAACGGGACGAACCGCTTCAGCTTGGCGATCACGTCCGCCGCGCCGCCGTTGTCGAGCGTCCCCGGCTGGACGATCTCCTCCGGGATGACCTTGCCGTCGCTTTCGGCCATGCCGCCGCGGGCCAGCACGTGGCTGTTGGACAGGATGCACAGGCTCTGGTCGGTCCGGTCGCGGACGACGCAGCCGAAGGTGCCGACCCAGTTCCCCACCTGGCGGAGGTTGGCGACGCCGCATCCCTGCCGCGCGGGCCGCATCCGCTCGGTGATGCTCCGGGCGGCCAGCGTCCGCACCGGGGGGTCGAGTGTCGCGCGGCCCGCCCTGATCACCCCGGTCTCCACGACGTCGACGGCGTGCTCGACGCCGTCCACGGTGACCGTTCTCGGCAGCAGCCTGCGGCCGGACACGAAGCCTTCCGGACGCTTCTTGGCCACCATCACGGTGACCACCGGCTCGTCGCTCCGCACCCCGCCGCGCTCCCTGAAGCCGATGGCGAAGCCGACGCAGTTCCTGTCGTCGCCGTGGGCGCCCAGCAGCCGTTGCTTGGCGAGTTCCAGCCCCGCCATCTTCTCCTCGGCGATTCTCACCGCGGTCTCCTCGTCGTCAGGGGGCTGAAGCGGCTGTCAGGCGCCGGAAGGTTGCGCAGCGCGTTCAGCCAGACGGACGCGGCGGCGTCCGACGCGGGGTCGAAGTGCGCGGAGACGGTCGCCACGGCCAGCGCGACGACGGCGACCAGTTCGGGCGCGGCAGCCTGCGTCGCGGACGCCTGGCGCGCGATTCCGGCCAGCAGCCTGGGGCGGCCGGTGTTCAGCAGGCCGGCCGAGACCAGCGACCGCGCGCCCTGCCGTGCCAGCTCCAGGCGTGGCGCGTCCAACTCGGTCAGCCGCGCCGCGAGCCGGGCCGCGGTGGCCCGCCGGACCGCGGGACCTTCCTCGCCGAAGGCGGGGAAGGCGGCGGGATAGACCGCGCCCGCGCGCGCCACCTGGAGGATCATGTCGGCTTCCTGCGGCGACAGCGTCGCGGGCGCGGCGCGGGCGGGCGACGTGCCGATCCCGGCCGCGAGCACCATCGCGGTCGCGCCTGTTCCTGCGACGCGGACGAAGGCCCGCCGGGTGAGCCGTGGCCGCGCCGGCGGCCGTGCGGATGGTTCCTCGGACATGGGACGCCTTTCGCGACGGTGACAGGAAGGAAAGGGCGGGTTCGACTCCTTGACCGCGGGGCGGAGCCGGCGGGCGCGCGCGGGTCGGGGCTCGCGGCGAACGGGGGACACCGGAGGAGTTCGTCAACAGAAAAAAGGAAAAGAGGGGATAAAGGGCGATATTTCGTGATCCTTACTCGTGAGAGTCTGACGTGGAGTCAGCCCGAGGTGATAGAGATTTCCGTCTGAATGCAAACGTGCCGGTGGCGGGGGCCCGGGCACGGCTTTCTGACAGCTGGGAGCGGGGGTCTCGTGACGCTGCGGATCCATTTCACGGGCGCGGATCTGGCGCGTACCCGGATCTCGCCGGAGCCCGACGCGATGTGGGAGGTGATGCTCAGCCTGCACAGACTGCGCCGCAGCGAGCAGACGCTGGTCTTCGGCGAGTGGAAGCGGAACGCGCTGGGACGGGTTCCCGCGCTCGCCAGGCTGCTGACGCCGCTCGCGCCGTCCAAGGGGTACGCGGTCGACTTCCTCACGCCGCGCACCGGGTCCGGCTCAATGGAGGCGGGAGTGGAGAGCCTGCGGCGCACCCCTCGCGACCGGCTCCGCGCCGACCTGGCCGAGCTGGCCCGGCGGCATCCCGGCAGGCGGCTGCCAGGCTGGACCGCCGACCTGGCGGCGGGCAGCGCGCAGGCGGTGCAGGCCGTCGCCGGAGCGGTGAGCGCGTACTTCGCGGCGTGCCTGTCGCCGTACTGGTCGCGCATCCGCGGGCAGGTCGGCCAGGACCGGACGCGACGCTCCCGCGTGCTGTCGGAAGGCGGCTGGGAATCGGTGTTCGCCACGCTGCACCCGTCGGCGCGCTGGTCCTTCCCGACGCTCGAACTCGCCTACCCGGCCGAGCACGACCTCCATCTCCAGGGTCGGGGGCTGGTGCTGGTGCCGTCGTTCTTCTGCCGCAAGGCCCCCGTCACCCTGCTGGACGAGGAGCTGCCGCCGGTCCTGGTCTATCCCATCGAGCACGACCCGGCCTGGGCCCACGGCGAGAGCCCAGGCGGGGACGCTGGACGGCGTCCGACGCTCGCGGGGCTGCTCGGCCCCACCCGGACCCGGGTCCTGGAGGTCGTCGCCCTCGGCGACTGCACGACGTCCGAGCTCGCCCGGCGGCTCGGCCTGCCGCCGTCCACGGTCAGCAGGCAGGTCACCGTCCTGCGCGACGCCGAGCTGGTGACCAGCCAGCGCTACGGCAAGGCGGTGTTGCACGCCGTCACCGCGCTCGGCGTCGCCCTGCTCAACGGCCACCAGCCCAACCTGACCGGCTGACACCGACCCGGCGGTGTTTGGCGACCGCCCTGGGCGGTATCCCGCAAGGAGGGGGGAACATATGAGGACAATCGTTACCGCCGCGCTCGGGATGATGACCGCTTTCGGGCTGTTCGGGCCCTCCGCCCATGCCTGGCACCGCACGCGCGAGGTCAGCAAACACCAGTACGAGATTCTGCTGAGCCAGTGCCAGTACGCGCACACCTCGGCCGCGCGGGCCGAATGCCGGGCACAGGTCAGGAAGAACTACCGCATCGGGAAGAAGGACCCGACGCTCGACTGCCGCACGTACGTCGGCGTGACCGTGTGCGGCGAGTTGAAACTGAGCCGTTCCGAACGCGAGTGCGTGCGCGACTCGGTCGAGAAGGGGCTGACCTACCGCCGTTCCGAGGTCGAGTGCTACGTCTTCACCTAGCCGCTCTTGCGTGTAGTGGGGGCTCCCTCGCCCCCACCCGCCGCCACCGAATCCTCCGGCAAAGGCTCATCGAGACTCCTCGAGCCTGGCAACCCCCGTCTTCAGGCGGGGGAGGAAGCGCTGCGCAGTTGCGCTGACCGGCCCCCGCGCCCACACCGCCACCGTCGAAAGCAGGAACGTCGCCAACGTGGCGACGGCAGCACCCCCGGCGGGCGGCTGTCGCAGCGGGAGGTGACCGGGGCCGCCCGTGGCGGCTGCCCTGCCCGACTCGGGCGCGACCGGATCCGGTCGCGCCCGAGTCCCGTTTCGCGTCTCCGGACGAACGGGTGGTAACGATGGGGCATCCCGGACCACTTCCCTGTGGAAGAACACACCCGGAGAAAGGGCGGGTTGGTGACGGACGATTCTCAACGGTTCACCGGCATCTACGACGAATGCCGGCAGCGCGTCTGGGCGTACGTGGTGAGCCGCGCGGGACGCCAGGTGGCGGACGAGGTGGTGAGCGAGACGTTCGCGATCGCCTGGCGGCGGCTGGACGACGTCCCGGACCCGGCCCTGCCGTGGCTCCTCGGAGTGGCCCGCAACGTGCTGCGCGACAACGTCCGGGCCGAGGTCCGTCGCGAGGCGCTCAGCGCCGAGCTGCGGTCCTGGACCGAGAGCGACGTGGCCGAGCAGGTGGCGGAGCGGCTCGGCGTGCTCAAGGCGCTGGCCGAGCTGCCCGAGGACGACCGGGAGACGCTGATCCTGGTCGCCTGGCAGGGCCTGTCGCCGCGTGAGGCCGCGCGCGTCGTCGGCTGCTCCCCGGCCACGTTCCGCGTACGGCTGCACCGCGCGCGCAAGCGGTTCCAACAGGGGCTGGAACCTGCCGCGCGGGCCGGAGCACGGGTGCCGAATCTCAGTGAGGAGTGGACATGAACCCCATCGACCAACTGCGGGCGGCGCGTCCCGCGCACCTGGGCGACGTCCCGGTCGACGAGCGCACCAGGGCGGCCGAGCTGTCCCACGCCATGGCGGGGCCGCGGCCCGCGCGCAGGAGGCGCGGGATCGTCCGGCCGGCCTGGGGGCTCAGCCTCGCCGGGGCCGCCACGGCCGTGACCGCGGTGGCCGTCGTGGTCTCCGGGACGGGCGGCACGACGCCGCGGGCACCCGCGGACCCGCACCCGGGCACCCCCTCGGTCGCCTCCTCGGTCGCCCAGGGGAGCCCCGGCCCTCAGGTCCGGCTCTCCGCCCGCGACATCCTGCTGGCCGCCGCCAAGCAGGCGGACCGCCAGCCGGACGAGCCGGCCGCCTACTGGCACACGGCGTCCGTGCGCCGGACCCTGTTCAAGGTCGAGGGCGGTGGATACACCGTCGTGGACCAGGAGCGGAGTGAGGGCTGGACCCCGTACGCGCCCGGCGGGCAGCAGTGGGGCCGGTCGCAGCCCCTGGGCGTGCGGCCGGCGGGCCCGGACGACGAGGCCGCCTGGCGGCAGGCCGGGTCTCCGGAGGAGGTGGGCGTCCTGGTGCCGGGGAAGAAGGTGGCGGCCAAGCTGTCGACCGCGCCCGGAGCCGCCCGGACCAGCCACGCCGACCTGGTGGAGGGCGACAAGGTGTTCTGGCTGGGCCGGAACGTGACGATGAAGGACCTGCGCGGCCTCCCGTCGGACCCGGCCGCGCTCAGGGCCTGGCTGCTGCGCTCCTATGAGGGGCACGGCACGGAGTCGAGCGATCCGCAGTCGGCGGACGCCTGGCTGTTCGACGTCACGGCCGGGCTGATCACCGACATGCCGGTCACCCCGCAGGTGCGCGGCGCGGCCTTCCGGATGCTCGCCGACCTGGACGCGGTCGAGGTCGCCGAGGACGTCACCGACGCCGAGGGCCGTACCGGCACCGCGGTCACGATCGACGAGCGGACCAAGGTCAAGGCGACCGACAAGGACGTCAGCGGGGTCCTGCGCAAGCGTCTGATCTTCGACAGGGCGACCGGGGGAGCGCTGGCCTACGAGAACGTCGTGGTCCAGCCGGGCGGCCTGTTCGCGGACTTCGCGCCGGGGACGGTGTGGAACTCCGACGTCGTGCTCGAAGCCGGCTGGACCGACGACAAGCCCGGCTCCTGACCGAGGCGCGGACCCCTCGAACAGGCCGCCGAGCGGCGGAGGAGAGCGCCACGGGTTCGCGTGGGGTTCCGCCGTTCACGTCTCCCCGCGCCGAGTAGCGGATGACGACCGACCGGTGGCGGGACATCCCCCGCCACCGATCACCCAATTATATGAACGATCGGTCGTTAATATAGTGTGGCCGTATGGAACAAGACGGCCGACGGCTGCGCGGGTTGCGCAGCCGCGAGACGATCCTCCAGCAGACGGTGGGGCTGGCCTCGGTCGAAGGGCTGGACGGGCTCTCTCTGGGGCGGCTGGCAGCGGCGGCCGGCGTCAGCAAGTCCGCGTTCTTCGCGCACTGGCGCGACAAGGAGCAGCTGCAGCTCGACGCCGTGGAGTGGGCCGTCCGGCAGTGGACCGAGCAGGTGGTGGGGCCCGCCCTGCGCGCCCCTGCGGGCGTACGGCGCCTGTTCGCGCTGCATGAGGCGCGGCTGAGGTTCTACGAGGACGGCGTGCTGCCCGGTGGCTGCTTCTTCTTCGCGGTGCAGGCCGAGTTCGATGATCGTCCCGGAGTGGTCCGCGACCGGCTCGCGCGGGCCATGCGCGAGTGGCAGGAGTTCATCCGCCGGCTGGTGGCGGAGGCCGTGACGGTGGGCGAACTGGTCGACAGCGTGGATCCGGCCCAGCTGGCCTACGAGATCGACGCGCTCGGCGAGATGGTCGTCATCCACTCCCGCCTGCACGATGGGCCGGCCTCCCTCGTCCACGCCCGCCGTGCCGTGCTCCAGCGCCTGCGTGCGCTCTGCCCTGACCCAGCGCTTCTCCCGGAGGACTGACATGACCGCAGGCGGCGTTTACGAGCCGGTCCAGGTGCATTTCGACGACCTTGACGCGATGGGGCTGTTGCACAACTCGCGGTACGCCTTGCTGGTTGAGCGGGCGATCAGCGCGTACTGGCATCGGCTCGGCTGGGCGTCCGACCCCGGCCGATCGGCGTTCAAGGACGTGTTCCTGGCTGTACGCGAGTTCAAGGTGACCTACAACACGCCCATCACCGGGGTGGGCGAGCCGCTGGTGCACTTCTGGCTCGAGCGGATGGGACGTACCAGCGGGTGGTACGGCTTCCGCGTGCTGTCCGCGGACCACGCCGTGGTGCACGCCGAGGGCTACCGGGTCAACGTCAACCTGGACCCGGCCACCCTGCGGCCGACGCCGTTCAGCGACGAACTCCGCGCCGCCGCCGCGCCGCTGATGCTCGCGGAGGCGGCGCCGTGCTGAGGCAAGCGCGTCAGGGCTTTTTGAGGGTGAGGGTGAGCTCGACGCCGAGGAGGTCGGCCAGCTCGGTGAACTTGGCGAGGTTGGGCGTGCGCTGACCGGTCTCCCAGAAGGAGACCGCGCCCTGCGAGACGCCGATCCGCGAGGCGACCTCCAGCTGTGTCAGGCCGAGGTTCATGCGCCGCTCACCGAGCTTGACCATGAGCGCGTGCGCGTCAGCCATCTCCGCCTCCTCCAGCACATGCGGCGTACGGGATCGCTCCGCCGCCGCCCCCGTCCGGATGGCCGGCGGAAGTCTGGATGGAGCCCGACGGCGACCAGGGCGACAGGCTCTTCGTCTTACCAGGAAAGCAGTCGCAAACCGTATATTCCATGCTATATAGGGATTTTCTGGACTTGGGGAACCTGTTCCTCGCGCCGCGTCGGCCGGCTGCGGGCGTCCGGCTGCCGCGACCGCCGCGCATGGTGGCCGGAGGGGGAGCGCCCGGTGGTCGTAGAAGCCGGTGGCGGCAACACTTTCTGGTGCAGCGCAGCAGGTCGGATCCTCGAACGTGATCTGCGGCGGTCTCGGCTACCTGATCGACGGTGGAGGGTCCTGACGGCCGCCGGCTTCGAGCAGGGTGGCGATGCCGTCGAGCATGCGGTGGAGGCCGAACTCGAAGATGTTCTCCGGCTCGGACGCCTGGAACGCCTCGGCGCCGAACTCCGACACCATGGGCAGCCGAGCGGCGTGCATGGTGCGGCTGAACGCGTCCTGCCGGGCGTCGGCCCACTGCTGCCGGGTGTGGCGGGTCGTCCTGGCCGCCTGCGCCTCGTGGGCGAGGGGGATGGCCGCGCTCTGCAGGTACGTGCCGATCATGATGGCGACCTGGACGAGGGTGGCGAAGTCCAGGTCGTGGCCGTCGAGGGCGCGCATGCGCCAGTCGGTGTACGCCATGAGGCTCGGGGCGACCGGCGGCCGGGTGGTGACCGCGACGAGGTGCGACACCCAGGGGTGCTCCCGGTAGAGCGCCCACTCCTCGCGCGCGGACAGCTCCAGCTTGGCCCGCCAGCCGTCGGGGCCGGGTTCCGGCAGGGGCCGCTCGCCGAAGACGGTGTCGACCATCAGGTCGTTGAGCTCCTCGCGGCTCGCGACGTAGCGGTACAGCGACATCACGGCGACCCTGAGCTCCGCCGCGACGCGCCGCATGGAGACGGCGGCGACGCCCTCCCGGTCGGCGACCTCGATCGCGGCGCGCACGATGAGCGCCTGGTCCAGGGCCCCTTCCGTGGAGCCGCCCGCGGCGTGGGGCTCATGAGAAGGGGCGCCGATCTCGGCGGCGTCCCGCACGTCCGCCGTCGACCGGTCCGCGACGCGCATCCGGTAGGCGCGTGCCCGGCAGGCGCGTGAGCAGTATCGCGGAGGCCGTCCGCGCTCGGCCGGGCGCAGGGGTCGTCCACACATCTCACACGTCGGCATGCTCGGTGACCGCCCTCATTTTCGTCACGAAACTCATATCGTGACGAAAGTATAGAAGATGGGAGCAGAAATGAACGAATCAAGTCGGCTGACCTGGGGAAATAGGACAAATTAGCGTATATCCTCCGATCATGTTGTACGGTGTATTTATGACTCGTACAGCGTATTCACGAGGGGCGCATGCCCATGCGCCCGCGCCCTACGCCCTCGAACTGCTCGACGTGGTCAAGCGCCACGGGCACGGCGACGCCGCCGTCACCGCGCTCGACAGGGTGACGATGCGCATCCCCCGCGCCACCTTCACCGCGGTGATGGGCCCGTCGGGCTCGGGAAAGAGCACCCTGCTGCACTGCGCCGCCGGGCTCGACCAGCCGACGTCCGGGTCCGTCGTCCTCGACGGCCGCGACCTGAAGGGCCTGGACGAGACGGCCCTGACCCGGCTCCGGCGTGAGCGGATGGGATTCGTCTTCCAGTCCTTCAACCTCGTGCCGACGTTGACCGTGGCGCAGAACGTGACCCTGCCCCTCGAGTTCGCCGGCCGCCATGCCGACCAGCGGCAGGTGCGGGCGCTGCTCACCCGGCTCGGGCTCGGCCACCGGAGCGACCACCGCCCGGCGGAGCTGTCCGGCGGCCAGCAGCAGCGCGTGGCCATCGCCCGCGCCCTGCTCTCCCAGCCGGCCGTCCTCTTCGCGGACGAGCCCACCGGCGCGCTCGACACCCAGGCCGCCCGCGACGTGCTCGACATCCTGCGGGAGGCCGTGACCCTGTCCGGCCAGACGATCGTGATGGTCACCCACGACCCGGTGGCGGCCTCCTACGCCGACACGGTCGTCTTCTTCGCCGACGGGCGGATCGTCGACAGCATGGCGCGCCCGCACGCGGGGGCGGTGGCCGCGCGGATGGCCCAGCTGTCCGCGCCGGCAGCCGCCGACGCGAGGCCGGTCCACCAGGACGGCGGCCTCCGATGATGTGGAGACTGGCCTTCCTCACGGTCCGCGCGCACAGGGCGTCGTTCCTCGCCTCGGCGGCCGTGATGGCGGCGGGCACCGCCCTGCTCACCGCGTTCGCGAGCCTGCTGGAGACCGGGATGGCGACCGGCGGCGACACCGGTTTCCTGGTCATGCTGCCCGCCATCCTCGGCGGCTGGACGGTGGCGATCGTGGCCTTCGGCGTGGTCTCCACCGTCTCCCTGACCATCCAGCACCGGGAACAGGAACTCGCGCTGCTCCGCTCGATCGCCGCCACCCCGCGGCAGATCCGGCAGAGCGTCGTAAGGGAGACGGTCATGGTGGCGCTGCCCGCGGTCGTCGCGGGCCTGCTGCCCGGCATCGGGCTCGGCGCGGTCGTCCTCGGGCGGCTCGTGGACGGCGGCCTGGTCAGCGCCCGCACCGAGCTGAGCGCCGGGTGGCTGTGCGTGGCGATCGGCGCGGGCACGTCCCTGCTCGCGGCGGTCGGCGCCGCGCTGATCTCCAGCAGGCGGGCCGCGTCCATCCCGCCCGTGCGCGCGCTGGGCGAGTCCACGCCCGCGGCGGCCCGCGCGCTGACCCGCGCCCGCGTGCTCAGCGGCCTGGGGCTGCTGGTCGTCGGCCTGAGCCTGGGGGCGGGGACCCTCCTCATGGAGAACGGCCCGCTGCTCTCCAGCACCGCGGGCCCGGCGGGCGTGGCCGTGGCGGTCGGGCTCGCCCTGCTCAGCCCGGCCGCGGTAACGCCCATCAGGCTGTTCACCCAGGCCAGGATCGGGGCCACCGCCAGGCTGGCCGCCCGCAACGTCCACGTGCGGGCGAAGCACAGCGCCAGCGTGGCGTCACCGCTGATCCTGCTGGTGGGCATCGCGGCCGGCACCCTCTACATGCAGAGCACCGAGGACAGTACCCACCGCGGGCCCGCCGTCGCCGGTGACGCGAGCGTGCCACTCGCGCCCGTGAACTACCTGGTCGTCACCATGATCATCGGCTTCTCGGCGATCGTGGTCATCAACACGCTGGTCGCGGCCACCCGCCGGCGGAGCCGCGAGTTCGGCCTGCTGCGGCTGTCCGCCGCCACCCACGGCCAGGTGCTGAAGATGGTCACCGTCGAGGCCGCCGTCACCGCCGCCATCGCCGTCGTGCTCGGCACCGTCGCCGCCGCGGTGACGACCGTGCCGTACAGCCTGGTCAAGACCGGCTCGCCGATCGCGTCCGGACCGGCGTGGATGTACCTGGCCATCGTCGGGGGCGCCTTCCTGCTCGTCATGCTGGCCGCGATCCCGACGACGCTGGGCGCCCTGCGCACCCGGCCGGTCGACGCCCTCTCCGCGGCGTAGCCCGCCTACCGGCGCGCCCCTCCCGTCCTGTCCGGGCGCCGGCCTGACCGGCCTCCGGCGCGGCTCCCGTCCGCGTTCCGCGTCCGCAGGACGCCCCACAGCACGGCGGACACGCACACCAGGCCCAGCGCGCCCCCGCAGGCGATGACCTGGTGGACGGGGACGAACTCGGCGGCCGCGCCCGCCAGAGTCATGCCCAGACCCTGGGCCGTCATCAGGCCGGCGGTCATCACCGTCATCGCCCGGCCGCGTAGCCGCTCCGGGACGGCGGCGACGAACCACTGGTCAAGGCCGAGGGTGTACGAGATGCCGCAGCCGGTCAGCACCTGACATACCAGCGCCCAGCCGAGCGAGGGCTGGAACGCGTACCCGACGGCCGGCAGCATCGCCAGGACGGCGACCGGCATCGTGAGACGCGCCCGGCCGCGCGGGCCGAGCAGCGAGCCGGCCAGGGCCTCGCTCGCGATCGCGCCGACCGGCATCCCGCACATGAGCAGGCCGAGCCCCGCCGGACTGACCGCGAGGGCGCCGGCGTACGAGGTCAGGAGCGCCTCGGACACGACCACGAACATCGGCGGCACCCAGGCCAGCAGCAGGAGCGACCTGACGCGCCTGTCGGCGAGAAGCAGTCGCATGCCGGAGAGCGACTCGCTCACCAGCGCGCCGCCGTCCGTCCCGGCCCGCGCCGGACGGGCGGACGTGCCGAAGCGGAGCAGCAGCGCGGAGCCGAGGAAGGTCGCCACCGTCAGCACGAGGACGGCCCGCGGCGACAGGAGGGCCAGCAGCAGGCCGCCGGCGGCGAAGCCGGCGAGCTGCCCGCTCTGCCCGACGAGCCGGATGACCGAGCGGCCCAGGATGAACAGGTCGCCCTCGCCGAGGATGTCGCCGAGCGTCGACGCCCGCGTGCCCTGGAAGACCGGCGCGACGGCGGCGGTCACACACCGCAGGACGAGCAGCAACGCGACGGGCATGCCCGGCGCCACCATCCCGGCCGCGCAGGCGGCGCAGAGCAGATCGCAGACGACCAGAACCCGGCGGGCCGGGAACCGGTCGGCGACGGAGGACAGCAGGGTGCCGCCGACCACGTACGGAAGCAGCCCGAAGGCGAAGGTCAGCGCGCTGAGCAGCGGCGAGGAGGTGAGCCGGTAGATCAGGACCGACAGGGCGATCTCGGAGACGACGACCCCGAGCGTCGACATCGCGTGCGCGGCGAACACCGCGCGGAACTCGCGAACCGCGAAGACGGCCAGGTATCCGGAGCTCGGGCCCGGGCCCCCGCTCCCGGACGGGTGGGATGACATGAGCGGCAGCCTGCCAGGACGCCCGAGCCGTTCTCCAGTCGTCGAGACTCCTCGAGCGTGGAAACACCCGTCTTCAGATGGGGGAGGAAACGCTGCGCAGTGCCGCGGAATTCGGTACCGAATGCGGCGGCGATCGCGACGCCGGGCTGCTGGAGTCGCACCGCCGGGGCAACCAGGTGCTCTACAAGCGCACCCCGCTGGTCGACCCGCTGATCGACAGGACCTGAGATCACGTCCTCGTCCTGGCGGACGGGGCGGCGGGCGTCTTCGGCCGCCCGACCCTCGCCACGTGCAGCAGGGTCAGCGGGTCGGCCACGCCCAGCCGGTCCGCCAGGGCCTGCCGGGTTTCCGCGCAGTCGATGACCTGGCTGATCGGGTGCGTGGTGTAGCCCAGGCCCGAGAGGGTGAGCCAGTTCCGCATCAGCACCCGGCCGAGCTCCACCTGCTCCGCCACCGGCCCGACCAGCACCAGCACGTCCCCGTCGTAGTCGAGCAGCCCGCGCGCGGCCGCGGCCAGCGCCCTGGGCAGTCCCAGGCCGCGCAGCGCCGGGTAGAGGGCGAGTGAGGCGCGCAGCCCGAACGCCTTCGTCCCGCTGAGCGTCAGGGCCTGGTCGGTGAGCCCGTCGAGCTGGTAGCGGGGGTGGCGCGGAGTCAGCCGCAGCCAGTCGCGCAGCTCCCGTGTCACGTCGGGGTCGCCGAACTGGCTCAGGTCCGCCGCGTACAGCAGGCCGGCGAGGTCCCGGCAGGGCAGGCGGCGCACGCCGGTCAGCCGGTCGGCGACCTCGGCGGGCAGCCGTCCCGGGTGGTAGCCGCCGCGGTTGGAGCCGCGCGCCCGCACGTCCGCGGTCGTGAAGGGCGTCCGGTACGGCTCAGGCGCGGCGTGCAGGTAGCCCACCCGCAGCGGCCCCGGGTCGGGACGGAAGGCGACGTCGAGCCCCGCGTCCGCGCAGACGATCAGGCACGTCTCGACGAACGCGCCCAGGCCGAGGCGCAGGTCGCGGCCGGTGGGATCGCTGACGGGCAGCGCCCGCGCCGGATCCCAGCCGACGGCCGCCTCGCCGCCGGTGTAGGTGAGCGTCCACGGCTGGGTGTTGTGCGCGCTCGGCGCGCGCCAGAAGTCGGGTTCGAGCGCCCGCAGCTCTTTCACGCCAGGTCCCTGCCGTAGAAGGTGTAGCCGTGCAGCGGGCGCCCGCCCATCGCGACGTACTGCGCGGCCGAGCCGGGGTTGGTGCGCTCGACGTAGGTGCTGCGCAGCGTGCGGTAGCCGCCGCGGCGCAGCCCCTCGTGCAGTTCGCGGGCGAGCAGCCGCATGTAGCCGCGTCCCTGCTCGCTGGGGACCGTCCCCTTGATGATGAGCACGGCCTCGCGGCGGTGGCGGGACCTGGTCGCCAGCAGGCGAAGCTGGTTGAGCGGGTGCAGGTTCCCGCGGATCCTCGCCACGAACGCGGAGATGTCGGGCAGACAGAGGACGAACGCGATCGGCCGGTCCGCCTTCGTCAGGTAGAGCAGCAGCGCCTCGTCCAGCAGGTAGGCCAGCCCGTCGGTCTGGGCGGCCAACTGCTCGGCGGAGATCTCGGTGTAGTAGCCGAGCTGGGCGAAGCTGGCGTTGAGCATCTCGCGCAGGATGGGCAGCTGCTCCCCGACGCGCTTCCTGTCGCCCCGGTGCACCCGCAGCCGCTCGGCCGCGATCCGCTCGTCGTCGAAGGTGAACGCCGGCTCGGCGGGGACCGGGCAGATCCAGGTGTCGGACTCGAAGCGCCGGGTGAAGCCGTGCTGCTCGTAGGCGGCCGGGTAGTAGGGGTGGTTCCACGCGCTGTCGATGAAACCGCGCTCGCCGAAGCCCGAGGTGATCACGCCGCCCGCCTGGTTGGGCAGCAGCGAGACCGGCCCGAACACCGCGTCCCTGCCGCCTGCCCGGCCGGCGGCGCAGACGCCGTCGAACAGCTCCTCGGCGGCGTCCTCGGTGAACTCCGTCAGGCCGAACAGCTGGGTGGCCCGGCCCAGCTTGGCGTCGAGCGCCGGGTCGGTGTGCAGGGTGGTCCGGGCGACGACCCGTCCGCGCCGTCTGAGCAGGCCCATCCGGACGCCGCGCCGCCACCACGTACGGACCTGCGCGTGGAGCGGTGGGATGTAGCGCGGGTCCCCCTGGTAGACGTCGTCGGTGAGGGCGAGGAAGTCACGCAGGTCACGGCGGGTCTCGACCGGCTGGAGCGTCATCCGCGCCGCACCCGGGGGCCTTCGCCGTCCTCCGTGGACAGCGGGGTGAACGTCTCGATGTGCGCCATGGGGCCGCCCTCGGCGCGCCAGACGCCGTTGCTGTAGCCCTCCGGCTCCGCGTTGTAGAGGCGGATGTATCCGCCGGTGGCGTTCTTCGTGCCGTCCGTCACCCATTGCATGAGCTTGCGGTGGTGGCGGCTGCGGGCGAAGCGCAGCAGCGCGTCGCGGTCCTCGAAGAACGCCAACGTGCCGAGCGTGAAGGGGAACTCCCAGTAGACCTTGTGCCAGCAGTAGCCGCGCATCCGCTTCATGTCGCGGACCATGCGGAACCACGTCAGGGTGAGCGTGATGATCGACAGCGGCCCCCGGTAGCGGGTGGCGCCGACGAACATCGCGCTCGCCCGCCCCTGCGGCGGCGCCTGGCTGAAGTCGGTGGTCTTCATGCGTCCCTCAACAGGTAGACGTTCTTCATCTTGGTCAGCCCGGCGAACGGCCCCTGCCCCGGGTCGTGGATGCTGACGCGCAGGTCGGCGGCCGTCGGATCCTCCCTCAGCGACTCGGCGAAGTCGCGCGACACCCTGGCCAGGTGCGCGACCACGCCCTCGCGGCAGATCGCGGCCAGCTCGTCACGGTCGAGGGCCGAGCCTTCGCGGAGCTCGCGGAGCTCGATGTTGACCACCGGCCGGTACTCCAGGCCGGGCTGCTCCTCCAGCGACAGGCAGAACCTGTTGATCGCGGCGGCGTACGGGTTGCCCTGGTAGAGGCCGTACTCGACGTCCTGCGGGTAGAGGTTGGCGCCCATGTACGAGATCGTCGAGTCCTTGCGGCCGAACAGGAACAGCAGCGGCAGGTTCATCCGCTCGTCGGTCCACGCCCCCTCGTACTCGGCGCCGAGCGCCCGCCTGACCTCCGCCAGCGTGTGCAGCCTGGCCTCGTCGCCGACGTTGTAGCGCAGCTTGGGCTGCAGGCAGGTCTTGGTGTTGATCGTGCACAGCAGCTCGCCGTCCGCGTTGACCTCCAGGAAGGTCTCCAGCGGGTTGTAATGGAAGATCATCGGCAGCCGCTGCTCGCCAGGGCCGAGCAGCTGGTCGCGCAGCCGCTCGTCGGTGGCCAGGCGCTTGCGCAGCCAGACGCTGAACCCGCTCTCAGCACCCATGCCGATCGTCAGGTCGCTGGCGCCGTAGCCGGAGCGGACCTCCTCGAAGCGCTCCTCCAGGTAGTCGCGGAGCGCCTCGGTCATGCCCTCGCCGCCGACCATGCCGCGGATGCGGTAGTCGCGCCACGGGAAGCCGGCCTCGTCCAGCCGGTCGCGCAGGTGCTTCAGGAACGGCGGATAGGCGGCGATCACGTAGTCGTAGCCGGGGCCGAAGTGCTCCAGCGTGTCGGCGATCTTCTCCAGGTCGGGCCCGGTGTTCTTGACCATCGCGATCCGCGCCATGGCGGCGCCCGTGGTGGTGCCGGTGGCCCAGGCGCCCATCGAGTAGGCGTTGATCACGAACAGCTTCTTGCCGGGGAAGACCAGCTCGATGTAGCCGGCGGCGTTGCGGTAGATGCCCTTGAGCTCGCGCGGGCCGCGCACCCAGTTGTACGGCTTGCCGCTCGACCCCGAGGACTCGTCCACGATCACGCCCGGCCGGTGCAGCCTGCCCTCCTGACAGCGGCTCGCCTCGTCGTAGACGCCCGCGTAGTTCTGCTTGGTGGTCTCGGGGAACGCGTCCAGGGTCCTGGCGTGCTCGGCGCCGTGGCCGCGCAGGAAGTGGCGGTAGGCGGGGACGTCCACGGCGGCGAACTGGCAGGCCAGCCGGGCGTGTCTGGCGGCCACCCGGTCCAGGACGGGGTGGTAGGTGCGGGCGACGAACCGCCACACGGCGGGGTGCGTCGCCCCCAGCCGGTACGCGCCGGTCAGCAGCCACGAGTACGCCTGCAGCCGGGCCCTGCGCCAGCGCTGCCGAGGGGTGAGCGGCCCCAAGGTCGGACTTAAGCGGGTCATAGAGGTGAAACCTATCGAGCTGGATAAATGATCGCTTAATGTCGGCTTTCATCCCCTGATGGGGGCGTCGGCCCATCGGGCTAAGGAGCTTGATGCATGCCTCGCGGATCACCTGCCGTCTCAGGCGGACCGCTGATGATCGGCGAGCACCTCGCGGATCACCTGCCGTGCGCCGGACGCGCGCACCGGGTTCGTCGCGCGGTAGTACGAGAGCTGGACGAGCGCGACCACCAGCGCCCAGCCGCGTCCTCGCAGCCAGGTCGCCTCGTCGACCCGCAGGGCGTCCCGGTAGACGTCGCGCGCGCCGGGAGGCAGCAGGTTCCACGCCGCGATCAGGTCGGTGGTCGGGTCGCCCACGCCGACGCTGCCGAAGTCGATGACCGCGCTGAGCCGCCCCTGGGTGAGCAGCACGTTCCCCGGTGACAGGTCGCCGTGGATCCAGACGGCCGGTCCCGCCCACTCGGGGAGGCGCAGCGACTCCTCCCAGACGGCGGTCACCGCGCCGGTGTCGACGAGCCCGTCCAGCTCCCCGATCGCGGTGCGGGCCGACTCGTCCAGCGTCGCCAGGTGCTGGCCCCAGCCCGCCGGCGGCCCGTCGGCGGGGTCGATCGACCGCAGCGCGAGGACGAACTCCGCCAGATCCTCGGCGAGCAGTTCGGGGTCGGCGAGCTGGCCGACGGCGGGGTTCTCGCCGTCGAGCCAGCGCAGCACCGACCACGGCCAGTGATGGCCCTCCCCGGGCACGCCCCTCCCGAGCAGGACGGGAACGGCGACGGGGAGCAGCGGGGCGAGCCGCGGCAGCCACTCCTGTTCGCGTCCGACAGATCTGACGGCCCACTCGATGCGGGGGAGCCGCACGGCCATGTCGTCGCCGAGCCGGTACATCGCGTTGTCCGCGCCGCTGGAGGCGACCGGTTCGACGGGCAGATCCGCCCACTGCGGGAACTGCGCGGCCAGCAACCGGCGCACGAGGGACTCGTCGATGTCCGCTTCGTCCTCGTGCATCTTGCCCGTGCCCATGGACACCCATGACACCATCTGTCGAGGCGTGCTCAGTCGCCGTCGTCCAGTTCGGCCGTGGTCGGCTGCAGGTAGATGAGCGAGGCGACGGGCAGGCGCTCCCGGACGCGGTCCTCCACCTGTGCGATGGCCTTCGCCGCCACGCCGAGGTCGGTGCCGGCGGGCAGCTGGACCTCGGCGGCCACCAGCACGTGCTCGGGGCCCACGTGCAGGGTGCGCAGGTTGACGACCCGCTGGATGAGCGGTTCGCCGGCCAGCGTCTCCTGGATCGTCTTCTGGATCCCGGCCGAGGCGGCCTCGCCGATGATCATGCTCTTGGTCTCCACGGCCAGCACCACGGCCACGACGACCAGCAGCGCGCCGATGGCGATGGACCCGAGGCCGTCGAACGCGGCGTTGCCCGTGAGGACCGTCAGTGTCACCCCGATCCCGGCGAAGGCCAGCCCGATCAGCGCGGCGGTGTCCTCCAGCAGGACGACGGGCAGCTCGGGCGCCTTCACCTGGCGGATGAACGCGGGCCAGGACCGGCGTCCGCGTACGTCGTTGGACGCGCGCACCGCCGTACGCAGCGACAACGACTCCATCACGATGGCCACGGCGAGCACGCCGATCGCCCACGGCCAGCTCTCGAGCGGATGCGGATGGAGGAGTTTCTCGTAGCCCTCGTACAGGGCGAACAGGCCGCCGCCGAAGAACAGCACGACCGACACGAGAAAGGCGTAGAAGTAGCGTTCGCCCCCGAAGCCGAAGGGATGCTCGGGGGTCGGCGCGCGTTCCGCCTGGTGCCGTCCGAGCAGCAACAGCAGCTGGTTGCCCGAATCGGCCACCGAGTGCAACCCCTCGGCGAGCAGCGCCGAGGACCCGGTGAAAGCGAAGGCCGCGAACTTGCTCGCCGCGATGGCCACGTTGGCGGCCAGCGCCGCGAAGGTGGCCTCCAGCCCGCCGCTCTTCCGCACGCCGCCTCCAGCTGAACTCCACGCCCAGGCACCCCGCGCTACCCCTGGGATCCGCCGCTACACCTCCAGGCCCTTCGCGAGCGGGTCCCGGACGATCGCGAGCGCCGCGTAAGTCGGGAGCGAAGGTCGGTGGTAAGCGCTTACCCGAGGCGGTTACCATAGCGCTTCATGCGCCTTTCCCCTGGTTCCTCCGGTGACACCTCAGCGTTGCGCCTCCCTCCTCACGACCCGCGGCTCTCCCGGTACACCGGGTGGACCCGCGCCCACTGGGAGGCCGTGGCAGACCATCTGCTGGACTCCGTCGTGCCGTACGCCACCGACGACTTCGCCCAGTTCCGCATGCCGGGCCGGCAGGGCAGCTCGGGCCTGGAGAGCGACGGCCTGGAAGGGTACGCCCGCACCTTCCTGCTCGCCGCGTTCCGGATCGCCGGCGCGCGCGGGGCGGTGCCGCCCGCCCTCCTGGAGCGGTACGCGCGCGGGCTGGTCGCGGGCACCGACCCGGCGCACCCGTACGCCTGGCCCGCGCTGGCCGACATGTCCCAGCAGTTGGTGGAAGCGGCGTCGATCGCGCTGGCCCTGCACGAGACCCGTCCGTGGCTGTACGACCGGCTCTCGCCCGCCGAGCAGGAACGCGTGGTGGAGTGGCTGTCGGGCTTCGTCGGCCGGCGCACCGCGGCGAACAACTGGGTGCTGTTCCAGGTGGTCGTCGAGCAGTTCCTCGCCGAGGTGGGCGGGCCGCACGAGCCCGGTGAGATCTACGGAGGCCTGGAGCGGATCGAGGAGTGGTACGTCGGCGACGGCTGGTACACCGACGGCGCGGGCAAGAACTTCGACTACTACGCCGGCTGGGCGATGCACCTCTACCCGGTGCTGTGGGCCAGGATGTCCGGCGACACCGCACGTCAGGAACGCTACGCCGGGCGGCTGCGGGAGTTCCTGGGCCAGTACCAGCACCTGTTCGCCGCCGACGGCGGGCCCGTCCACCAGGGGCGCTCGCTGACCTACCGGTTCGCGACGGCGGCGCCGCTCTGGCTGGGCGCGCTCGCGGACGCCTCCCCGCTGGCGCCCGGCACCACCCGCCGCATCGCGAGCGGGGTGCTGCGGCACTTCGTCGAGCGCGGCGCGCCCGACGAACGGGGGCTGCTCACGCTCGGCTGGTACGACACGTTCCTGCCCTGCGTGCAGTCCTACTCGGGGCCGGGCTCGCCCTACTGGGCCAGCAAGGCTTTCGTCGGCCTGCTGCTGCCACCCGACCACCCCGCCTGGACGGACCCCGAGGAGCCCGCGCCCGTCGACCTCGCCGACCAGGCGGTGGCCCTGCCGAGCCCGGGCTGGCTGGTCCACGCCACCAGGGACGACGGCGTCGTACGGCTGATCAACCACGGCAGCGACAACGACCGGATACAGGACGCGTCCCGGCCGCCGAACCCGTACTACCTCAAGTTCGGCTACACCAGCCACACGGGCCCCGAGGCGGGGGAGCAGGTGGAGGGCGTCGACGGGCACCTGGCCGTCGTCTCGCCGGACGGCGCCGTCTCCCTCAGGCGGCGCATCGAGCCCCTGGCCGTGGGCGACCGGTTCGCCGCCTCCGCCTACCGGGACGAGCTGCCGGCCGGCCCGGTCCGCGTGGTGACCGCCTCGGTGGTCGACGGGGCCGCCGAGGTGCGGATCCACCAGGTCACCGCCCCCGCCGGGCATCAGGTCAGGGAGGGCGGCCACGCGCTGGCCGGCGCGGCCCCGCTCGCCGTGGAGACAGGGGCGGCGATGGCGGTCGTCCGGCGCCCCGACGGGATGACCAGCGCCGTGCGCGGCCTGCACGGCTACACGGGGTCCGGCGTCGTGACCGCGGAGGGCGCGAACGCGTACGGGCGGTACTCGGCCACGCCGTACGCGCTCGCGGACGCCCACCCCGGCGGGACGGCGGTCTACGTCAGCGTCGTGCAGCTCACCGGCACGGGGGAGGAGCCGCCCGCGCCGGACGTGCGGGTCGAAGGCGACCAGGTCACCCTGACCCTGCCGGGCGGTGACCGGGTGACGGTGAACCTCGGCGACCACCCCACCTGCACCCGGTAGCGAACGGCTCGCGTGCGGTGGTGGTCGGCGAGTTCCCCGCTCGCGGGCGGCGAGCCTCGGCCGAGCCCGCCTGGGGCCGGGGGCGGGGTTGCGAGCCCCGTCCCCAGTACCTGCTGTCTCGCAGACCGTATGTGGATGAGAAGGGTGGCTGGACAGAGAGCCGCCGTATGATTTCGAGCATGAGCGACGAGGGGCAGCCAGACCGGGCGCCGGCCGACCGCGCCGGGGGCGATCTGGGGTGGTCCCTCGGGGTGCTGTTGCGCGCTCTCCACCGTTCGGTCGTCACGGTGATCGGCGACTTCCCGCAGGGCCCGCGCGGCTACGAGACGCTGGCCACCGTGGTCCACGGTGATCAGCCGAACCAGCTCGCCCTGGCCACGCACCTGGGCATCGACCGCACCGTGCTGACGTACCTCATCGACGACCTGGTCGAGGCCGGTCTGGTGGAACGCCGCCTCAACCCGTCCGACCGTCGCCAGCGCAAGATCGTCGCGACCGCGCACGGCGACAGCGTCCTGCGCGAGCTCGAGCGGCGGGTGCGCGAGGCCGAAGACGCCGTCCTCGGCGCGCTGGACGCGGCCGATCGCGAGACGTTCCGGCGCCTGCTGCGGCGGGTGGCGTGCGGCGTGCGCGACGTCGAGCCCGCCGTCGACCCGTGCGAGGTGGTCAGCGGGGTGCTGGGCGAGGACGCCGCGCGGTAAGGCGGCGTGCCGAGGCCGAGGACGGACGTCGCCCTAGGCTCTCCGCAGCCCCGGAATGCCGTCCGGAAGTACGCTGTTGGGCAACATGTCTGTGCTGCATATAGCAAGCCAGGCAAAACATCTGTGATGTAGCGTATTCAACCGGAATGAGGGCGACCATGCCTGACTACGGCCACGACCTGATGTTCGGGTCCTTCATCACCCCCGCCAACGGCGCGCCGGAGCAGGTGGTCGCCCTGGCGCAGGCGTCCGAGGCCGCGGGCCTGGACCTGGTGACCTTCCAGGACCACCCCTACCAGCCGGCCTTCCTCGACACCTGGACGCTGCTGTCGTACGTCGCCGCGCGGACCGAGCGGATCCGTCTCTCGGGGAACGTCCTGAACCTCCCGCTGCGCCCGCCCGCCGTGCTCGCCCGGGCGGCGGCCAGCCTCGACCTGCTGAGCGGCGGCCGTTTCGAGCTCGGCCTGGGCGCCGGCGGGTTCTGGGACGCCATCGAGGCCATGGGCGGGCGCCGCCTGACCCCCGCGCAGGCCGTCGACGCGCTCAGCGAGGCCATCGACATCATCCGCGGCGTCTGGGACGCCGACAACAAGACGCGCTTCCGGGTGGACGGCGACTACTACCAGGTCGAGGGCGCCAAGCGCGGCCCCGCCCCGGCCCACGACATCGGGATCTGGCTGGGCGCCTACAAGCCCCGGATGCTCCGTCTCACCGGCTCCAAGGCCGACGGCTGGCTGCCGTCCCTGGCCTACGTCCGGAGCCTGGACCAACTCGCCGACAGCAACGCCACCATCGACGCCGCGGCCACGGAGGCCGGACGGGAACCCGCCGCCGTCCGCCGCCTGCTCAACATCGGCGGCCAGTTCGGCCCGCGCAGCGACCGGCTGCTGTCCGGCCCGCCGGCGCAGTGGGCGGAGCAGTTGGCCGTGCTGACCCTGGAGTACGGGTTCACCGCCTACATCCTCATGGGCGACGACCCCGCGGTCCTCGAGGTCTTCGGCAAGGAGGTCGCCCCGGTGGTGCGCGAACTCGTCGCCGCCGAGCGCGCGACGGGGGCCGGGAGATAGCGGGTGGACTACGGCCGTCCGCTGCGGTTCGGCGTCCGCGTCACCGCTGCCACCGCCTCGCCGCAGGCGCCCGTCGAGCAGGCCAGGCCGACCGGCGACGGGCCCTGGCTACCTGTGAGGTAATCGACGCCCTTACCTAGGGTCGGTCACCATGGGTGCGTACCGGTTGAAACAGGAGGAAAGAACCATGACCGCCTACGCCCTCGGCCACCTGCGCACCACTGACGGGCTCCACGAGGAGATCCTCGAGTACATGGAGCGCATCCAGGCGACACTCGACCCGTTCGACGGCCGCTTCGCCGTGCACGGAGCCGAGCCTGAGGTGCGGGAAGGTCACTGGCCGGGCGCGTTGGTGCTGATCCGGTTCCCCTCGATCGAGCAGGCGCGCGACTGGTACGACTCGGCCGCCTACCAGGCCATCGTGCCGCTGCGGGCCAGGCACATGGAGGGCGAGATCGTGCTGATCGACGGCGTGGGCCCCGACCACGACTCGGCCGCCCTGGCCGCCGGCCTACGAGCCGCGCACCTGTCCCCCTGAGCCCCGAACCTCGAGGCGAACGGCCGTTCGACGGAAAAAGGGGAGGAGAGAGAGGGCAGATGCGTGATCAGATAGGCCAATGGATGATGTCGGCCTGAAGGCACTCGCGGACCAGCTGGTAGAAGTCCCCGGAGTGGTCGCGGTCGTGCTTGGCGGCAGCCGGGCCCGCGGCACTCACCGTCCGGATTCCGACATCGATCTGGGCCTGTACTACCGGGGCGCCCTGGACGTCGCCGCGCTGCGGACGCTGGCCGTGGAACTGGGCGGTGAAGGAACCGAGGTGACCGCGCCGGGCGGCTGGGGGCCGTGGGTCAACGGCGGCGGCTGGCTGACCATCGACGGCTGGCGCGTCGACTGGATCTACCGCGACCTCGACCGCGTCCACCGGATCTGGGACGACTGCCAGGAAGGTCGCTACGAGATCGGTGTCCAGGCCGGGCATCCGCTGGGCTTCTACTCCCACGCCTACGCCGGGGAGGTCGCCCTGTGCCGGGTCCTGGCCGATCCTCGCGGGGACCTCGCCGACCTGCGCGAACGGACCGGTGCCTACCCCGCAGCCCTGGGTGCCGCACTCGTCGAGGGGCTGTGGGAGGCGGACTTCGCCGTGCAACTGGCGCGCTACGGGGCGGTCGGCACCGACCCCGCCTACGCGGCCGGATGCCTGTTCCGTGCCGTGGGCGTCGCCTGTCAGGCGCTGCACGGGCACGCGGGGCAGTGGCTGATCAACGAGAAGGGCATGGTGGCCTCGGCGGGACGGCTCTCCGCGTCCCCGCAGGACTTCGCCGTACGAGCCCAGAGGCTCCTTGGCGACATCGGCGAGTCGACGCGGCAGATCGAGGAAACCGTCGCCGACGCAGCCGCCCTGGTGGGAGAGGTGAAGACGGCCGTAGGCCGCTGACCTCCACACCACCCCTCGCGGCCCAAGCGATCTTCTCCACCCCTCTTCCACTCGAGGTCAGACCTATGCGTGAACCGGGGGTGGCGGCCGCCCGCACGGCCTGGACACAGATGTCCGGCATCGACAGCTGGATACCGGTGAGCGCTATGACATTCGCCCCGGACAGTCGGCTGGTGTCCTCTCGCCCCGGCGCCTTCGCGGCTGTGGAGGTGTGGCCGGCGCTCTCCGTCGACGAACCGGGCAAGGTGTCCACGATCAAGATCGATTCCTTTGTTTGATCGCGTACCATGCGGGCCGCGACGGCCCGCATGGGATTCGCTGCCCCGTCCGGGGGCCGGCGCGGTTCAGGTCAATGCGCGTCGTAGATGTTGGAGTAGTGAGCGAGCGCGCGGGAGGAGATCTCCGCCTGCGTCCAACCGGCGAAACGGTCAGGGTGCAGCCGGTCGGGGTCGACCGGGGGTTCTCCCTTGCCGGTCAGCAGGTGGGCCACCAGCCGTCCGACGCCTCCGGAGTGGGTCACCCAGCTCGCCTCGGCCAGGTAGAGGCCGGGCAGCGCCGCGGGCGTCCCGACCAGGGGCAGTTCGTCTGGCGTGAGAGCGAAGACCCCGTTGATACGGCGCTCCGGACTCGTTCCGCGCCATGCGGGAACGAGGGCGGCCGCGGTCGTGACCACGGGGTCGAAGTCTTGATGGGGGTAGAGGCGTTCGGCCGAGTCACCGAGCGCGAGCGCGGCGACGGGGCGGGCCTGGTGCGCGTACGAGCCCAGCCCCCAACGGCGGCCGTGCTGGCGCGTGTAGACGGCGTGTTCTGGGTAGCGCACGATGGGCCGAGTCGTCGGCTCCAGCGCGTCCGCCAGTTCGGGCCGCTCGGGGCTCAGCACGTACGGATGCTCTACTGCGACCATGGGCAACCTCTGCCCGGCCGGCTCCGTCAGGCGGGTGCCCCAGATGCCCGTGGCCAGGACCACTCGTTCGGCACGTACGACGCCCGCATCGGTGACCACTCCGACCACGCGGCCGCCGGCCAAGGCGAGCTCGTGCACGGCCGTCCCCCAGCGGAAGGCGACCCCTCGGGCGGCGGCCGACTCAACCAGGGCCGTGGTCACAACGGTCGGCTCCGCCGCCCCGTCGGAGGGCACGTACAGGGCGCCGAGCGCCTGGCTCGGATCGACCAGACCAGGCGCGAGCCCGGCGGCTTCCTGCGGGGCGATGACACGGGCGTCGATGCCCAGGCGCTTACCCTGCTCGACGTCGGCGTGGAAGGACGTCAACCGCTCACCACCGGTGGCGATTTCCAGGCAGCCGACTCGCCGGAAGGCCGCAGTTCCCGTGCTGTCATGCAGCGTGCTGAAGGTCTTGACGCTGTCTTGCGCCAGGGCGGCGAGCTCGGGCGTGGAGCTCAGTTGGCCGACGAAACCGGGTGCCAGCCCGGTCGAGCCAGGGTGGGCGTCCGCTGCCCGGCGGTCCATGACGACCACATCGGTGCACCCGAGTTCAGCGAGGTGGTAGGCGACGCTCGCGCCGACCACCCCTGCTCCGACGATCAGTACATCCGGCATCTGGCTCTCTTCTTCCGTGCGCGCTTCCGCTCGACGCGGTAGACAGCTTCTAAAATCAATAGATATTGACATAGAAGACGGAGATGCGACACCTGGCGTGCACTGCACGGAGATCGAGAAGGGGACTGCTGTGGTGGAGGCTCAAGCGCTGGCTGTGCCGTACCAGGTCAGGTTCCGTGCGGGGCGGAACACGGGTTTGGCCGACACTCTCCAGGACGGTGTGGGCTGGCGAAGCTTGTTGACACAGCGCTCGACGGTGTTGCGCTCCTTGTAGGTCTCGACGTCGAAGGCCCGGGGGCGTCCGCCCTTGGAGCCGAGTTTCCTGCGGTTGGCAGCTGGTCCTTCTTCAGCGGGATGACGGCTTGGCATCACCCGCTCGTGAGCTTGTCCGCCCCCTTTGACGGAGCATCCATAGGGGGCCAGACCCTGGACGAAGTCACGCGAGCCGGGGGCTCTGATCAGCCGCAGTGCTCAGGGGGCGAGGTGTAGGCCGCGATGTAGTCATTGCCGCCCCACTGGATGCACTTCCCCTGAGCGGAGATCTTCACCGGGCCCGCGTAGGTCGAGAAGCGACCGGAGTCGCTGACATAAATCCCGCCTTCGCGCCTGATTTTGGCGGTGAGCATGGTGTTGTCCTTCCTCTTCCTCCAGGTGACCACGCAGTTGGTGCTGCCGTTGTACAAGAGGTAGATGGTGGAAGACGGGCCCAGGCTGTGCTGGTCGATCACATGGTAGGAGCCGCCTCCGCATGCCGCGATCGGCGATGAGGCCGCCATTGCGGGGCCGCTGGTGGCGAGGGATCCGGTAAGCGCGGCCATGGTCGCGAGCGCGAGCGCGGCTCCCTGCTTGAACGTGCGCACAGAAATTCTCCTGACTGGTAATCGCTTCGGTGGAGCGAAATCTTCTACAGCCGCTCAACCAGCTGGCATCGATTGATGAATGCCTTTTCGGCGTAGCCATGACAACAAAGCGGGCCGGACCCGTGGCGGAGGTCGTCGAGCTCCGCGGGTCGCCGGGCGGCCGCACGTGATCACCTGCACGTACGTTATACAGATCCGTACAACATGTGTCAAAATCCTGTAAAGCTGGTTGTCATTCGCACTCTGGCGGTGCAAAACGCCTGTGTACCGCCCCCGCTGGCCCTGGACGCCCCAACGTCATCGCCGCACTGGACCGGCTCCAAGCCCCGCCCACCCCGACCGGGCCGCCTGCTGCGCCACCGTGGCCGAGGTCGCCAAGCTGGTCGACCTGGCCGGGTTCGTCGAGTTCCCCCCGCTCGCAGCCGCCGCCTGGGCGACCCCGCCTGGCATGCCCGCAGCCGTCGAAGCCCGCGACGAGCTCGCCGCCATCACGGTCGTCAACGACTCCCAGCCGGCAACCACGAGTGCTCCCTCGACCTGTCGTCCGTCGTGTCCAAGGGCGCCCGCCTCGTGCGACTGCCTGCCCAGACCGCCGTTTCGTCATCGCTCCAGACGGCGAACGTGCCTGGCAAGGCGCCGTCGTGAGCAGCCCGCACTTGTTCGCCCTGGCTTGTGTCTGGCGCGCCTGCGAGCAGGCCTGTTTGGCGGACGCCGCGACGACGGCCTGGCCGCGGGCGCCCGGTGGGGCGGCAGGCGGGTTCGCAACTCTTTACGGCATATTGTATTGTGGCCGAGCCAATAGATTATGGCGTATAGAGATGCCTTCGGGCTCTGGACGAGAACACTTGAGAGGACACCGAATGCCATCCGCGACCCTGCACGACGGATCCGCGATCGAGATCGAGATTCACGGCGACGGACCGACCGTCCTGCTGCCCGTGAACCCCACGCCCGCCGACGAGGGACCCCAGGCCGAGGAGATGCGCAAGTGGGGTGCGGACCCCTCGCTCGGTCATTCCCTTCTGACCGGCCTGCGGGACGCGTTCCGCGTGGTCGCCTTCGACTATGAGGGGCACGTGCGGGCCCACCCGAAGGCCGAGACGCTCACCCCCGACAACGTCGCCCGTGATCTGCTGGCAGTGGCCGACGCGGCCGGCGCCGACCGCTTCGCCTACTACGGATACTCGTGGCTGGCCGTGATCGGCATGCAGCTGGCGATCCGCACCGACCGCCTCACGGCGCTCGTCATGGGCGGCTACCCGCCGGTCGGCGGGCCGTACGCCGAGATGCTCGGCGTCACCACCGCGACCCACCGGATGGTCGTCGAGCCGCAGAGTTCGCCGCCCTCCCAGCCGGCAGAGGTGGGCGACTGGGAGAACGCCCCCGTGTCCATGTCACAGGACCAGACCCGCCAGTACGTCACCCTGTACGAGGCGCTCCAGGGCTTCGACGACCGGGCCGCCCAGGACCGGATCGGCTGCCCCAGGCTGTGCTTCGCCGGCTCGGCCGACAAGATCCAATACGGCCCGAAGTGGGACGACATCCTGGTGGACATCGCAGGGCCGATCCTCGCCCGGCGTGCGGAGCTGGAGGGGCTCGGCTGGGACGTGCGTGTCCTCGACGGGCTCGACCACATGCAGGCCATGCAGGCGAACCAGGTCATCCCGGTCGTCCACCCGTGGCTCGCCTCCAAGCTCCTCCCGGCACGCGCGAGCTGACGCGCGGCGGGGCCGGCACGGGCCACGATCGTCGTCGGCCTCTACCGGGCGTGGAACGGGCCCACGCCCCGCTGGCTGGACGCCGACAGGGCCCACTCCCACGGCACCTGCGCCAGGGCTCCGAGGCGAACGGCCGTCGACCAGGCCCGCACGGGAACGGACACTCGTTGATCACGCCGGCCGGGTGGGGCGGGCGCGGACGTGGAGGCGTTCGCCCTGAGGGCCGAAGAGGCAGAGGAGCTCGACCGGTTCCGGGTCGGGGTTGGCGAACCAGTGCGGCACCCGGGTGTCGAACTCGGCGACCTCACCAGGCGTGAGGATCACGTCGTGCTCGCCGAGGACCAGGCGCAGCCGCCCGGACAGGACGTAGATCCAGTCGTAGCCCTCGTGGGTGCGGGGGTCGGGCTCGGTTCCCGGAAATTCCGGCGGGATGATCTGCTTGAAGGCGTGCAGCCCGCCGGGCCGGCGGGAGAGCTGGATGTAGGTGCTGCCGTGGTGCTGGAACGAGCGCAACCGGACGCGGGGATCTCCGGTGGGCGGCGCGTCGACCAGCTCGTCGAGCGACACCTGATGGGCCCGCGCCAGGGGCAGCAGGAGCTCCAGGGTCGGCCGGCGCTGCCCGGACTCCAGGCGCGACAGGGTGCTGATGGAGATGCCGGTGGACTCCGACAGCTCGGTCAGGGTGGCCCCGCGCTGTTGGCGCAGGGTTCGCAGCCGCGGCCCGACGGCATGCAGGACCTCGTCCAGGTCGCTCTCGTCGTCTTCCACGGCCGCCAGTTTGCCATATCGGCAACGAAAATTGTCGGTTCGGGGCCGGGCCGTGCAGGATCGCGCCAGCCACGAGAAGGGAAGGCTGACGATGACCGACGAGGCAGAGCGGTTCTGGGAAGAGCGATATCAGGAGCGTGACCGCGTGTGGAGCGGGAAGGCGAACCCCGTCCTGGTGGACGTTGCCGGCTCGCTGCCGGCGGGCGCCGCGCTGGACCTCGGCTGCGGGGAAGGCGGCGACGCGGTCTGGCTGGCCGGGCTGGGCTGGCAGGTGACGGCCGTGGACGTGTCCGCCACCGCCCTCAGCCGGGCCGCTGCCGCCGCGGAGGCGGCCGGCCTCGAGGCCCGCATCGACTTCCAGCGGCACGACCTGGCCCACTCCTTCCCCTCCGGCGTGTTCGACCTGGTCTCGGCCCAGTTCCTGCAGTCCCCGGTGGAGTTCCCCCGTGACCGCGTCCTCCAGGCGGCGGCGCGCGCCGTGGCGTCCGGCGGGCTCCTACTGATCGTCGAGCACGGCGCCTTCCCGCCCTGGTCCCGGCACCCTGAACCGCACCCGCGCTTCCCCACTCCGGAGGAGACCCTGGCCGTGCTCGACCTGAGCCCCGGGCAGTGGCGCACCGAACGACTGGGCTCCCCGAAGCGCGAGGCCACGGGCCCGGACGGGCAGCGCGGCACCCTCATCGACAACGTCGTCGCGGTCAGACGCCTCACGTAGCACGCGGGTGGCGGGCCGTTCCACGGGACCGGCCCGCCGGTGAGCAATGTTGCGCTGTATCGGCCTGATTCGAGCAACTCCACGCTCTTGACAGGAGAGTTCCCGCTCGATTTACTCCGTTGCACGCCGGGTTGAGCATCCGGCGGCAGAGGTACGCCCAGCCGGTATGTGGCCCGCGCCCGAGCCCGGACTGAGTCGCCAGGATCGCTGTCAGCATCCGAGGCGGGGACGTACCCTCAAGCGTCTGGAGCGCGACGATGCGAGCGAATCGTCTCCCCACCCGTAGATCTGTCGGCGCCGTCGTGGCCCTCACGACCGCGCTGGCCGCCCCGCTCATCACCCCGTCCACCGCGTCGGCCGAAACGACGGCCGCCGCAATCGTGCCGCCCCCCGCGCACGCCGGGTTCGACTACCAGATCGGCGGTCCGTACACGCCGCCGACGGGGGTCAAGGTGGTCAGCCGCGACCACGAGGCGAGCCCCGCCGCCGGTCTGTACAACATCTGCTACGTCAACGCCTTCCAGGCCCAGTCCGGCGCTGAGCAGGAGTGGGACGCCGACCTGCTGCTACGCGACGCCAACGGCAACGTGGTCGTCGACAAGAACTGGAACGAGGCGCTGCTCGACCTGCGTACCGACGCCAAGCGGCAGCGGGTCGCGGCGAAGGTGAACGGCTGGATCGACGGCTGCAAGGCCAAGGGGTTCCAGGCGGTCGAGCCCGACAACTACGACAGCTACTCGCGCTCGCGCGGCCTGGTGAGCAAGGCGAACGCCCAGGCGTACATCCGTCTGCTGTCGGCGCACGCGCACGCCCAGGGCCTGGCGATCGCCCAGAAGAACACCTCGGAGCTGGCCGGCTCGCGTCAGCAGAACGGGCTGGACTTCGCGGTCGCCGAGGAGTGCGGCGTCTGGGACGAGTGCGGCGACTACACCGCGGCCTTCGGCGACAACGTGATCGTGATCGAGTACACCGCCCGGGGCCTGTCGAAGGCCTGCTCGGGCTGGGGCGGCCGGCTGAGCGTCGTCCGCCGCGACGTGAGCGTCTCCCCCAAGGGCAGCAGCGGATACGTTCGGCAGACCTGCTGATAACGTCCGGTCTTCTTGTTATCTCGGAGGTACAGATGGAGGCGATCCATCACGCTGCCCCCATGCCATCACGTCGTGGACTCCTGCGCGGCGCCGGCGCCCTGGCGCTGTCCGCGGTCGGGAGCGTGGCCGTGGCCGGGTGCGGGAAAGGCGCCGGTGACGGCGTCGGCCCCGACGGGCGGGTCACGATCGAACTGTGGCACGGGCAGACCGACACGGCTCTGAAAGCCATCAAGCGGCTGGTAGCCGACTTCCAGCGCGCGCACCCCGGCATCAGGGTCGACGTCGGCGGCGGAGTGCTGGCCGACGCGATGCTGCAGAAGATCACCGCGGCGCTCGCGTCGGGCTCCTACCCCGACATCGCCTACATCTTCGGCTCGGACCTGGCCAGCATCGCGCGCAGCCCGCAGGTGGTCGACCTGACCGGCACCGTCAACTCCGGCCCCACGCCGTGGAACGACTACTGGGCGCCCGCGCGGGCGGCCGTCACCGTCAACGGCCAGGTCCGGGCCGTTCCCGCGGTGGTCGACTCGCTGGCCGTGGTCTGCAACAAGAAGCTGTTCCGCCAGGCCGGGGTGCCCCTGCCCGAGCCCGGCTGGACGTGGCAGAAGTTCGTCGAGACGGCCCAGCGGCTCACCGACGCGGCACGCGGCACGTTCGGCACGGGCTGGCCGGGCGTGGGCGACGAGGACACGGTGTGGCGGCTGTGGCCCCTCGTCTGGGACCTCGGCGGTGACGTGATCGCCGGCGACGGGCGCAGCATCGGGTTCGCCGGCGTCGGGGTCCAGGCCCTTCAGGTGGTGGAGGCGCTCGCCCGCGCCTCCAGCGTCTACATCGACCCCAAGCCGGGCAGCGAGCAGATGTACCAGGTGTTCCTGTCAGGCCGGATGGGGATGGTGCTCACCGGCCCGTGGCAGCTGCCCGACATCGAGGACGCCGGGATCGACTACCACGTGGCGCCGCTGCCCACCTTCAGCGGCCGGCCGGTGACGATCTCGGGCCCCGACACGTGGACCATGTTCGACAACGGCAGCGCGCGCGTGCAGGCCGCCCGCACCTTCCTGACCTGGCTGATGCAGCCCGCGCAGGACGTCCGCTGGGCCGTGGAGGCGGGCAGCCTGCCGCTGAGCCGGGCCACCCAGGCCATGCCCGCCTGGCAGAAGAAGACCTCCGGCTCCCAGGGTCTGAAGGTGTTCACGCAGGCGCTGGAGTCGGCGCGGGCACGCCCGGCGCACCCCGCCTACCCCCAGATCTCCCAGGCGCTCGGGCAGGCCATCGTCGCCGTGCTGCTCCGCAAGAGCACCCCCGCCGAAGCGCTGCGCAGCTGCGCCGACGAGGCCGACGCCGCCCTGCTCATCCCGCGTTGAGGAGTCCTTCCATGCCTGGTCCCCCCAAACCGTTCACCGTCTCCGACCACGAACTGCGTCAACGCGCCCTGCGCCGGTCACGCCGCCACGAGTCGCGGACCGCCTGGGCGTTCATCTCCCCGTCGGTGCTGGTCATCCTCGGGCTCAGCATCGTGCCCACGGTCTGGTCGCTGTTGCTGTCCTTCCAGGCCGACGACCTGGTCACGCCGAGCCGCTGGGTGGGGCTGGACAACTACTACGCGCTGACCAAGGACCCGCACTTCGGGCAGGCCGTCCGCAACACGCTGGTGTACACGGCGCTGTACGTCCCGCTCAGCATCGTCCTGGGGCTGGGGCTCGCCCTCGTCCTGAACCAGCGGATCAGGCTCGTCGGCCTGTACCGCACGCTGATCTTCGTGCCGTTCGTCGTCTCGGCCACGGCCCAGGGCACGCTGTTCTCCTTCATCCTCGACCCGCAGTTCGGCGCGGCCAACGCGGTGCTGCACGCGCTCGGCGTCTCCCCGCAGGGCTTCTTCACCGACCCCGGCCAGGCGATGCCCGTCCTCGTGGCCGTCACGTTGTGGAGCGGCCTGGGCTTCTGCGTCGTGGTGTACCTCGCGGCCCTCCAGGACGTGCCGCGCCCGCTGATCGAGGCGGCGCGGCTGGACGGCGCCGGACGGTGGCACCTGCTGCGGCACGTCACCCTGCCCACGATCGCCCCGGTCAGCGTGTTCCTCGTGCTGTGGCAGACCATCAACGCGCTCCAGCTCTTCGACCTGGTGTACGTGACGACCAAGGGCGGCCCGCTCGGCGCCACCACCGTGATCGTCTACTTCATCTGGGAGCAGGCGTTCAAGAACTTCACCGCCGGTTACGGGGCCGCGGCCGCGTACGTCCTCGCCGTGGCCCTGTTCGTGATCGCCGCCGGCCTTCGTGTGGTCCGGGGCCGCGAAGGCCGGCGGCTCGAAGGAGCCACCCGATGACGGCGACCCTGACCACCTCCCCCCGCCGGGCCGCGCACGCCGGCACGCCACGGCGGAGCCGCGCGCGGCTGCCGTTCAGCCCCTGGCACCTGCTGCTGGCCCCGCTCGCGCTGATCTTCGCGATCCCGCTGATCTGGCTGCTGCTCAGCTCCGTGATGAGCAACGCGGAGATCAACCGGTTCCCTCCCGCGCTGTGGCCGTCGGGCATCGACCTCGGGGGATACCGGTACGTCCTGGGCAACGCCATGTTCCCGCGCTGGTTCGCCAACTCGCTGGTCGTCTCCGCCGTCGCGGTCGCGTCCAACCTGCTGTTCGGCGCGCTCGGCGGGTACGCCTTCGCCCGCATGCGGTTCGCCGGCTCCCGCGTCCTGCTGGTGCTGATGCTGGCCACGATGGCCATCCCCTTCCAGCTGACGATGATCCCGACGTTCCTCGTCATGAAGCGCCTCGGGCTCATCGACACGCTCGGCGCGCTGATCGTGCCCTCGCTGGTCACGCCGTTCGCGGTGTTCCTGCTGCGGCAGTTCTTCCTCTCCCTGCCCAGGGAGCTGGAGGAGGCCGCCTGGATCGACGGGTGCTCGCGGCTGCGGGTGCTGTTCCGCGTCGTGCTGCCGCTGTCGCGTCCGGCGCTGAGCACCGTGGCGATCCTGACGTTCCTGTCGACCTGGAACGATCTGACCTGGCCGCTGATCGCCATCAACCACGACACCCAGTACACCCTGCAGCTCGGGCTGGCGACCTTCCAGGGGCAGCACCACACCCAGTGGGCGGCCGTCATGGCAGGCAACGTGATCACGGTGCTGCCGGTGCTGCTCGCCTTCGTCGGCGCGCAGAAGGCGTTCATCCAGTCCATCACGTCCAGCGGCCTCAAGGGCTGACCTCGCAACCGACCTACGGAAACCGATGCACCACACTTTCGACCTGCTCGTCATCGGGGACGCCAACCCCGACGTCATCGTCGGCCCGCTGGACGCGCCGCTCGCCTTCGAGCAGCGTGAACAGCTCGTCGGCGCCGGCGCGCTCACCCTCGGCGGCTCCGCGGCGATCATGGCCTGCGGCGCCGCGCGCCTCGGCCTCAAGGTCGCCTTCGCCGGCCGCGTCGGCGACGACGACGCCGGCCGCTATGTCCGCGACACCCTGGCCGCCCGCGGGGTCGACACCGGCGCCCTGCGCATGGACGCGGAGCTGCCCACCCCTCTCACGGTGGTGGTCACCCGCGAGGACGACCGCGCGATCCTCACCGCCCCCGGCACGCTGGCGGCGACCACCGGTGACGACGTCCCCGAGGCGTTGCTCGCCGGCAGCAGGCACGTGCACGCCGCCTCCTACTTCCTGATGCCCGCGCTCGCGCGGGCGCTGCCCCGCCTGCTGCGCGCCGCGCGCGCCCACGGCGCCACCACCTCGCTCGACACCAACGACGACCCCTCGGGGCAGTGGGACCCGCTCGGCCTGCCCGCCGTGCTCGCCGAGACCGACATCCTGCTCCCCAACGCCCGCGAGGCGCGCCACCTCGCGGGACCCGCCGCGCACTCGCCGGAGGCGGCCGCCGCCCTCCTCGCCACGCGCGGGCCGCTGGTGGCCGTCAAGAACGGCGCCGACGGCGCCCTCTGCCACGACGGCGCCACCCTCACCAGCACCCGCGGCATCACCGTGACCCCCGTCGACACCGTCGGCGCCGGAGACAGCTTCGACGCCGGTTTCGTCGCCGCGACCCTGGCAGGCCTGCCCCCCGCCGACGCCCTGGACGTCGCCGCCGCCTGCGGAGCCCTGTCCACCCGTGCCCACGGCGGCACCCCGGCCCAGGCCACCTGGGACGAGGCCGTCGCGCACGTCACCCGTATCGGAAAGCACCTGACATGAGCACCAAGATCACATTCATCGGCGCGGGAAGCGTCGTCTTCACCCAGGGCCTGCTCGCGGATCTGTTCGCCTTCCCCGAGCTGCAGGACGTCCACGTCGCCCTGCACGACATCGACGCCGAGCGCCTGGCCACCGCCGAGCAGGCCGCCCGGCACATCGCCGCCGAGCGCGGGGCCCGCCCCCGCGTCACCGCCCACGCCGACCGGCGGGAGGCGCTCGACGGCGCCGACTTCGTCATCAACATCGTGCAGGTCGGCATGGGCGAGGCGACCCGCACCGACTTCGACGTCCCCGCCAGGTACGGCCTGCGCCAGACCATCGGCGACACCCTCGGCATCGGCGGCATCTTCCGCGCGCTGCGCACCTTCCCGGTGCTGCGCTCCCTGAGCGAGGACATCGCCGCCGTCTGCCCCCAGGCGTGGCTGCTCAACTACACCAACCCGATGGCGATGAACGTCCAGTACCTCGCCCAGGCCGCCGGGCTGACGCGCGTGGTCGGCCTGTGCCATTCGGTGTACTGGACCATACGCGGCCTGTCCGACCTGCTGCAGGTGCCGTTCGAGGAGGTTCGCTACCGCGCCGCGGGCGTCAACCACCAGGCGTGGGTGCTGCGGTTCGAGCACGACGGCGCCGACCTGTACCCCCGCCTGGACGCCCTGATCGCGGCCGACGAGCAGCTGCGCCGCAGGGTCCGCGTCGACATGTACCGGCGGCTGGGCTACTACCCGACCGAGACCAGCGAGCACTCCTCCGAGTACGTGCCCTGGTACCTGCACCACGACGGCGAGATCGAGCGGCTGCGCCTGCCCGTCGGCGCCTACCTCGACATCGTCGAGCAGAACGTGGCCAGCTACGAGCGGACGCGCGACGCCCTGGCCGCCGGAGAGCCGCTCCCGGTCGAGGGGACCATGGAGTACGCCCCCCAGATCATCCACAGCATCACCACGGGCACGCCCCGGACCGTCTACGGCAACGTCCCCAACCACGGCCTGATCGACAACCTGCCCGACCACGGCGCGGTCGAGGTGCCCTGCCTGGTCGACGCGCTGGGCGTGCAGCCCACCCGCGTCGGGGCGCTGCCCGCGCAGCTGGCGGCGCTCAACCGGACCTACCTGAGCGTCACCGACCTCGTCGTCAGGGCCGCGATCGAGGACGAGCCGCGCCACATCCGCCACGCGGCCATGACCGACCCGGCGACCGCCGCGACGCTGACCGTCGAACAGATCTGGGAGCTGTGCGACGACATGGTGAAGGCCCACGCCGACCGCCTTCAGCCCGCATTGCGCGCCACCCTCGGTAGCTGAACGTCAGCGGCGGGCGGCGAGGCAGGCCGACAGGAGGTCGTCCAGGGCGGCCTTGAGACGGGCGGGGTCCAGGTCGTGCTCGCGGAGGCGGTAGGTCACCAGGTTGGCGGCCAGGGGGGCGAGCAGGGCGTCGGCCAGGGTGGGGGCGTCGCGTGCCGGGTCGGCCTCGGCGATCAGGATCGACAGGTGGCGGTGGTAGGCGTCGTAGGCGCCGCCGAAGCGGGCGAACGGGCCCGCGGTCTCGGCCATGAGCAGGAGGTCGAGCTGGGCGAAGGTGCGGTCGGTGAGCGCGTGGAGGAAGGCGCGGACGCGGGGGAGGGGCGGCGCGCCGGGGCCCAGCGGCGGGGGGCCGGTGAGGAAGGACTGCTGGAACTCGCGCTCCCGCTCGTCGATCAGGGCGTAGGCCAGGCCGGAGCGGTCGCCGAACCTGCGGTAGAGGGTGCCCACGCCGACCTCTGACGCGCTGGCCACCTTCGCCATGGTCAGCCCCTCGATGCCGTCCGTGGCGACGATCTCCGCCGCCGCGGCGAGGATCCTGGCCCGGTTCCGGGCGGCGTCGGTGCGCTCCCCGCCGCGTGGCCGCCCGGCCGCGTCGTTGCTGCGTCGAGTCTGCGTCACGTGGTCACCGTATCGGCAGCGGCCCGCTTGATAACCGGAATGCGTTCCGCTTACCCTTAACCGGAACGCATTCCGGTATATCGAGGGGACCGCACATGACAGAGCTCACCGGCAAGGTCGCGATCGTGACCGGCGGCAGCCGGGGCATCGGGGCCGCCATCGCCAGGCGCCTGGCGGAGGCGGGCGCCGACGTCGTGATCACGTACACGAACGCCGCGGAGAGGGCCCGATCTGTCGTCAAGGAGATCGAGGCGGCCGGACGCCGCGGCCTGGCCGTCCCGGCCGAGGCCGCGGACCCGGCCGCGCTCCTGGCGGCGGTCGAGCACGCCGTCTCGGCGATGGGACGGCTGGACATCCTGGTCAACAACGCGGGCATCGCACCCTACGGGCCGCTGGAGGACGTCACGCTGGAGGAGGTCGACCGCGCGCTGGCCGTCCACCCGCGGGCGTCGTTCGTCCTGGCCCAGGCCGCCACCCGGCACATGGGCGCGGGCGGCCGTGTCATCACCATCGGCAGCAGCCTGGCCGAACGCGTCCCCTATCCGGGCTGGACGCTGTACGCGATGAGCAAGTCCGCGCTCATCGGCCTGACCAAGGGGCTGGCGCGCGACCTCGGCCCGTACGGCATCACCGCCAACCTCGTCCACCCCGGGTCGACCGACACCGAGATGAACCCCGCCGACGGCCCGGACGCCGAGGAGGAACGCCGCTACACCGCGCTGGGCCGCTACTGCGACCCCGCCGACATCGCCGCCACCGTCCTGCACCTGGCGGGGGAGGGCGGGCGCAACATCACCGGCGCGTCCATCGCCGTGGACGCGGGCACCACGGCCTGACGAGCCCGCCGTCGGCGGGTGGAGCCGGTCCTTCGGCTGCTGAAGTGATGAGTTGATTTTTTGAACTCACTCGTCTAGCGTCGGCAGCAGTTGGATACAAGGACTACCCAAGGAGCAGGGCATGCCTTTCGTGGAACTGTTCACCCCCAAGGGCGCTCTCGACGGCGAACGCGGCGAGCGGGTGAAGGAGCAGCTGGTGGCCGAGGTGATGCTGGCCGAGGGCGCGCCCGACAGCCCGGAGGCGCGCGAGATCTCCTGGCTCGTGGTCAACGAGCCCGACACCTGGTACGTCGGCGGGCGGCAGCTCCTCGACGAGGAGCCTCCCCGTTACGTCGTGCGGGTCAGCGTCCCCGCCGGGTCGCTGGACGACGACAAGCGAGCCGACATGATCAGCCGCATCACCCGCGTCCTGTCCCAGGCCGAGGACGACCCGGAGCGGCTCTACGACCGGCCGGTCGCCTGGGTCCACCTGCTCGAGATCCCCGACGGCAACTGGGGCGCCGCCGGGCGGGTCTTCCGGCTTCCCGACATCGTCGACTTCGTCGTCGGCGCGGCGGTCTGAGCCACGGGCCCCCGGCATCCATCAGGCGGCGGTGCCCTCGCGGATCGGGTCGGCGGTGTGCTTTATGTAGGTTTGGGGCAACCCCGACCTGTCAGGAGAAGCATGGCGTCCGCCCGGCCCCGAGTCCTTTTCGTCACCGACCTCGCCTACCAGGCCAGGGGGCGGCGCTACTGCGACGAGGACATCTTCCTGTCCTCCCGGCTGCGGAAGGACTTCGACCTCGCCCTGTGCCACCCGGTGGACGCCGCCGCCCTGATGGACGCCTTCGACGCGGTCGTGGTCCGCAACAGCGGGCCCGTCCTGCACTACCAGGAGCGGTACGACGCCTTCCGCGCCCAGGCCGCCCAGCGCGGCACCCGTGTCTACAACCCGCTGTCCGGCCGGGCCGACATGGCGGGCAAGCAGTACCTCCTGGATCTGACCACGGCCGGATACCCGGTCATCCCCACCGTCGACCGCCCCCAGGACCTCGGCCGCCTGCCCGAGGCGGACCAGTACGCGGTCAAGCCCAAGGCCGGAGCGGACTCCATCGGCCTGGAGTTCGTCACCCGCGACCGGCTTGCCCACGTCGCCTACGGGGACGTCCTGGTTCAGCCGCGCGTCGACTTCCGCTACGAGGTGTCGTTCTACTACGTCGACCACACCTTCCAGTACGCCCTGCACGCCCCCCGTCCCGACCAGCGGTGGAGCCTGGAACCGTACGAGCCCACCGACGCCGACCTCGACTTCGCCCGTCGCTTCGTCGAGTGGAACACCATCGACCACGGCATCCAGCGCGTCGACGCCTGCCGCACCCGCGACGGCGCGCTCCTGCTGGTCGAGCTGGAGGACCTCAACCCGTACCTGTCGCTGGACCTCGTCCCTGACCGGACCCGCGACGCCTTCGTCGCCGGCATGAAGGCGTCCCTCCACCGGTTCCTCGACACCTGACGCGCCGATATGACCGAACGGCAGATGCGGACTCGGCCGAAAGGCCGATCCTCAGCCTGAGCGGTTGCCGGGACGATCTTCGACGATCGTCCCGACAACTGACTTGGAGTGCCGAAGTGACGAAGCCATCGAGGTGGCGAGGATCGGTAGTGCTGGCCGTGGCGCTGTGCGCGGCCACGGCCGTGCCGGCGGCCGCGCAGGACCGCGCAGCCGGCGAGAACTGGGTCGCGACGTGGGGGGCGGCGGTCCAGCGCCCCACCCCCGGCACCGAGGACAACGGGCCCAACTGGTCGGTCGGAGGGTTCAGGGACCACACGCTCCGGCAGGTGGTCAGGGTCACCGCGGCGGGTTCCCAGGCGCGCATCCGGCTGTCCAACCTGTACGGCAGCAAACCCCTGAAGATCGCGGGCGCCCGGCTCGGCAGGTCGGCCGGGGGCGCGCTGGTGTGGCCGGGCAGCTCGCGCGTCCTGCGATTCGGCGGGAAGCCGGCGACGGAGATCCCGCCGGGCAAGGAGGCCGTCAGCGACCCGGTCGCGCTGACCACCTCGCCGCTGGAGAAGCTGGCCGTGACCCTGCGGCTGTCCGGCGCGACGGGCCCCGCGACCTTCCACCGCTTCACCACCGCGACCTCCTACCGCGCGCAGGGCGACCACCTGTCCGACCAGGGTGCCGACGCCTTCCGCCAGTCCACCGGCGCGTGGTACTACCTGAGCGGCGTGGAGGTCGTCGCGGACGCGCCCGCCGTCGTGGCCTTCGGCGACTCGCTCGTCGACGGCGTCGGCTCCAGCGCCGGCGCCGACGTCAGGTTCGTCGACCAGATCGCGGAACGGCTCGTCGAGGCGGGCAGCCGGGCCGGGACGGTCAACGCGGGCATCGCGGGCAGCCGCCTGCTGAACGACTCCGCCTGCTTCGGCGACAAGGCGCCGGACCGCTTCCGCCGCGACGTGCTGGACCGCCCCGGCGTCAAGGCGGTCGTCATCCACCTCGGCGCCAACGACCTCGGCTACCCCCAGGTCGACGGCGCGTGCACCAAGCCCAACCCGCGGGTCACCGTGGCGCAGCTCATCGAAGGCCACCAGGCGCTGATCAGGGCCGCCCACGCCCGCGGCATCAAAGCCATCGGCGTCACCATCATTCCGCTGAAGGGGGCGCTGTTCCCGTTCTGGAACGAGGACGTGGAGAAGGCCAGAACGGCGCTCAACCAGTGGATCCGCACCGGCGGCGGGTACGACGCCGTCCTGGACGCCGACCGCGCCGTCGCGGACCCCGCCGCGCCTGACCGTCCCCGGCCCGGCTACGTCTTCATGGACGGGCTGCACCCCAGCGACGCCGGCTCGCACGCCATCGCGTCCGCTCTGCGCCTGGAGGATCTGAGTAGCTAGAGGGAATCGATTTCCCGGAAACGCCTCCTTGAAAGTGGTGCCGGGTGGGCGCGCCTGCCCGCCCGGCACTGCCCATTTCGCCACAGATGTCATGACCGAGCAAGGTCTTGACGGGGTCAGGCGGCGACTGTACGTTCTTCGAGAAATCGATTGCTCACTGCCTTTCTTCTCCCTCCCCGCCCCCAGTGATCCCTTGACTGCCACCACGGTGTCACGGGGCCACCCCTTGCCAGGAGAAGTCGTGTACACGATCGTTCAACGCCTGATGCGCCCAAGCGCCCTGATCGCGGCGCTGCTGCTGGTTCCGGCCGTGGCCTCCGTCCCGGCCGAGGCGGCAGCGCCACCGCCGCCGAGCACGTTCTTCTCGACCACAGAAATCGATTCAGCGGCCACGGTCGGAGCCCCCGCCGTGGGCGACAACCGCAACCACGGCGACCTGTGGCCGTCGTGCTGGTCCAACGACGACCACGTCTACGCCGCCTACGGCGACGGCGTCGGGTTCAGCGACGTCTACAGCGACATCGGCGTGGCCAGGATCTCCGGCACGCCGGGCAACCTCACCGGCTCGCAACTGGCCATCGGCGAGCGCGTCGGGCAGGTGTGGAACGCGCAGCACACGCGCAAGCCCACGGGCATGGCCTGCGTGGGCGGCGCGCTCTACCTGGCCGTGCAGGACCTCGCCCTCGACTTCGACGACGCCCCGGCGGCGACCGTCGCGAAGTCCCTCGACCACGGCCAGACCTGGACGTGGGACC
This sequence comes from Nonomuraea sp. NPDC000554, assembly GCF_040300065.1. Classification (NCBI taxonomy): domain Bacteria; kingdom Bacillati; phylum Actinomycetota; class Actinomycetes; order Streptosporangiales; family Streptosporangiaceae; genus Nonomuraea; species Nonomuraea sp. NPDC000554. The sequence goes on along the minus strand of NZ_JBEPDC010000025.1, from coordinate 30,164 downwards.
GTTCGGTGCCCATGTTCGGCAACGGCGTGTTCACCACGATCATGTTCCTGGACTACGGGAAGGACTACGCCAACGCGCCCGACGGCTACGTCTACGCGTACGGGCTCGATCACAACTGGCGGGACTCCTTCTCTAACCGGGTGCCCGATCCCGTGGACCTCTACCTGGCCCGGGTGCCCAAGGACGCGGTCCAGAACCGGTCGGCCTGGCAGTTCGCCGGCGGCTTCGACGCGTCCGGCACGCCGACCTGGTCCTCGGACATCGCCAAGCGCGCCCCCGTCCTCCACGACGACCGGCGCGTCTACCAGGACGTGTACACCGCCAACCGCGTGCAGAACCTCAGCGTGATCAGCCAGGGCGGCGTGGTCTACAACAAGCCGCTCAACCGCTACCTCTACACCTCCTGGACGGAATACACCTTCGAGTTCTACGAGTCGCCCACCCCCTGGGGCCCATGGAAGCCGTTCGCCACCAAGGACTTCGGCGGCTACCCGTGGACGAGGACGAAGCACGGCGGCTACGCCACCACGATCCCGTCGAAGTACATCAGCGCCGACGGCAAGTCGATGTGGCTGCAGTCCAACGTCTGCCCGTGTGGCGGCGGCTACCCGCCGGGAGAGCACTGGGCGTACACGTTCTCCCTGCGCAGGCTCCGCCTCGAACCGGACGTGCCGACCACCCCGGCCAACAGGTCCGACGCGAACCGGAACCTCGCCCGCGAGCCGGGAACGGTGGGCGTCGAACGGGCGACCCACTTCGGCAACACCGCGTTCTACAACGACGGCAACAAGGCGCAGAACGAGGACGACTGGAACGACGAGCGCAAGGGCGCCAGCTGGTGGGGGTACACCTGGCCGCGCGAGTACCTGATGAACAAGGTCGTGTACACCACAGGGCAGATGTTCGGCGACGGCGGCTGGTTCGCCGCAGACCTCAGGGTCCAGGTACGCCGCGACGGCCGGTGGACGGACGTGAGCGGCCTGCGGGTGACACCCGACTACCCGTACGACAACACCGCCGGCCCGAACCGCAGCTTCGAACTGGGCTTCAACCCCGTCGACGGCGACGGCGTGCGCGTCGTCGGGGCACCTGGCGGCACCCGCACGTTCACCTCCATCGCCGAACTGGAGGTCTACTACGCGGGCACGCCCGGCAGCGTGTTCGGCGGCTCTCCGGCGGACTTCAACGGTGACGGCAAGGACGACATCGTCACCTTCACCCACGGCTCCAGCGCGGACGTCTATGCGGCCACGTCCACCGGCTCAGGTTTCGGCGCGGGCGCCAAGTGGCACGACTTCTTCGCCCCGAGCGGCGAGACGCCGTACACGGGTGACTTCAACGGTGACGGCAAGGACGACATCGTCACCTTCACGCACGGCTCCAGCGCGGACGTCTACGTGGCGACGTCCACCGGCTCGGGTTTTGGCGCGGGCGCCAAGTGGCACGACTTCTTCGCCCCGAGCGGTGAGATCCCGGCCGTCGGTGACTTCAACGGCGACGGAAAGGACGACATCGCCACCTTCACCCGCGGGAACAACGCCGACGTCTACGTGGCCACCTCCACCGGCACGGGCTTCACCGGCGGCGCCAAGTGGCACGACTTCTTCGCGCCGAACGGCGAGTTCCCCGCCGTCGGGGACGTCAACGGCGACGGCAAGGACGACCTGATCGTCTTCACCCAGGGCACCACCGCGGACGTCTACGTCGCCCTGTCGACCGGCACCTCGTTCGGCCCCGCGGTGAAGGTGCACGACAACTTCGCGCCCGGCTCCGAACAGCCCCGCATCGGCGACTTCAACGGCGACGGCAAGGACGACATCGCCACCTTCACCAACGACACGGCGGCCGACGTGTACGTGGCCCTGTCCGACGGCGCCCGCTTCGGCACGGCCGCCAGGTGGAACGACTTCTTCGCCCCGGCGGGCGAGTTCCCGTACGTCGGCGACTACGACGGTGACGGCAAGGACGACATCGTCACCTTCACCCACACCCCTTCCGCCGACGTCCACGTGAGCCTGTCGACCGGCACCGCCTTCAACGGCGGCGGCAAGTGGCACGACTACTTCGGCCTCCCCGGCGAAACCACCCTCTGACCCGGTCATTCCATCGTTCGGCGCGACGCTCGGTCGCGCCGTGGGGTCGCTCTGCGCCGCATTCTTTCCCGACGGGAGAAGACATGAGAAACAGGCTCGTGGCACTCGTCACGGCCATGGTGACGATGACGGCGTGCGTCGGTCTCGCATCACCCGCGCCGGCTTTCGCCGCCGGCCCGCCCCCCAGCTTCCGCGCGCCGTGGCCATGCGGCGAGGCGCGGGACTACTACCATCACTCCACGGAGGTCGCCAACGCGATCGACTTCAACCTTCCCGGATCCGCCGATCTCGGCACACCCGCTCTCGCCTCGGCCCCGGGCGTGGTGATCGACACCGTCCGGAACGACCCCGGCTACGGCAACTACGTCCGCGTCGACCACGGAGGTGGCTGGACGACCCTGGTCGCCCACCTCGACAGGATCACGGTCGACGACAACCAGTGGGTGGACGCGGGCACGGAACTCGGCAAGGTGGGCACCACCGGTAACTCCAGCGGACCGCACCTGCACTACGAGCAGGAGGCCGACGGCGTCAACCAGCGGATCGTCATCGACGGTGTCGCCCTGCGCTACAGCACGAGTGCCACCACGCACGTGAGCGGCAACTGCGGTGGCGCACAGGTCTTCGGCGGTTCGCCGGCGGACTTCAACGGTGACGGCAAGGACGACGTGGTCACGTTCACCCACGGCACCGACGCGGACGTCTACGTGGCCACCTCGAACGGAGCGAAGTTCGACGGGACGTCGGTGAAGTGGCACGACTTCTTCGCTCCGGGCGGGGAGACGCCGTACACGGGTGATTTCAACGGTGATGGCAAGGACGACATCGTCACCTTCACCCAGGGCCCCAACGCGGACGTGTATGTGGCTCCGTCGACGGGCACGAGTTTCGGCGCGGCCACCAAGTGGCACGATTTCTTCGCCACGAGCGGTGAGATTCCGGCGGTGGGTGACTTCAACGGTGATGGCAAGGACGACATCGTCACCTTCACCCGCGGGACGAACGCCGACGTCTACGTGGCGCTGTCCACCGGCAGCGGTTTCGGGACAGCGTCGGTCTGGCACGACTTCTTCGCGTTGAACGGTGAGTTCCCGGCGGTGGGTGACGTCAACGGCGACGGCAAGGACGACCTGATCGTCTTCACCCAGGGCACCACCGCGGATGTCTACGTCGCGCTGTCCACCGGCACCTCCTTCGCGCCCGCGACGAAGGTCCACGACCACTTCGCCCCGGCGGGTGAGCAGCCGCGTGTGGGTGACTTCAACGGCGATGGCAAGGCCGACATCGTCACGTTCACCAGCGACGATCTGGCCGATGTGTACGTGACTCTGTCTGATGGGGCCGGGTTCGGTCCCGGGGTGAAGTGGAACGACTTCTTCGCCCCGGCGGGAGAGTTCCCGTACACGGGCGACTACGACGGTGACGGCAAGGACGACATCGTCACCTTCACCAAGAACGAACTGGCCGACGTGTACGTGAGCCTGTCGACCGGCACGTCCTTCGCCGGCGGCGGCAAGTGGCACGACTACTTCGGCCTCCCCGGCGAAACCACCCTCTGACCCATCTCCAGAAGGACGGACCATCATGACCACTCCGCATGCCCGGGCGCGCCGGCTGTTATCCCTCGCCGCCGGTGTGCTCGTCGCCCTGTGCACGGCACTCCCCGCCCACGCCGACCCTCCGCCCCCGGACCCGCGCCGCGCCAACGCGAACCTGCTCAACGTGAACTGCGACGTACCGCCCAGCCACGACCCTTGGGTGACGCTCACCGTCTATCGGGTGGGACGCAACCACAACGTCAACGACAAGGTGATGCTCGCGGCGTTCGAAGCGGGCTGGGTCGAGTCCCACATGAACAACGTCGCCTGCGGTGACAAGGACTCCCTCGGCGTCTTCCAGCAACGCCCCAGCATGGGATGGGGCACACCGGAGCAGATTCTCGACCCGGCCTACGCCGCGACCCAGTTCTTCGTCAGGGCGATCACGAGCGACCGGCAGAATCCCGGCTTCACCGCCGGCCAGCTCGCGCAGAGCGTCCAGCGTTCGGGCTTCCCGTACCGCTACGACCAGGAGGAGGCCAGGGCCCGGACACTGCTCGACGAGGCCACGCGGATGGCCGGCATGCTGGGCGGTTCGCCAGCGGACTTCAACGGTGACGGCAAGGACGACGTGGTCACGTTCACCCACGGCACCGACGCGGACGTCTACGTGGCCACCTCGAACGGGGCGAAGTTCGACGGGACGTCGGTGAAGTGGCACGACTTCTTCGGCCTGGGCGGCGAGACGCCCTACACGGGTGACTTCACCGGTGACGGCAAGGACGACATCGTCACCTTCACCCACGGCTCCACCGCCGACGTGTACGTCGCCCCCTCCACCGGCACCGGCTTCGGCACGGCCACCAAGTGGAACGACTTCTTCGCCCCGGCCGGTGAGATTCCGGCGGTGGGCGATTTCAACGGCGACGGCAAGGACGACATCGTCACCTTCACCCGCGGCGCCAACGCCGACGTCTACGTGGCCACCTCCACCGGCACGGGCTTCACCGGCGGCGCCAAGTGGCACGACTTCTTCGCCCTGAACGGCGAGTTCCCGGCGGTCGGGGACGTCAACGGCGACGGCAAGGACGACCTGATCGTCTTCACCCAGGGCACCACCGCGGACGTCTACGTGGCGCTGTCGACCGGCACCTCGTTCGCGCCCGCGACGAAGGTCCACGACCATTTCGCCCCGGCGGGTGAGCAGCCGCGCGTGGGTGACTTCAACGGCGATGGCAAGGCCGACATCGCCACGTTCACCAGCGACGACCTGGCCGATGTGTACGTGGCTCTGTCTGATGGGGCCGGGTTCGGTCCCGGGATGAAGTGGAACGACTTCTTCGCTCCGGGGGGCGAGTTCCCGTACACGGGCGACTACGACGGTGATGGCAAGGACGACATCGTCACCTTCACCAAGAACGAACTGGCCGACGTGTACGTGAGCCTGTCGACCGGCACGTCCTTCGCCGGCGGCGGCAAGTGGCACGACTACTTCGGTCTCGCCGGCGAAACCACCCTCTGACCAGCCCGTGAAGAATCAGGGAGACAGACATGACCACGCAGTGGTGGAAACGAGTGCGTAGCGCCGCCTTATGCGGTGTGCTGGCCGCCTCGGGGATGCTCTTCACGGGCGGCCCCGCCGCCGCCAACCCGTCGGGCGACGTGATGGGCAAGGCGTTCGCCCAGGCGACGGCCGAGTTCCAGGTGCCGCGGGACCTGCTCGTGGCGATCGGCTACGGGGAGACGCGTCTCGACGGCCACGCGGGAAAGCCGAGCGCCTCCAACGGCTACGGCGTGATGCACCTGGTGAGCAATCCCCAGCGGAAGACCCTTGAGCAGGCCGCCAAGCTCACCGGCGAGCCCGAGGACACGCTGAAGCGCGAGACGCCGGCCAACATCAGAGGCGGCGCGGCGGTCCTCCGCGCGTACGCCGACGAGCTGGGGCTCGACGCGGCGCAGCGTGCTCGCCTGGACGCGTGGTACCCGGTCGTCGCCCGCTACGGCGGCGCCTCGAACGACCAGGTGACCCGGCTGTACGCCGACACCGTCTACGACATCCTCCGCCAGGGGCTGACGGCGAAGGTCGCCGACGGCGAGAAGGTCGTCGTGACGCCGCGCCGGGTCCGCCCGGAGCGCGGACGGTACGAGCAGGTCAAGCCGCTCGGGCAGTCGACCGGCGACGTCACCACCAAGGCGGACGCGGGCGTCCTGAGCGCGGACTATCCACCCGCCCACTGGGTTCCGGCCAACGGGAACAACTACACGCCCGGCCGGACCAAGCCGATCAGGTACGTCGTCGTGCACGTCACCCAGGGCTCGTACGCCGGCACGATCAACTGGTTCCAGAACCCCAGCGCGCAGGTCAGCGCCCACTACGTGATCCGGTCGTCCGACGGCGACGTCACGCAGATGGTGCGCGACGGCGACACCGCCTACCACGTCCGGTCCGCCAATCCCGAGGCCATCGGCATCGAGCACGAAGGGTACGTCGACAACCCCTCGTGGTTCACCGACGCGATGTACCGCTCCTCGGCGGCGCTGACCCGGTTCCTCTGCGACAAGTACGGAATCCCGCGGACCCGGGCCAACATCGTCGGCCACAGCGAACTGCCGGGCAACGACCACACCGACCCCGGTCCGAACTGGAACTGGGACTACTACATGCAGCTGGTCAACGGCGGCTCGATCTTCGGCGGTTCACCGGCGGACTTCAACGGTGACGGCAAGGACGACGTGGTCACGTTCACGCACGGCACCGACGCGGACGTCTACGTGGCCACCTCGAATGGGGCGAAGTTCGATGGAACGTCGGTGAAGTGGCACGACTTCTTCGCTCCGGGCGGGGAGACGCCGTACACGGGTGATTTCACCGGTGATGGCAAGGATGACATCGTCACCTTCGCCCAGGGGCCCAGCGCGGACGTGTATGTGGCTCCGTCGACGGGCACGAGTTTCGGCGCGGCCACCAAGTGGCACGATTTCTTCGCCCCGAGTGGTGAGATTCCGGCGGTCGGCGATTTCAACGGTGATGGCAAGGACGACATCGTCACCTTCACCCGCGGGACGAACGCCGACGTCTACGTGGCGCTGTCCACCGGCAGCGGTTTCGGGACAGCGTCGGTCTGGCACGACTTCTTCGCGTTGAACGGTGAGTTCCCGGCGGTGGGTGACGTCAACGGTGACGGCAAGGACGACCTGATCGTCTTCACCCAGGGCACCAGCGCGGACGTCTACGTCGCGCTGTCGACCGGCACGTCGTTCGGCCCGGCGCGCAAGGCGCACGACTTCTTCGCCCCGGCGGGTGAGCAGCCGCGCGTGGGTGACTTCAACGGCGATGGCAAGGCCGATATCGCCACGTTCACCAGCGACGATCTGGCCGATGTGTATGTGGCTCTGTCTGATGGGGCCGGGTTCGGTCCCGGGATGAAGTGGAACGACTTCTTCGCTCCGGGGGGCGAGTTCCCGTACACGGGCGACTACGACGGTGATGGCAAGGACGACATCGTCACCTTCACCAAGAACGAACTGGCCGACGTGTACGTGAGCCTGTCGACCGGCACGTCCTTCGCCGGCGGCGGCAAGTGGCACGACTACTTCGGCCTCCCCGGCGAAACCACCCTCTGAAAGAGGAAACCATGGGTTCATCCCTACGCCGCCGATCGCTGCTCGCGGCGGTGGTGACGAGCATGCTCGTCGCGGTGTTCGCCATCGCCGTGACCGCGCCCCCCGCCGCGGCCGCCGCCGACAAGGGGCCGATCGGCTGGGACGTCTTCCGCCAGCTCGACCGGCTCCCCTACCTGAGCCCCGGAACGCAGACCCGCCAGTTCTCCAGCTTCGACCGGGCCGGAGGCAACGTCCAGGACGGCTTCGACGGCCGCTACTCCTGCCTGCGCACCACGTCCTCCGGCTGCGTGATCGCCGAGGACACCGGCCCCGGCGAGATCTCGTCCATCTGGTTCACCAGGGACGGGGGCGACGTCTCTGCCACCGGCACCATCACCGTCGAGCTGGACGGCGTCACCGTCGTCAACGCGTCCCTGCAAGCCCTGGTCAACGGGCAGGTCGGCGCGCCGTTCGTGCATCCGCTGGTGGCCAACGCCGACCAGACCTCCGGCGGCGTGTACGTCAAGGTGCCCATGCCGTACCGCGAGTCGATGCGCGTCCAGGTGCAGCACAACCCGCTCTTCTACCACGTGACCTACCGGCACTTCCCCGACGCCGAAGGGGTGAAGCGCTTCGACCCCGCCGACAAGGCCGCCGACGTGGTCGGCCTGCTGAAGGCGTCCGGGACGCGCGACCCGAAGCCGTCGCGGCCCGGCGCGGAAACCCGCAGCCAGAAGGCCACGCTGACCGCGGGCCAGCAGGTGGAGATGGCCCGGCTCACCGGGCCGGCCGCCATCTCCACGCTGCGCATCCGGATCCCGGACGCTGACAGCGGCGACGACACCCTGGCCAAGCTGCGCCTGCGGCTGGACTTCGACGGCCGGACCACGGTCGACGCGCCCGTCGGAGAGTTCTTCGGATCGGGGCTGGGCGAGTACCAGGTGCGGTCGCTGCTGTTCGCCATGGACACCGCGCCGGGCGGCTGGTACACCACCTGGTGGCCGATGCCGTACCGCACCGAGGCGAAGGTCAGCCTGCTAAACACCACGGGACGCACGTTGAACGACGTCGAGGCGCAGGTCACCTCCGCGCCCGACCCCGCGTGGGCCGACGCGCTCGTGCCCGGTGGCAAGGCGGGCTACTTCAGTACCGAGGCGCGTCGCGGCGACACGGTACGCGACGCCGACTGGCTGTTCGCCGACCGCACCGGCCGGGGCAAGTTCGTCGGCGTCTCGCACACCATGCAGGGGCAGCTCGCGGGCGGCAACACGCGGGTGTACCTGGAAGGAGACGAGCGCGTCCACACCGACGCCGCGCTCACCCCGCAGATCCACGGCAGCGGCGCCGAGGACTTCTACGAGTCCGGCTGGTACTTCAACCGCGGCACCTTCAGCAACCCGATGAACGGCAACCCGGCGCACGAGAAGAACGGCGGTGGCTGCACGTACGAGTGCGACGCCGCCTACCGGCTGATGCTGTCGGACGCGGTGGAGTACTCGACCGCCCTCAGGTTCGGCATCGAGCACGGGATGCAGAACGACGCGCCGGCGGTGTACGGCTCCACCGCGTTCCTGTACACCCAGCCGTCCTTCGGGACACACCGCACCACCGTCCTGGACGTCGGCGACGCGACCAGCAGGGCCGACCACGACTACAAGGAGACCGGAGCGGCGACGCAGGCCACGCTCACCTCGGTCTACGAAGGAGACGACGACGACGCGTCGGTCCGCGACGTGACGAGGTCCACCTCGAGCCCGGTCTCGTTCCTCGTCGGCGTCGACCGCGACAACAACGGGGTGCTGCTGCGCCGGACCTCCGACCAGAGCCAGGCGTACCAGGCGGCCCGCGTCCTGGTCGACGGGGCCGACGTGGGAGAGTGGCGGCAGCCGCTCGGCAACGGCGTGCAGCGCTGGCAGTCCGACACCTTCGCGCTGCCGGCGAGCGCGACCTTCAACAAGAGCCTGATCCGGGTGGAACTGCGGCCCTCGGCCGGCGCGCCCCCGTGGACGGCGGCCCGGTACGCCGCCGACAGCATCATCCCCGAACAGCACATCGACGACCGGGCCCCCTCGGCGGCCACCGGGCCGTCCCTGATCGGCGGCACCGACCACGCGCTGCACCTCACCTGGCGGGAGCCGTCCGACGATCTCGGGCTGCGCGAGTACCGGGTGTACGGCTCCACGTCTCCGACCGTCCCGATCGGGCCGGGCAGCCTGCTCGGCACGACCCGGGCGCTCGGCTTCACCCACGGCGGGCTCGCGGCCGGCAAGACCTGGTACTACCGGGTGGTGGCGGTGGATCTGTCCGGCCGCACGGCCGACCTCGGGCCTGCCGTGTCCGGCCGTAGCGGGCAGCCGACCCGCACCGACCTCGACAAGGACGGCCGCGACGACGCGGTCACGTTCACCAGGGGCACCGCCGCCGACGTGTACGCGTCACTCTCCGACGGCGGGAAGTTCGTGCAGAACGGATGGAAATGGCATGACTTCTTCGCCACTGACCAGGAGATCGCCCTGACGGGCGACTTCGACGGCGACGGCCGCGACGACGCGGTGACGTTCACCAGGGGCACCGCCGCCGACGTGTACGTGACCTTGTCGGACGGGAGCAAGTTCGTCCAGCAGTCCTGGAAGTGGCACGACTACTTCGCGGCGGGCACCGAGATCCCGGCGGTCGGCGACTTCGACGGCGACGGGAAGGACGACATCGCCACGTTCACCCGGGGCTCGTCGGCCGACGTCTACGTGGCGCTGTCCACCGGCTCCGGATTCGCGGGGGCCCGCAAATGGCATGACTTCTTCGCGGCGGGCACCGAGATCCCGGCGGTCGGCGACTTCGACGGCGACGGGAAGGACGACATCGCCACGTTCACCCGGGGCTCGTCGGCCGACG
>NZ_JBEPDC010000025.1:0-19939 GCF_040300065.1 Nonomuraea sp. NPDC000554 | reverse complement strand
GTCTTCGTGGCGCTGTCCAGCGGCAGCATCTTCAGGCAGGACGCCTGGCTCTGGCACGACACCTTCGCGGTGGGCACCGAGACGCCGGCGGTCGGCGACTTCGACGGCGACGGGAAGGACGACATCGCCACCTTCACCGGAGGAAGCGCCGCCGACGTCTACGTCTCCCTCTCCGACGGCGGCCGGTTCGTCCAGCGGGCCTGGAAGTGGCACGACGACTTCGCGGGCGGCGACCAGGTGCCGGGCGTGGGCGACTTCGACGGCGACGGCAAGGCCGACGTGATCGCTTACACCCGGGGAGCCTCGGGCGACGTGTTCGTGTCGACGTCCGACGGCGGCCGTTTCCTGCCGAACACGGCGAAATGGCATGACAACTTCGCCGTCGGCGCGGAATGGCCGCAGCCCAGCCAGATCAGCCAGCAGAGTTAGCGACCGAGATAGCGCGGGACGGCCCGGCATCGTGAACACGATGCCGGGCCGTACGCCGTTTCTGTCAGGTGTGGGACTTGACCCGGAATTCGCTGGGGGTATTGCACGAGGGGCCGTTCGCGCCGCCGATACGGACGGAATTGAAGAAGTCGCGGTACGTGCTGAAGAAGTTGCCCTTGCCGCCAGGGGAGGTCACGGCTGAGCAGCCGCCGTAGTTGGCCTCGGAGAAGAGGTGGATGTAGGAAGCGGTCCGGTTCCAGTCGGACTTGCCCCGTCCGGCCATGTTCAGCGCGGCGAGGTCGGGGGTGTCGCTCTGGATCTCGATGATGTCGCCCGAGCCGTCGAGGCCGGAGAACATGCAGTAGTAGCCGGCGTGACACCGGTCATAGCCGGTGGCGGCCTGGGCCGGAACGGTCGGCAGGACGGACAGCGCGACGGCCGCCGCGGGCAGCACCAGCAGGTGAAGTTTCTTGCCCATTACCCCTCATTGCTTGAAACTTTCTTTCGCTGACGTGATGAACATACACGCTCCGATCTTGCTGACGGAAGGGACGAACACCCGCGGATTTCGGCTGATATGGGCGCGAGAATCCGGCCAACTCGGCTGACCTGTCGATTCATGCCAAAGCGGCTTACAGGGGCGCCTTACAGCGGTGCGTCCCCGGGTGAGGACGTGCGGAATTTCGCCATTCCCCGCACCAGAAGGAGACAGGGCGGCACGACGAGCACGATGGCCGCCGCCACCCCGAGAACCACACCCGTGCTCGTGAGCTCGGCCAGCGGCCCGGTCAGCGCCTGGCCGAAAGGCATCAGCCCGAAGCTGCACAGCCACGCGAACGACGTGAGGCGCCCGATCAGGTGGTCCGGGATCTCCCGCTGCAGGGCCACCTCCCACTGGATCGCGTACATCTCGACCCCCGCGCCGGCGACCGCGAAGCAGACGAAGATCGACAGAGCGGAACCCGAGACCAGCAGCGAGAGCGGCGCCGCGGCGTAGAGGGCCATCGACACCATGGCCACGCCCCCCACGGCCCGGGGCCGCCACGCCATCGTGAGCAGGCCGCCTGCCAGGCCCCCGATGCCGTAACAGGTGAGGGCCACTCCGTAGACGGCGGGCGATCCGAAGTGCGCGGTGCTGACGACCGGCAGCAGAACCTGGGTCGGCGCCAGCACGAACATGAGGCTGACGGTCGAGAAGAGCAGGATGGCGAGCACCCAGGGACGCCGCCGCGCCTCCGCCACCCCCGTCGCGATGTCGCTCGCGAACGACGCGCGGGGCGCCGGACTCCACGACGGCTCCTTGACGCGCCAGAACAGCACGGCCGAGGCCAGGAAGACGACCGTCGTGACCACGAACGCGGATCGGGTTCCGGCGACGGCGACCAGTGCGATGCACAGCGCCGGTCCCAGCATGATGCCCGTGCGCACCGAGACGCTGATCAGCGACCTGCCGGAGACGCGTTCGTCCTCCGTCAGGACGCCTCTGAGGATCCCGTTGAAGGCGGGCCGGACGAACGCCTCGGCGACCCCGGAGACGAAGACGGCCGCCGCGGCGGCCCAGAACGAGAGCGTGGACGCCAGGGCCAGCCCGGCGGCCATGACCGCCTGGACGCCGTACGCGGCCAGCATGATCCGGCGCCGTGGTATCCGGTCGGACCACACGCCGCCGACCGGAAGGAAGATCACCAGGGCCACGCCGCGGACGGCGAGCACCAGCCCGAGCGTCGAGGCGTCACCGCCGGCGTTGAGGACGGAGACGGTGATCGCGACCGCGAACACCTGCTCGCCGACCACCGAGGCGATCTGGCTGGACAGGAGTAATCGGAACTGCGCGTTGGCGAGCGCCTGGACCCTGGCGAAACGACTCCCGTACCTGAGCGTCAAGAACCGTCGCCCTCCTCGCCAGTCGACAGCAGCGCCGGCACGACCCACCCTGACTGTACGACAGCGCGCTGTCGGACGGCCAGGGGAGCCGCGCCGGCGTGCTCGGACGCGGTCAGGCGGCGTTGCGCAGGTCCGCGGGGGCGTCCTTGCCGATGGTGTCGGCGATCCAGGAGCGGTAGTGGGTCACGTCCGTCCAGATGCCGAGGCCGGGCCTGCCATCGGGGGTGGTGGCGCAGCCTGCGCCGCCGTCCCGGCGCTCCTCGAAGTCGTCGCCGTCGCGCGAGGTGGCGCCGATGAGCTCCCAGCGGCCGTTCACCTTCCGGATCTGCGGGCCTCCGGAGTCGCCGTTGCAGGCGTTGGCCGCCTTCTTGTCGAGCGCGCCGGTGCACACCTCGGTGCCGCGGTCGAGGTCGGTGCATCGCCTGTCGGGGACGCGCACGGTCTCGAGCTCCTGCAACTGCTTGGGGCCGTGCGCGCAGTCGTTCCGGTACTCGCAGGTCATGCCCCAGCCGATGATCCGGGTCGGCTCGCCCACCCGTCCGGGGCTGTCGGCGATGCGGATGGGCTGCAGGTCCACCCGCCGGTCCAGCTGGACGAGCGCGATGTCGCCCTCGGGCTCCCTGCTGGGGTCCGTCCAGCCGGGATGGGTGATGATGCGCTTGACGCTGGTGAGGGCTCCGCCCTTGTCGCGGTCGGGGGAGCCGATCCGCACCCGCGTCTTGCCGGGCTTCATGAGCCCCTCGCAGTGGGCGGCGGTGACGACCCAGTCGGGGGCGATGAGGGCGCCGCCGCAGTGGTGCTCGCGCAGCTTGTTCAGCCGGAAGGACACCATGAACGAGTAGGGCTCGGTCGCCGCCTTCCCGCCGATGATGGCGGGGCGGCCCACGCTCGCCGCGCCGGCGGGGAACGTCTGGTGGACGGTGGCCGCGGCGGCCGTCGAAGCGGTGGTCAGGGCGAGTCCGGCGGCCATGAGGGTGGCGAGCACGGCTGATCGCATGCCAGTTATCTTGAACACACACATCTCCCATGCGTTGAGGGGTGCGTCTGGGGAGACACCTTGGAACGTTCCGGGATTCGGTTGGGGGTTGCCGGCGGCATGCTCATCCCGGTGGCAGCCGTGCTGGACCCACCTCGCACACCGATTCCGTACCGCGAACTTCCGATCGCCGACGAGCCGGACGATCATGCGGGGGAGGGGGGCTGTGCGGCTGGGGCCATGGAGCACCCACCGGCTCAGCAATGAAGCCGCAGGCGACAGGCTACCTGTGACTTCTCCTGAAGGAAACGCGATGCCCCAGGTCAGAGGGCATGCCAACGCTCGAGAACGCCGAGCGGGCCGCCGATCCGGGCCTCGGGCTCAATCACCACAAAACGCGCGGTCGCGCCGGGCCGTGATCGGAGACTGGTGCAGGGGAGATGGGTGGGGCGTGCGGGACCACGTCCTCGCCGGCCAGTGGGGTCGCGTGACCACCGGCGGGCGCCGTTCGCGCGGCGATCACCGGCCCTCCGTCGCGGTGAGCGTCCAGCGCCCGGCGGGCATCTCGTAGGCGGTGGCGTCCAGCGCGACGGCCTCGTCCGGGACCGCCTGCCGCCAGGAGCCGGGCGTGGGCAGGCGCACCCGCGCCGACGAACCGGCCGGAACCTCCACGTCGAGCCGGAACTCCCCGTCCTGCCGCTGCCAGGAGACCGCGACCCGCCCGAAGGGCGTCGCGGTGCTCGCCCGCACCGACTCCAGGTCGCCCACCATGATCGGTTCGATCAGCAGCCTGCGGAAACCGGTCGATCCCGGCGCCTGGCCGATGCCCGCGAGGCAGCGGTAGAACCAGGCGTCGATCGCGCCGAGCATGAAGTGGTTCTGCGACAGCCCGCTCGTCGGGCCGTCCCAGGCCTCGGTGAGCGCGGTGGCGCCGTGCAGCACCTGGTAGCCGTAGCTCGGATGGCTCGTGGACGTCGCGAACTCCCACAGCGCGTCGTGCCGCCCGGCGCGGCCGAGCACCCGGAACAGCGCCGGCAGCGCGACCTCGCCGACGGTGATGCCGCCGTTGACCGGCCGGATCGCCTCGCTCACGCGGTCCAGCACGGCGGGGGCGAGCTCCGCCGGGACGACGCCGAGGTCGAGGGCGAGGATCTCGGACGCCTGGCTGCCGCTGCCGAACGTCCCGCTCTCCTGGTGGAAGAAGGCGCCGGTGAACGCGGCGGCGATCTGTTCGGACAGGGCGCGGAACCGCTTGGCGTCGCCGTCGCGGCCCAGCACGCCGGCGGCACGGGCCATGGTGCTCGCGGCCCGCCAGTACCCCCACGTCGCCACCAGCGGGACGGGCGTCGAAGAGTCCAGCCCGATCCAGTCGCCCAGCCCGTAGCCGAGGATGCCGTCGTCCGCGCGGCCGGTGAGATAGTCGACATAGCGCGACATGGCCGTGTAGTGCGTCTCCAGCGCCGCCCGGTCCCCGTACCACCGGTACATCTGCCAGGGGACGCGGACGATCGCGCCGCCCCAGTTGGGGTCGTCCCTGAAGAGGTCCTCGAACACCACGTACTCGGGCGCGATGTCGGGCACCAGCCCCTCGGAGGTCTGCGCCTCGGCCATGGTGACCAGCAGTTCCCGGTAGTAGGCGGCGACGTCGTAGTTGTACGCGACGACGTCGAAGAGCAGGTGGACCTGCTCCAGCCAGCCCAGCTTCTCGCGGTGGGGGCAGTCGGTGAGGACGCTGTACATGTTGCCCTGCAACGCGCGGTCGATGATGGTGTGGACGCTGTTGAGCAGGTCGTTGGACGTCCGGAAGTCGCCGACGCGGGGGTTGTCGGCGCGCAGCACCAGCGCCGTCAGCGCCTCCTGCCCGACGTGCTCGGGCAGGCCCTGCGCCTCGACGTAGCGGAACCCGTCGTAGCGGAAGCGCGGGTGCCACGACTGCGCGCCGTCGCGGGTGACGTACGTGTTGAAGATCGGCGCGCCGGTCGCCGGCTTCGACTGCGCCACGCGGCCGTACGCGTCCAGCTGGTCGCCGGGGACCAGCCGCAGGTGGCGTCCGGCGGGCAGGTCGAGCCGCAGCTCGGTCCAGCCGGCGACGACCGTGCCGACGTCGAAGACCGGCGTCCCGTCGGCGGCGACGAGCTTCCGGGCCGCCGGCAGCCTCTCCACGACCCTGACGGGCGGGCAGGCACGCGATCTCAGCGTTTCGGCCGTGCCCGGCAGGACCGTCGCCGGCCGCCAGCCGGAACGGTCCGTGCCGGGGACGTCCCACCCGGCGACCGCGAGGCGGGCGTCGTGGTCCTCGCCGCCGTACCAGTGCGAGCGGACGGTCGGGCCCCCGACGGCCCGCCAGGACACGCCGGTGCAGAACCGGTCGGACGTCCCGTCGGCGTAGCCGACCTCCAGCTGGGCGATCGCGCGAGGCGACGCCTTGGAGCCGAAGAACTTCGCGTAGCGGTCCTGGTGCGGGAGGACGTGCGCGATCCCGGGGCCGAGCTCGATGCCGATCGCGTTCGCCCCGCCGCGCAGCAGCAGCGTCACGTCGTGCGTGGTGTACACGACGCGCCTGCTGAAGTCGGCGTACGGCGGTTCCAGCGCGGCGTCGGTCACCGGCGTGCCGTTCACCGACGCGACGTAGACGCCGAGCCCGGCGACGTACAGGCGGGCGCGGGCGACCGGCCCGGCGAGCGTGCACTCGCCGGCGAGCAGTGGCAGCGGGTGGTTCTCGCCGGCCCGCGGGTCGCCCTCGCCGTGCCAGTCCGGGTGCGTGATCCAGGACGCCGTCCAGTCGTCCGGACGCAGCAGCCCGAGCTCGAACCGTCCGCTCTCGCTCCACGCGGACCAGCGGCCGGCGGCGTCGCGGACCCGGACCCTCCACTGGGCGGCGGTGCGGCTCGGCAGCACCCGGCCCGCGTACTCGACCCGCTGCTCGTCGCCGGCGACCTCGCCGCTGTCCCACAGGTCGGCCCCGCCGCCGGCCGGGGAGACCCGCACGTGATAGCCGGTCTGCCGGGCGTCCGGGCCGGTGGCGGCCAGCTGCCAGCTCAGCGCCGGGCGGGTGATCTCGATGCCGATCGGGTCGGTCATCCCGCACGTCCGCAGGTTCGTCGGGCCGTCCATGGGGCTCCTTCGCGTCCGGGTCACCTGATTCTGAGCATGAACGCGGCCGTCGTGGGCGGTTCCGCGGGCAGGTCGGCGTACCTGGTGGATCAGGTGAGCCGCGCGCCCGGCCAGGTGGACGTGGTGGCGGTCGGGCCCCTCACCGACATCGCCAACGCGATCACGGCCACCCCGTCCCTCGCCCGGGACGTGCGGCACCTCTGGATCATGGGGGCCGGTTCGACGCCCCCAAGCCCGAGCACAACCTGAATTGCGACCCGGAGGCGGCGGCCACTGTCGCGTCGCCCATTCCTGTCAGGTCCGCCCCCCTCTGGATCCCGCCAAGAGGGACCGCCGCGACTGGGCTATGAGTAGTCGGAGGTGTCAGGCCGCGCTGTCTACAGGCTTCTCGGTGACAGGCAGTCGCAAGGTGTGGTCGCCGAAGTCGACGACCAGGTCGAGGCGCGCGCCGAGTGCCTCGACATAACGAGCGATGACATCGAGAGAGGCCACCTCGCCGTGTTCGATCTGCGAAACTCGGGCGACACTCACATCCATGATCGCCGCAATGTCCTTCTGGCCCAAGCCGCGCTCCTTTCGCGCTTCGGCCAGCTGGTGGCCCCTTGCTTCGGCGAGCAGGCGTCGTGCTCCTGCCTCGATCTCTGCCGGGGCGACTCCAGCGGCATGAAGTTCCCGCTCCAGGTCTTCCCAGTCTCCCGGCGTTCTCTTCGGCATCTTCACTCCTCGCTATCGCTGGTGTAGAGGGTATAGAGCTGTTCGGCCAGCGGGACGTGCTCCTTGTACCACCGCTCCCAGTTACCCGCTTTGTCGCCACCTAGCAGGAGCAATGCGGCCCTGGCGGGATCGAACGCGAAAATCACTCTGATCTCCGAGCGGCCTCGCGATCCCGGGCGCAGTTCCTTGAGGTGGTGCAGCTTGCTCCCCTTGAGGCGGTCCACGAGCGGCCTGCCCAAGGTCGGTCCCTCCTCGCGCAGGGCCGCAACAGCCTGTGCGACCTGGATTGCGGACTCGAGATCCTCCTTGATCAACACGCGGAACCAGGCGGCGTACTCGTCGGTGACCTTCACCATCCACACCACGACGTTCTCCCTGATTCAAGGATAGCCTTAAGTCTTCGGGTAGACTACTTCTCCGGGTGCGGACACATAGCGAAGTCGTCCACATTCATAGAGTGTTTGCAAGGGTGCTGGCCTATCTCCTCACTGACGCGTCCTGGCCGCGTGGGCTGGGGTCCGCCCAGCACCTCGGCGCCTTCTTCGGCGCGGTTCTCGACAAAATCTGTCCCATATGCAGGCCCGCTCTTCACCATGGGTCGCCGATAATCTGGCATTCGGCCCGATATGTGCGATGACCAGGCATATTGTCCGGGTGGTCGGAACACCCGCCACGAGCACATGATGGATATATCGGCTCTTGTCAGCGTGTGGTGACTCACTCGCTCAAGCCGATGCGAGGCATCGATGACCACTGCCACATTGCGCACCTCGGCGCAAACGTACGCCAGCGGGTTGCCTGCTGAGGTAACCAGCTTCATCGGGCGTCGGCACGAAGTAACAGCAGTCAAGCGGCTGCTGGCCGACGCCCGCATGGTGACCCTCACCGGGCCCGGCGGCGTCGGCAAGACCCGGCTGGCCCTGCGCGTCGCCACCGACGTGCGACGGGCCTTCCCCGACGGGGTCTGGCTGGTCGAACTCGCCGAACTGGACAACCCGGCATTGCTGCCTCAGGCCATGGTCGCCGCGCTGAAAATCCAGAGTCACTCCGCCCAGTCGCCCATCCAGGTGCTCACCGAGCACCTGCGCGAGCAGCGGGCGCTGGTCGTCCTGGACAATTGCGAGCACGTCCTCGACGAGTCCGCCATGATGGCCCAGACGCTGCTGCGCTCCGGCTCGGAACTGCGCATCCTGGCCACCAGCCGACAGCCACTGGGAGTCGCCTGCGAGCAGGCGTTCCCGGTGCCGACGTTGCCGCTGCCAAGCAGCGCATCCCAGCACGACACGCCGTTCCCCATGTCCGACGCGGTACGGCTCTTCGCCGAGCGGGCCACGGCCGTGCTGCCCGATTTCACCGTCACCAGCGAGAATCAGGACATCATCGAGCAGATCTGCCGCCGCCTGGACGGTCTGCCGCTCGGCATCGAGCTCGCCGCCGTGCGACTGCGCGTGCTCTCGGTCCACCAGCTGCTCCACCGGCTGGACGATCTCTTCGGGCTGCTCAGCTCAGGATCGAGCGCCGCCGCGCCCCGCCACCGGACGCTCCGCGCCCTGATCGACTGGAGTCACGGGCTCTGCACCGAGCAGGAGCGCCTGCTGTGGGCAAGCCTCTCGGTGTTCACCGGCAGCTTGGATCTGGAGGCGGCGGAAGCGGTCTGCGCCGGGGACGCCATCCCCCGTGACGAGATCATCGATCTGGTGATCGGTTTGGTGGAGAAGTCCGTCCTGATCCGGGAGGACCATCCGTACGGAGTGCGATACCGGCTGCTGGACACGATCCGGCAGTACGGACGTGAGCGCCTCGTCGCCTCCGGGCGGGAGCAGGAGCTGAAACACCGGTATCGCGACTACTACCGGCAGCTCTCGCGCGAGGCGCGGGCGCAGCTGTTCGGCCCGGCGCAGGCCAAGCTGCTGACCCGGCTGCGCGCCGAGCATCCCAACCTGCGCACCGCCCTGGAATACTGCTACGCCGAGCACGCCGGGCTCTGCATCGACATGGCGAGCGACCTGCTCGACCACTGGATCACCAGCAGCCACCTGGGCGAGGGACGTGACTGGCTCGAACAGGGACTCGCGGAATCCGGCGGCGGGCCCCAGGTCAGGGCGCGGGCGTTCTGGGCATGCGGGTGGCTCGCCATCATCCAGGGCGACCAGGACTCGGCCATCGGGTTGCTGGCCAAGAGCAGAACACTCGGCGAGGAACTCGGGCTGGAACCGGTGCTCGGCTACGTCGCGCTCTACTCCGGAATGGTCGCCATGCACGGGGGAGACACCGCATCGGCTATCAGATCCTTCGAGGAGGCGGTGACCCATCATCGCGCCGGCGGAGACCCTGCGGGCGAAGTCCAGGCGCTGACCTGGCTCTCCCTCGCGCACTCGTTCCTCGGCGGATCGGAACGCGCCGTCGCCGCCGCCGAGGAGGGCATCGCCATCTGCGACGCTCATGGCGAGAGCTGGCACAGGGCGTACACGGTGGCGGCGCTCGGCATCGAGCTCTGGCGCCAAGGCGACACGCGGCGCGCGACCGCCTTGGAGCAGGAGAGCCTGCGCGTCTTCCACGAGCTGGACGACTCGGTCGGGGTCGGGCTCACCATCGAGGTGCTGGCCTGGATCGCCGCCTCACAAGGGGAGTACGCGCGGGCCGGCGAGCTGTTGGGCATCCTGCGCGACATCTGGGAGGCGATCGGCGCGCCACTACTGGGATTCGGCCACCTCATCCCGTATCACGACGAATGCGAGATCCGTACGCATCGTTCCCTTCGCGAACAGGCCTTCCATACGGCCGTCAAGCGAGGCGCCGGGCGCTCCCCTGACCAGGCGCTTGCCTACGCCCTCATGGAGGAAGCGCCGTCTCGCAGCCGATCCGATGAGGCGGGCCAGTACTCGCCGCTCACCCCACGAGAGACGGAGATCGCCCAGCTCATCGCCCGGGGGATGAAGAACAAGGAGATCGCGGCGGCGCTGGTGATCGCTCAGCGCACCGTCGAAGGCCACGCCGAGCACATCCTGAGCAAACTCGGCTTCAACTCCAGGACCCAGATCGTCGGCTGGGTCGCAGAGCAGGCCCGCCTCACTGGCGAGGGGCCACCCGGCGGCGAGTGAGCATGCCGGTGAAAGACACGATCTGGAACGTCCCAGCCGCCGAACAGTCAGCGGCGGACTGGCAGCAGGCCGACGCTTCCGGTTTCGTCGGACGACGGCACGAGATCTCCCAAGTCAGGCGGATCCTGGCCAGGACCCGCCTGCTGACCCTGACCGGCGCGGGCGGGGTGGGCAAGACGCGGCTGGCGCGACATGTCAGCCGCGTCCTGCCGCAGAGGTACCGAGACGGGGTTCGGCTGGTGGAGCTGGCCACCATCGACGACGAGGACCTGCTGGCCCCGGCCGTGGCCGCCGCACTGGGAATCCGTGACACCACACCGGACCTCGTGGCCCTGCTGATAGAGCATCTGGCGGACAAACAACAGCTGCTGGTGCTGGACAACTGCGAGCATCTGCTCGGCGCGTGCGCCCGACTGGTGCACCAGCTCCTGCGCGGCACCTCGCGGCTGCAGATCCTGGCCACCAGCCGCCAGTCGCTCGGGGTGTACGGCGAGCAGGTGCTGCCCGTACCGTCACTGCCGGTCCCGCAGCCCGGTGACAGTACCCGCGACATCGCACGGCGTGACGCCGTGCGCCTCTTCGCCGAGCGAGCGGCGACGACCCGGCCGGGCTTCCTCGTCAACGGGGCCAATGCCCAGGCGGTCGCCCGGCTGGCCCGGCACCTGGACGGGATTCCGCTGGCCATCGAGCTGGCGGCGGTACGGCTGCGTACGACATCGGTGGAAGACCTCGTGAACGAGCTCGACGAGCGTCTGGAAGTACCGGCCGAGGGCGGCCCCGGCACGCTGGCACGCCACCAGACTCTGCGGGCGACCATGGAGTGGAGCTTCGGGCTGTGCTCGTCCGGCGAGCGACGGTTGTGGGAGCGGCTGTCGATGTTCCCGGGGGGTGTGGATCTGGACACCGCCGAAGCCGTCTGCCCCGGGCAGGGGCTGGCACGCGAGGACGTGCTGGATCTGATGATCGGGCTCGTGGACAAGTCCATCCTGGGCGGAGCGGAGCAGCACGGCACCGCAGTCCGCTACCGCATGCTGGAGACCATCCGCGCGTACGGCCGCGAACACCTGCCCGCCGCGGACGCGGAGGCGCTGCGCGGGCGCTACATCGACCACTATCGCCGACTGGCGGAGCGACTGCGCGTGGACCGCGTGGAGCCCGACCAGATCGATCACATCCGGACACTGAAGCCGGAGCTTCCCAACGTGCGCGTCGCCCTCGACCTCTGTTTCGGCAGGCCCGGCGACGCCCCCGCCGGGTTGGAGATCGCCTCTGCGCTGTGGGCCAACTGGCTCGTCGCCGGTGCTCTCAACGAAGGCCGGCACTGGCTGAAACGCGGCCTCGCGCTCGTGCCCGGATCGAGCGTGACCAGGGTGATGGGCCTGTGGGCCGACGGGCTGCTCGCCCACTACCAGGGTGATCCGGCGGCAGCGGCGGACACGCGGGAGTGCATGGCGCTCGCGCGGCAGCTGGGGGACGAGGCGGCGCTCGCGTTCGCCGTCCAGCTCTCCGGCGTCGCGGCGTTGTCCGAGGGCGACACCCAGGGCGGGATCGCGCTCCTGGAGGAGGCCCGCACCCGGCACTGGGCGAGAGGCGACGTCCACGCCGTGGGGGTCACCCTGTACTTCGCCGCACTCTTCGGCGCCACGACGAGCCCGGACCGGGCCGCCGCGTACGGTGCGGAACTCGTGATGTTGTGTGAGGAGCGCAACGCGACGCTCTTCCGCGCGTACGCGCTGTACGCGGTCGGCATTGCCTGCTGGGAGCGGGGCGACTGGCAGCAGACCGAGGCCAGGATGCGGGAGGTGGCCGCGTTCTGGAGCGTCGCAGACGACCGGTGGGGCCTCCCCCAGTGCCTGGAGGTGCTGGCGTGGACGGCTGAGGCGCGCGGCCGGCACGAACGGGCCGCCCGGCTGCTGGGCGCCGCGCACCTCCTGTGGGAGGCGGTCGCCTCCTCTCCGTTGCGGCTGCGGTTCCAGGCGAGATCGCACCAGGAGTGCACCGAGCGGGCACGACGCGCACTGGGGGCCCAGGCGTACCGGGCGGCCTTCCGGGACGGCACGCGGCTCGGGCTGTCGCAGGCGGTCGCCTACGCGCTGGAGGAGCCGTGATAGCGGGCGAGCGTGCGGACGTCTTCGCCGGGACGGCCCGACGGGCCTACCGGCTGGGTGACGGCTGGCACGGGACCGGTCTGCGAGAAGAAAACCTGTAGGCCACTGCGGTGACGCCCGGCCGGCTACTCCGACCGGTGCTCGGCACATCCGGGGCAGGACACCATCACCATCGTCCGGGTGACCTCGTTCATGTGCGTCACCTCGCGGGCCCCCAAGCAGTAGCGGCACAGCTTGAGCCGGGCGTACTGCGGGTCGTTCCACCGCGGGTCGGCCCACACGGGCGGGCGCGGCGGCGGGTTCTCCGGTGTCCACTGGGGACGGCCGTCGTGGCCTCTGCCGTTGCAGAACTCGCAGGCCAGCGCCATCCCGGCCACCCACTCGACCATGGTGCCACCGCACTCGGGGCAGGTGATCGGGTCAGGCGTCGACAAAGCCGCTCCCGGCGCACGAGCGGCACGTGTTCCAGCGCCGCTCCTGATCCTGCTTGCCGTTGAGCTCTTCCCAGTTGCCGCCCTCGCCGAAGCATGCGCCGCACTTGATCTGCTCCGGCTCGTCGTCCTTCGCCATGGCACGAACCGTACCCAGGTGAACGGGATTCGACCACGGTCCGTAAGCGGAATGCGACCGACCGGCCACGCGAGCCACCGGTCAGGGCGGCCCTCGGGAACCGGCCGGCGGGGCGTCGGCGTCGTACCGGGAAAGGGCAGGGGGCGATCATTGCCGGTGCTGCTTTGCGACCTCCCGCTAACGAGCGCGGCATCAGAACATCTGATTGCCGAAGCGGATCGGAGGACCGTCGGCGGATTCCGTGAACCTGTTTCCAGCGGGCCTCGCGGAGCTGTAGAAGGAGGATTGCCTTGACGAGTCGACCTGTGAGAAGAGGGCAGCAGCGGAGCCTGCGCAGGATGCCGTCAGGTCTTCAGCCGCGCGTAGGCGCTCGTCAGGGCCGCGGCATGCGCGGAGTTCGCGCTCTTCTGTGAGGCTGGCTTGTTCCTGCCTTCGCAGGGCACGCGTATGTGTTCACCTGCGCCAATGTAGGCCTTGTCGGCGAGTGCGATCAGACCGGCACTCTGCAGCAGGCGGATGACGCCCCAGATGCGGGCGGCCTTGAGACCATGCACTGAACCAGGCAGTGAGCCTGAGGTCCACAAGGGAGTGCCGTCCGTGGCGGCGAGGACCTGAATATCCATCCCGTGCTCTTTGCGCTCGCCGGACTAATAGGGCCGGTCAGCAGCTACTCGGTCGACGGGGATGAGGTGCCGTCCAGCACCACGAAGGCATAGCCTGGCAGCGGGTAAAGCCTCATTCAGGCCAGGCGAGCGCGCAGCGAGCAAGGTGACAACCTCCTGAACGCAGCACCAGGCCGTGGTCGCACCCACGCCGACCACAGCGGCGATCTCGGCGAACGTCTCGCCCTTGCAGAGGTAGACCAGCACCAGCACGGCCTGCTGCCCCGGGTTGAGGCGCCTTCGGGTAGGACCGATCGCCAGGCGGTGCCGCCGCGGCGCGCCGATCAGGCAGCTCAAGGCGTGGGATGACAATGGCAGCACAGCACCGTAGAACAGCACACAGGCCCTGGTGATAAAGGTCGTTCTTGGTCGACAACCCTTCTACCATGGGCTTTCCTATTTCTCGGTCAAGAACGACAATTCTCGCCAGGCCCACGACCTGCAGCGTAACGGTGAAATGAGCTCCGTGACAGCCGTCCTCTGAACCCTCGGGCGGCGTGATGATTCTGCAGGAGCGCGATTGCCTTGCGCAGATGTCCGGCCTTGCTGGGGCAGCGGGGCTTGCGGATTACCAAATCTGTAAGGCTGCACTCCGCCGTCGAAAGGCATGGAAGCTTTGGACGCAAAGGTCCTTGAGGCTCAGAAGTGGGTCAACGCTACCTATGGGCAAGTGAGTGGCTACAAGAAGTGTGCCGAAGACGGGATCACGGGGTGGGCGACCATGTATTCACTGACGCGCGCCTTACAGATTGAGTTGGGTGTCACGCCGCTATCTGACAACTTCGGACCGACCACTCTGGCCAAACTGGGAGCCCTCGGCGACATTGGCCCGAACACTGCCAACAAGAACATCATAAAAATCCTTCAGCATGGACTCTTCTGTAAGGGTTACTGGGGAGCATCGCAATACGGTGTATATGACGGCACGACCCATATAGCCGTGCAGGCACTTCTCACGAACGCCGGCCTCAATCAGATCAACAGCGTTCAGCCGAAGGGTTTCAAGGCCATCCTGACCATGGACTCCTACCTGCTGGTTGAAGGAGGAAGAGAAAAGGTCCGAGATGTTCAGCGATGGTTGAACGGGCGTTACTATCATCGTCAGAACTTCTTCGTGATTCCCTGTGACGGTATCTTCTCACGAGACGTCCAGAAGTCACTCTATCTGGCGATCCAGTTCGAGCTCGGCATGACCGACGATCAAGCTACTGGAGTGTTCGGCCCAGGCACCCAGGTGGGGCTCAGGGGGCATCCGCTTGCTGCGGGCTCCTCAGGGATCTGGGTACAGATCTACAGTGCTGCGTGCGTGTTCAACGGGAGCATCAAATATCAGACCCAACAGGGCGGCTGGTCGTACAAGGAGGCTACTTTCACGGACTCCTACGACGCCGAACTCAAGGGCTGGACACGCGATTTTCAGGAATTCACAGGCCTGCCGGCGAAGGGTGAGGTAGATTTCACCACGTGGTGCCAGACCCTGGTGTCCACCGGCGATCCGGATCGGCTGGGAACCGCCGCAGACTGCATCACCACCATAACCGACGCTCGCGCCCAAGCCTTGCACCGCGCCGGATACCGGGTGGTTGGTCGCTATCTTGACGAACGCCCCAGCAACAATCCGCTGAACAAGCAGATCCAGCCGGGTGAGCTGGAAACGATCTTCCGGAACGACCTCAAAGTCTTTCCGATATCTCAGTATTACGGTGGAGCGGTCAGCTACTTCACCTATGCGCAGGGCTACCAGGACGGCCTCGGGGCTCATACGGCGGCAGTCAAGTACGGATTCAACAGCGGCACCGTGATCTATTTCGCCGTGGACTATGACGCCACTCAGGCCGAGATTGAGTCCAACATCATCCCGTACTTCCGAGGTGTTGTCGCCGCTCTTGCAAGTCAAGGCAAGAGGTACGTGCACGGCGTGTACGGGTCGAGAAACGTGTGCACGCAGGTCACGAAGGCGACGCTGGCTCGATGGTCCTTCGTGTCGGGGATGTCGACCGGTTTCTCCGGCAACATGGGCTTCCCCCTGCCCGAGAACTGGTCTTTCAACCAGATCCAGACCCTCACGATCGGCTCCGGTACCGGACAGATCCAGATCGACAAGAACGTCCACGCTAAGGACACCGACCCGGGGGTGTCCGCAGTTAACACCCCAAGCAATTCCATCGACGAGTTCGTCGCCTACATCCGGCGCCTCTACGACCTCGCCGTTCAGTACGGCGGCAGCAGGAACCCCAGCCAGCTGGTCATGGAATACCTACGGTACATCGACTACGGCGACGCTCAGTGGGAAGCACTCATCGGTGATTACGATGCCGGGTTCGTGGCGCATGTGAAAGCCGCGGGGATCGCCAGGATTACCGAGGCGCGCGATCCATTCTACGGCATCGACCTGGATGTTGCCCATTTCGGCGCCAACTGCAACGGCGTGTACGTGGCCCCTCCGCCTTCCGGTCTCGGCGTGAGTCGCGGCGATGTCACCGGATGGGGTGGCGACCTGATGACGTTCTATGGCGAATGGCGCCGTAACAGTGAAAGCTATTCCTCGGGACACACCTACTGTCTAGAGAAGCTGTCCCGCCTGGACGGACCGGGATCATTCAAACTGCGCGATCTGATCGAGGACGCGGACGGCTACAACATCACGATGAAGGTTCGACAGGGGGCGAACATAGCCGACGCTGTGGAGTCCTATTACAAGGGCAACGGATACAAGTCTCGTTTCAAGCAGTTCTACGAGGGGCGTTTCAACAACACTGACAACCTCTACACGGTAGCCGACCAGCTGCTCGCAAGGGATGTCGAAACCATTATCGCGGTCGGTCGCGTCTGGCTCATCGAGTCCACCGGGGGTGTTCCGACCGTGCTGCCGCACATGCTGCCGGGAACGAAACTGCAGGAGTTCCTGCAGGGTTTCTGCGAGGTCATGCTCACCAGGATCACTGATGAGAACGCCCAGCTGAAACTGCGGACCCAGTAAAGCCTGGCATTTGTGAGAGCTTCTCGTTGGTTCGCTGCCTCGTTCGCCACCACTTTTGGCGCCGTCCTCACCTACACGTACGGACTCTGGGCGGGGCGATTTCTCCAACTGGTTCCCACGAGCGAATACTGCGTCAGTAAGCGTCTGGGAGATCCGGCCACCTCTTGGACATGGCTTCCGCTCAGGCATCTGTGCCGTTGGCAGGACGGAACGACCACCGACCTGGTACCTGCATACGTCAACCCGCTGTTGATCCTGTTGGCCGGCGGCGCGGTCACCGGAATCGTGATGGGGGTCCGCGCGATCGTCCACAGCACCAGCCCTCCAGGGGAAGCATCGTCGTGAATCTCAAGGAGCGTCATTGACCGAACACCTAAAGTATTTATCCCGCAGGCACTTTCTAGCCGCCGGATTCGGCGTCGTCGGTGCGGTCGCCATGTCTGGCATCGTGGCTCCGGCCGCTGCGGAAGCCGCAATCTCGACCGGCGCCACCGAGAACGGCTGGCCCGTTATAAAGGACGCACAGGTACACCGGATCGAAGGCAGCAACGTTTCCGTGCACCTCCTGCAGGGGGACGTCGCCTTGGTGCTCCTACACGTTGCGCGCCGCTTTCACTACGAGATCGATGCTCTTCGGAACGACGTCCCCAATGAAATCACCGGACACGTCGCCTTACGTGCCCCGGCCCAACCCTACGAGAGCAACTACGCGTCGGGAACCGCGATCGCGATCCGGCCAGAAACTTACCCGGTCGGCGTATCGGACGGCTTCTTCCCCCACGAATTGATAGTCATCCGAGACATCCTCGCGGAGTGCGACGGCGTGGTCAGGTGGGGTGGAGATGAGCACGTACCCAAGCAGAGTCACTTCCAAATCGACCTGCCACCCGATGACGTTCGTATAGGCACGCTGTCGGCGAAGATCGGCTTGTGGAACCGCACGCCTGGTAAGGGCGCTGGGGCGGAAGATCCGTTCCGACCCGAGCGCATTAAGGCCGCGCGACAGCTGGAACAGAAGCAGCGAACGCGCTGATCACACAGACGGTCCTCCGCCGTGCAGGGGCATCGCAGCACCAGCCCCTGGGCCTTTTCTCTCCACTACGGTAAGAGAAACAACGTAGCTCCTATGACGATGTGGGCTGGTTCATACTAGCCATGAATTGCATCAGTCACTTCGCGCGATGCACTCTAGGGGATAGCCGCCGCAGTTCGAGCCGGCAATGAACTGGAAAGGAGGTCCTGCCAATAACGTTAGACTACTAGTTCTAGGGGAGTAGGTCGACGAGCCATAAGTCATCCAGTATCAAGTGGGAGTTCGGCGTCCTGGTCGACTTTGCTGGTTCGCGTCAGCCGAATTCACATAGAATCTTATTGGATTAGCCCCTTAGGTGGTCCGGCCTGGACGGCTATTGGCCACTCATGGGCGGTACTGCACAAAGGAGCATACTCTCGTGGCGCTCAAGTATGTTGCAATTGTCGTTGCCGCTGCTGCGGCGACTACCATGCTCAATGTGGCCCCCACTCTCGCGGACAGCCCGAGCTCGCCATCGGCCTCTCCTCAAGACCCAGAGTTTCGGAGGGTCGCTCCCGGTGAGCCCCTGTCTACGGAGGAGCAGGAGCATGACCTGAGGATTCTGAATCAGTCGGCTCCTTCTCCGCAGCCGATCGCTGCGGATGAGCTTCCTCTCAACGCAAAGGACAAGAAGGCAGTGAGGGACGGTCTGGGTTCGGAAGTCGGCTTCACCGATGCCGATGCAGTAGCTGCTGCTGACGTATGGTGCGGGAGCTGGCTCTCCGACCCAGGTAACATCTCTTACTCTGCTGGCCCTAGCCCGCTCTCAGGTACGACCGTCACCAGCTCGTATGGATCGGGAACCCCCGCTGAGATCTATTGGCGGGTGAATGAGGGGAAGGCCGCAGCGAACAGCATCTGGTACGGCTGGTCCAAGATGTACCCGAAATACACTGGCTCCAACACGGACGGATCGTTGAAAAAGGTGACCACCGGCTGGTGGGACACTTCCGGAAGCCCACACTACTGCGGGTGGGGCAGCAATCTCTCCCGGGACTTCGGATGGTGGGCTGATGGGTCTTACTCTGCCGGCATCCGAAAGGCCGAGGCTGATTATGTCCGGGGACATGGGTGGCTGAATTCGTCGCAAGGATGGGAGTACGCCTCTAGAGTTGCGTGGTAGTCCTCTCTAGAGGGCGTAGAGCGTAACTGGTGGGCGGATAGGCGGATGCCATCTTCGCCATCCGCCCACCGCAATCCGCGTGGCGCGGAATGGGATTGACATAAGACTTATCCTATTTAGGTCTCAAAGTGCGGTCACAAGTGAGGTTTGGATGAACTCTGCAGCCACCCTGACTAACAGAGGGCGCTTCTTGGTGGTTGCGGCCTCTTTCTTGCTGCCTATTGCCGGGTGCTCGCCGACTACCGTCGATGCGACTCCTTCTCAGGTGTCTTCAGAGGAAGATCTAGTTCTCCCTTTTGATGCTTATGACTTGAACCGCATGCAACGAAGCGTTGTCGACAAGGCCGACTTTAAGGTCGCAGACCAGTGCCTCAGGAGGTTCGGGCTCAGGATGCCGTCCTCCAAGAACACCAGCCCGGTAAACTATCCAAAGAACGCAGACTATGCCGGATGGCTTGGGCCGCGAGACGTCGAAAAATATGGATACCAAGGACCTCCGGGAATGCGCGATGAGGCGTGGGCCGCACAGGACGGGAGACGTGCGTTCATTATCCCTTCGAATATCGATGCCGCATATACTGGACTTGGGAAGAAGGTTGTCAAGGGGATCAAGGTTCCGGACGGGGGATGTGCCAATGAGGCTGAACGCGCATTGAATGTTGGCACCCCAAGCCCTGACGGGTCGGGAGCTGCGAAGCCTAGAGATCACAAGCAAATGCTCGGTTTGATGGATAGCGCCTCTGAAGTCGCTTTCAAAGACCCTAGACTGACTGAGGTCGACGAGCGGTGGAGCATGTGTATGCGTGGGCGAGGTTACTCCTACAGTTCCCCGGATAGGGCGGAAAACGATCCGAGATGGGAGAAGGAGATCGACCCCGAAACGCGGCGACATGCTGTCACTTCTCTGGAGATTAAAACGGCGGTGGCCGACGAGGACTGTCGTAGGGAGATCAACTACTTTGGCGTTCGTCTAGCCGTCTACGCCGATGCCCAAAATAGAATTATTGCCGCTAATAGAGACAAGATATCGCGTCTGCAGACGCTCATGAAGATCCGATACGCCAACGCTCGTAAGATTCTTGGACTTAGACCGGAATAATTCTATGGTCATTGAGGTGATCTCGTGCGCCCAGCAGAACGGAGGTGAAGCCGTGATGTAGCGGCTGATCGTCTGTGCGTAAGCTCGTCGTCGCTTGCCGGTGGAAG